>JBCCZJ010000098.1:0-12926 GCA_039187915.1 Myxococcota bacterium
AACACCCCCCGACCGCCCCGCCCCACACCCCCCGACCGCCCCGCCCCGCCGAGGAGCAGACCCATGGCATCCGAGAGCGATCTCTACTTCGTCCAGCAGGGCGTCGGGGACATGGCGAACCTCGCCTACCTGATCGGCAGCCGGAGCCAGCGCAAGGCCTACGTGGTCGATCCCGCCTGGGACGTGCAGGGCCTGCTCGACCAGGCCGCGAGCGACGGAATCGAAGTCGTCGGCGCGCTGGTCACGCACTATCACCAGGACCATGTCGGCGGCTCGATCTTCGGCCACGAGATCGAGGGGCTCGCGAAGCTCCTCGAGGTCGCCCCGATGCCGATCCACGTGAACAAACACGAGGCCGAGGGCACGATCAAGGTCACCGGCGTGTCGGAGAACGATCTCGTCCAGCACGAGGGCGGCGACGTGCTCGAGCTCGGCGGCGTCGGCATCCGACTGATCCACACGCCGGGCCACACGCCGGGCAGTCAGTGCTTCCACGTCGAGGAGCGCGACCAGGCGGGCCATCTCGTCTCCGGCGACACGCTCTTCTTGAACGGATGCGGTCGCGTGGATCTGCCGGGCGCCGACCCGGCGGCGATGTACGAGAGTCTCGAGACGCTCAAGGCGCTGCCCGACTCGACGACGCTCTTCCCGGGCCATCTCTACTCCCCCGAAGGGCACGACTCGATGGAATCCCAGAAGCGCACGAACCCCTACCTGCGCGCGGCCGACGTCGACATGTTCCTGTCCTTCATGGGGTTCTGATTCACGGCCGACCGAGCCGCCCGGCCGGCCGCGTCGCACCGGGTCGAGCGCGACGAACGAACGTTCGAGTCGGCAGGCGCCCACCCCGCGAATCCGCGCGGCAGAAGCCGCCTTCCGCCCGATCCGGAAGACGCCGCGTGTGGGGTCGGACGCGCCGCGGCGCGTTGAAATCCGGCCCCCCGGGCGTTAGAGTCCGCGCGTTCGATTTTCCGGCGAGTCATCCCGCGCCGGGATTCCCGACAGACCCAAACCCAACTCGCAACGCTTCGCCCAGGTTGCGACGCCCCCCACCGTTCCTCCGGGAGTCCATCTCTTCCGGGAACGTCGGGGCCGTCGGCGCCTGGCCAGAGGAGGCTCGCCCCCATGAAGGTCATGGTGTGCCTGAAGCAGGTTCCCCATCAGGACGCACGTCTCGACGTGAACGGTGATGGCACCTGGATCCAGGAAGACAACATCAAGTTCGAAATCAACTCCTACGACACCTACGCCGTCGAGGAGGCCCTCAAGCTGAAGGACGCCGGCACGGCCGACGAGGTCGTCGTCGTGTCCATCGGTCCCGACCGCGTGACCCAGGCGCTCCGCACGGCCCTCGGCATGGGCGCGGACCGCGCGATCCACGTGAACGACGACGCGGCGGCCGGTGCCGACGCGCTCGCGGTCGCGAAGATCCTCGCCGCCGTCGCCAAGGAAGAAGGCGCGGACCTCGTCTTCGCCGGTCTCATGGCCGACGACGACAACGCCTCGGCGATCCCGCCGATGGTCGCCGAGCTCCTCGGCTTCCCGAGCGCCACGAGCGTCCTGGCCACCGACTTCAGCGGAGACGCCGTGAAGGTCGAGCGCGAGCTCGAAGGCGGCGCGCTCGAGGTCGTCGAGCTGCCGAAGCCCTGCCTGATCGCCGTCCAGTCGGGCTGCAACCAGGTCCGCTACGCGTCGCTCAAGGGCATCATGCAGGCCAAGAAGAAGCCGGTCGACGTGAAGACCCTCGCCGACCTCGGCCTGGCCGACACGGCGTCCGCCGCGCAGAACAAGACCAAGGTCAACAAGATCTACGTGCCGCCGAAGGGTGACACCGCCGAGATCCTCGCGGGATCGACGGACGAGGTCGTCGGCCAGCTGGTGACGAAGATCAAGGAACTCGGTCTGCTCTGAACGCAGGGCGCGTTCGCGCTCTCGGGCCGCCGGCGCTCGCGTGAAGCGACGCTGGGCGGCAGGACAGAGTGGCCTGGCAAGACCTCCGAGAACGGCGCTGGCGCCGTCGGAGGAAGAAGGAGAACACGATGGGAACCGTACTCGTCGTTGCAGAGATTCAGAACGGCGCGATCCGTGAAGCGAGCTACGAGCTCGTCGCGGCCGCGCAGGGCATCGACGGTGCCGAGGTCAACGGCCTCGTCGTCGGCTCCGGTGTCGGAGACCTCGCGAGCGAGTTCGCGAGCAAGGGTGCGGGCAAGACGTACGTCCTCGACGACGCCGCGGCCGCCAACTACAACGTCGACGTCTGGACCAAGGCGATCAAGGCGGCCGCCGAGGCCTCCGGCGCCGACCTGATCCTCGTGTCGAACACGCCCGCCGGTTGGGACGTCGCCCCGCGGATCGCCGCGGGTCTCGACTGCGCCTTCACCAGCGACTGCATCAAGGCTTCGGCCGGGGACGGTGGCTACAACTTCGTCCGCCGTGTCTTCAACGGCAAGCTCGACGCCGAGGTCTCGACCACCGGCAAGACCGTCGCCACGATGCAGCCCGGCGCGATCGCGCCCTTCGAGGGCTCGAGCGACGGCGGCACGGAGGCCCTCACGGCCGACACGTCCGCCGGCGCGAAGTTCGTCGAGATCAAGGTGGCTGAATCGACGGGTGTCGACCTGACCAAGGCCGACGTGATCGTCTCGGGTGGCCGCGGTGTCGGCGACCCGGAGAAGTTCCCGGAGGTCATCCAGCCGCTCGCCGACATCCTGGGCGGCGCGATGGGTGCGTCCCGCCCAGTCGTCGACGCGGGATGGCTCGACCATCCCTATCAGGTCGGCTCGTCGGGTCAGGTCGTCGCGCCGAAGCTGTACATCGCCGCCGGCATCTCCGGTGCGATCCAGCACCTCGTCGGCATGAAGGCTTCGAACTTCATCGTCGCGATCAACAAGGATCCCGATGCCCCGATCTTCGAGGTGGCGGACATCGGCGTCGTCGCCGATCTCTTCGAGATCGTCCCGGCGCTCACGGAGGCCGTCGGCTCGGCGCAGGGGTAACCCCCGCCCCGACGATCCTTCGATCGGTCCGACGAGGCCCGCGGAGTCATCCGCGGGCCTCGTTTCGTTCGGGCGCTCGACTCGCGCGCGGCGCCGCCCGACTCGGCGGAACGCCCGAACCGGGCTTCCGGTGGAGCCCCCATTCGTTTGTCGGAGCGTCACGTTGACGGGTCGTCAGACCGAAGACGCGCCCGTGGAACCCGAACGTCGTCTCCTCATCGTCGACACGCCCGACGGCGAGCTCCAGCAGCTCGCCATGGACCTGCTCGGCCGCGACTTCGAGGTCCACTACGCCGGCGACATCGACGAGGCCCAGCTCCTCGCCGCGGAACTCCGCGGCCAGATCAACGCCGTCCTCTTCACCGCCGACGTCGACATGGAGCGCGTCCCACAGCTCGCGGCCCGCTTCGGCGTCGCACCGGACGCGCTCATCCCCTTCGGACTCCGCCCGGCCGAACGCGTCGTCAAGGCGCTCCATCATCACGGCGTACGCTGGCAGCTCTGGGACGATCCGCCGGACGAGTCGATCCGCTTCGTGATCTCCGGCGTCCTCCACGACCACGACCCCTTCGAGCTCCGCTACCACCTTCGCGTCCCCACCCGACTCGCCGGACGGTTCTCGAGCGGCGACCGGAAGTTCGAGACGACGATCCGCGACGTCGGCCTCGGGGGCGCCTGTCTCGTGGGCGGCGACCTCGGCGAGGACGGCGCACGAGGCGAGCTGGCCTTCGAGTTCTCGGGTCGCACGCTCCGCCTTCCGACCCGCACCGCCTGGTCCGCCCCGGCGACGGGCGACGATCTCTCGATCGGAGGCGTCGCGTTCCAGGAGATCGACCACGAGTCGGGCGAGGTGCTCGACGCGCTCCTCGAATCCGTGATCGCCCGACACCGCATCGAGCCCGGCGACTGACCCGTCGCTCGCCTCGCTGCCGCTCGCGGCGACGGAACCGAGCCTGGGTTCGCTGCCACTCGCGGCGACGGAGCCGAGCCTGGGTTCGCTGCCACTCGCGGCGACGGAGCCGACCCTGCCTTCGCTGCTGCTCGCAGCGACGGCCCCCGTCCGAGGTCCGCTCACGCCGACGCGGCACCGACCCCGAGCGCGGCAGTCCGCACCATCTGACTGGCCCGCAGAACCGGGTTCGTCCAGGCGGGGTCCTTCCGACCGAATCCCGAACCACCCCGGTGTCGCCGGATTCGCCTCGCCTAACACGACTGGCCGTCGCGCCCGATGCGACGGTCGCGGCCCGGGCGAAGGCCCCTGCGGCATCCGCATGGCCCTCGTTCGCGCGGCACGCCGGCCGCGACGGCCGAGCTGCGCCCGGAGAACGCGATGCGAGCCCAGTGCCCCCTTCCCCGCCTCTTCCTCCTGCTGATCGCCGTGCTCGCTTCACCCTGCACGGGTTTCGCATCGCCCCGGGAGCTCGGCCCCGTCCGCGATCCCGGCGAGATGGGCGCCGGCGGACTCCTGATCGAGACCGAGGCGGGCCTCCGCGAAGCGCCGCTGCTCGAGACGGACGTCGAGATCGAGATCGCGGGACTGATCGTCCGCACGCGCGTCACCCAGCGGTTCACCAACCCGACGACGGACTGGGTCGAAGGCGTCTACGTCTTCCCTCTGCCGGAGGACGCGGCGGTCGACGCGCTCACGATGCGGATCGGCGACCGCTCGATCGCGGGACGGGTCGAGGAGCGGGCCCGCGCGAAACGGACCTACGAGAAGGCGAAGTCCGAGGGCCGCAAGGCGAGCCTCGTCGAGCAGGAACGGCCGAACGTCTTCACGACGTCGATCGCGAACCTCGGTCCGGACGAAACGGTCGACGTCACGATCGCCTATCAGGAAGAGGCCCACTACGACCGCGGCCGCTTCAGCCTGCGCTTCCCGCTCGTCGTCGGACCGCGTTTCGTCCCGGGCACTCCGATCGCCCACGGCTTCGACGGGACGGGCTGGGGCGTCGCGACGGACGAGGTCCCGGACGCCGCTCGGATCACGCCGCCGGTCGCGGCGCCGGACGACGGCCGCTCGAATCCGGTCGGGTTGCGCGCCAAGATCGACGCGGGCTTCCCCCTCGACGCCGTCACGAGCCCGAGCCATCCCCTCGTCGTGCGCGCCCAGCGCGACGACGTCTACACCGTCCGACTGGACGACCCCGACGCGCAGGCGGATCGGGACTTCGTCCTCGAGTGGGTGCCGGCCGTCGGACGCGCCCCGGACGCGGCGCTCTTCCGCGAAGAAGTCGACGGCGACGAGTACGCGCTGCTGATGGTCATGCCGCCCCAGGTCGAGACCCGCTCGGCGCGCGTCTCGCGCGAGACGATCCTGGTGATCGACACGTCCGGGTCGATGGCGGGGGCGTCGGTCGAGCAGGCCCGGCGTGCGGTCCGCGAAGCCCTCGCCACGCTCCGACCCGAAGACGCCTTCAACGTGATCGAGTTCGATTCGACTTTTCAGACGCTCTTCCCGGAGTCGCGCCCGGCGACACCCGATGCGATCGAGGCGGCGAGCCGCTGGGTCGATGCGCTCGAAGCGGAGGGCGGCACGCAGATGCTGCCCGCGCTCCTGCAGGCGCTCCGCCCGGGTCGCGAATCCCGCGCCGTCCGCCAGGTCGTCTTCGTGACCGACGGCGCGGTCGGGAACGAGGACGCGCTCTTCGCCGCGATCGAAGGCCAGCTGGGGCGCAGCCGTCTCTACACCGTCGGAATCGGGTCCGCGCCGAACGGACACTTCATGTCGAAAGCGGCCGAGTTCGGCCGCGGGACCTTCACCTACATCGGAAACCCCGCCGAAGTCGTGCCGAGGATGACGGCGCTCTTCGAGAAGATCGACAGCCCGGTCCTCCACGACCTCCGCGTCGACTGGGGCGACGCGCGGGTCGAGAGCTGGCCCGCACGGATCCCGGACGTCTACGCGGGCGAGCCGGTCGTCGTCGCCGCGCGCCTGCCGAAGGGCGCGACCCGGGTCGTCGTGCACGGTCGCCGCGACGGAGAGGACGTCAGGCTCGCGCTCGACCTCGCCGGTGGGGCCGACCACGCGGGCGTGTCCCGCCTGTGGGCGCGGCGCAAGGTCGCGAGCCTGATGAATGCGATGCGGGAGGGCCGTTCGATCGACGACGTCTCGACCGAGGTCGCGGCGCTCGGCGTGCGGCACCAGCTGGTGACGCGATGGAGCAGCCTCGTCGCGGTCGACGTCACGCCGACGGCCCCCGTCGACGCCTCGCCCGAGACGCGCAACGTACCGGCGCTGCTCCCGGACGGCTGGGACTTCTCGAAGCTCTTCGGGACGGGGAGCGCGGGGAGCGGTCCCGGCACCCCGCCGGTCGCCGCGGACGGGAGGCCCGCGCCGCTCGCCGGGTTCGCGATCGGTCAACCCCGCGCCTTCGTCCAGGTCGGGCACCTGCCCCAGGGCGGCACGCCGTCCGCGCTCCTGATCACGCTCGGCGCCGCCGGACTCGGCCTGGGCGGCGCGCTGCTCGCGCTGACCGGCCGACCGCACCGACGGACCGCGCGCGGATGAGGGGGCCCGACCGAGGCGGCCGGCTGCGGCCGGCCGCCATCGCGCTGATCGCCGCGAGTGCGCTCGCGCTCGGTCACGGCCTCTGGATCCCGGCGAAAGCGCTCCTCGCCCAGCAGCTGATCGAGCGCGCCTGGCGACTCGCCGAGCCGGGCGCGCCTCCGCCCCGGCCGTGGCCCTGGGCCGACACGGGTCCGATCGCCCGCCTCTGGCTGTCGCCCGACGCGCGGCCGCTCTACGTACTCGCAGGCGCGAGCGGCGAGGCCATGGCCTTCGGTCCAGCGCACGTCTCGTCGAGCGCACGACCGGAGCAGCCCGACAACGTGGCGATCGCGGGCCACCGCGACACCCACTTCGCCGCCCTCCAGGATCTCGCTTCGGGCGATCGGCTCCGCCTCGAGAGCGTGGAAGGCACCGTGCGCGACTACGAGGTCGTCGCGACCCGGGTCGTGCACGCCTCGCGCGGCGATCTCCTCGAACGCTCCGGCGTGGCGGAACTCACGCTGATCACCTGCTTTCCCTTCGACGCCGTCGTCCCGGGCGGCTCCGACCGGTTCGTCGTGCACGCGCGCGCGATCGAGACGAAGCCGGCCTTCGGGCGACGCTAGACGGAGAACTTCGGCGGACTCGCGCCGGTCACCCGGATCGTCCGGCCTTCGAGGGTCCGCCCCGCGAGCGTCGGCAGGGTCGCGTCGTCCGCGACCGCGCAAACGCGCCTGCCGTCGGTGAGCGTCGCGATCACCGGCGCGAAGGCCGGCGCGCCGTCGCGGCCGTACACGACCGTGCCCGCGTCGACGACCGCGTCGCCCTCGGCCTCGCTGGTCCATTCGAGCGCGGAATCTTGGATGGCCTGCTGGGCCGCGCTCGTGTCGGCGAGCTGGAAGGGACGGCTCGGCGGCTCGTTCGCGTAGATCCCGATCGAGTGCTTGGACAGGATCCCGCCGTTGCCCGTCACGTAGCCGAGGCGGCCGCCTTCGCGAAGGCGGAGCGCGACGGCCGCGATGCCATGGGCCGTGTAGTTGTTGCCCGGCCCGCCGAAGAAGGACATACCGCCGGTCTGGGTGAGGCCGCGGGGGTCGTCGAGCGCGAGACCGATCTCGCGGGCGCTGATCTCGACGGCGACCGGGAAGCACGAGTAGAGGTCGATGAAATCGATCTCGTCGAGGGTGACGCCGGCCGCTTCGAAGGTCGCGGCCGCTGCCGCGCGGATCGCCGGCGACGCCGCGAGGTCTTCCCGTTCGATCGGCACGAGGTCCGCGCTGTTCGCCCCCGCCCAGGGGAAGATCGCCTGCTCCTCGAGACCGAGCTCCCGCGCGATCGCCAGCGTCGTGACGATCAGCGCCGCCCCCTGATCGACGTTCATGAAGCTGTTCATGCACTTCGTGTACGGCTCGGCGGTCAGGCGGTTCGCGGGAGTCGCCGTCGCGATGTCGTCCGCGGTTCGGACGGACGGAAACCAGGCCATCGGATTCTTCGCCGCGACCTCACTCGAGCGCGCCATGAACGCGGCGATCCGCGCGCGAGAGCCTTCGGGGTCCGTCCCGAGCTTCGCGGCCAGCGCGTTCTCGAAGATCGGATAGGTGTCGGCGGGCCGGACGAGGTTCGCTTCGATCTCCGCCTTGCTCAGCAT
Organism: Myxococcota bacterium; assembly: GCA_039187915.1. Lineage (GTDB taxonomy): Bacteria > Myxococcota_A > UBA9160 > UBA9160 > UBA4427 > UBA4427. Next base: position 8,135 of record JBCCZJ010000098.1, read on the forward strand.
GCCGCGCATGCTCGCCCCGACGACCTCGTCCTTGGGGCCGCTCTCGTCGCGCGTCTCGAGACCCGCGCGCATGAAGTCCTGGTCCGGCTTCGTCTGCTTCATGGAGCGCGTCGACTCGGCACCGACGATCAGCGTCGTCTCGAGCTCGCCCTTCACGATCTCGTCGCAGGCCCGGTTCATCAGCCACTGCGGCGTGTTCCCGCCCGGCGTCGTCATCTCGCGCTCGACGTCGCCCATCGAGAGCCGGTCGCAGACCTCGGTCGCCGCGCCTTCGCTCGCCGGCGAGAAGATCACGGACACCATACTGACCCGCTGGACCCGATCCTTGATCCCCGGCGCGTCCTCGAAGGCCCGCTCCGCGGCGCGGGCACAGAGTTCGACCGTCGTGACGACCTCCTCGCGTTCGAGGCATTGGCCGAGGCCCAGGAGGACGGGAGTGCGCGTGGGATCGAGGGACATGGATCGGGCTCCGGATTCGGGTCGGGCCTCAGCTTAGGCGTTCGCCGCCGGTCGCGAGAGACCCACCACAGACCTCGCGTCTCGTCCCCGACTCAGACCCGGCGGCGTTTCCAGCTGCCCCGGCGGAAGCGCACGAGGAAGAGGACCGCCTTCAGCGCGTAGTCGAGGATCAGGACGGTCCAGACCCAAGAAATCGGCGCTTCGAAGAGGGCGACCAGGGCGGTCGCGATTCCGAGCCGTACGACGACGAGACCCGAGAAGACGCAGATCAGCGGGAAGATCGTGTCGCCGGCCCCGCGCAGCGCGCCGCCGAGCGCGAACTCGATCGCCATCGGCGGATGCGCGACCGCGAAGATCACGAGCGCGAGCATCGCGAGCTCGATCACCTCGGGATCGTCGGTGAATGCGTCCGCGATCGGTCGCGCGAAGACGGCCAGCACCAGACCGATCACGGTCATCGTCGCGATCGCCCAGCGCATGGCGCGCCAGCCTTCCCGTTCCGCGCGGTCGGGGTCGCGCGCGCCGAGGTTCTGGCCGATGAGGGTCGACGCCGCGACCGAGAACCCGACGCCCGGAATGAACGAGACGCCCAGCAGCATCGACCCCACGTTGTAGGCCGCCAGCACGTTCGTGCCGAACGTCGACATGAGACGCTGGAAGAGCATGAGCCCGATCTGGAAGAGGCCGCCCTCGAGGCCGGAGGGCACGCCGATCCGCAGCAGACGCCGCTGGAGATCGAGGTCGGGCCGCCAGGATCCGGCCGTCGGAACGAGCACGAGACGACGCGTCGCGAAGAGAAGGACGAAGTGGAGCGCCATCACGACGAGCGCCACGTCCGACGCGATCGCCGCGCCGCTCACGCCATAGGCCGGGAAGCCGAGGCGCCCGTAGATCAGCACCCAGTTCAGGAAGACGTTCACGATCGATGCGACGAGGCCGGCCCAGAGCGGCGTCCGGGTGTCGCCCGCCGCTCGGAGCGCCGCACCGAAGGTCATGGCGATCGCCAGGGGAACCGTGCCCCAGAGCCGCCACCAGAGATAGTCCGAGGCGAGCGCCAGGACGTCGGGCGCCACGCCGTAGATCCCGATGAGGAAGTCGGTCGTCGGGAAGACGAGCACGCAGCCGAGCATCGCCAGGGCGAGGCCCTGCAGGTGGGCCTGCCGATGGGACGCATCGGCGAGCGCGCGATCCCCGGCCCCGACGGCGCGCGCGAGGATCGCCATCAACCCGAGCGACGGCACCATCGCGAGGTTCTCGATCAGCCAGTAGAAGTTCCCGCCGATCCCGATCGCCGCCGTCGCGGAAGGCCCGAGATCGCCGACCATCGCGAAGTCGGTCATCCGCACGATCGTGCCCGCCCCCATGGCGAGCATCGTCGGCCAGGCCAGCCCCCAGACGCCGAGCGAGGTCACGCCGAGTTCGTCTGCGGCCTCGCGGTCGTCCGATTCGATCGGTCCCGGGGTTTCGGGCGAGGACATGGAGAGGACTCCGGGCGCGGGCGAGCGGCGCGGCAGCTTAGCAGGCGGTGCGAACGCGCTCTCGCGCGCCGCTCGCGCGGCCTATCCTCGAGGTCGACTCCGACGACGAGGAATCCGACGATGAGCGAATGCCGGGCCGCGGTCTTCAACGGCGATGGGACCTACGCACTGCGGACCTTCCCGATCCCCACGCCGGGCCCCGGCGGCGCGGTCCTCGCCGTCGAGGCCGTGGGAATGTGCGGCAGTGACGTGGCGCAGCTGAACGGCCACCACCACGTGCCGGGCGAAGTCGCCCCGATCGTGCCGGGACACGAGATCGTCGGACGGATCCACGCCCTCGCCCCGGACGCGGACCTCGGCGTCGCGGTCGGCGACCGGGTCGCCGTCGAGATCATGGTGATGGAAGCGCCTTCCGCGACGAATCCGACGGGTATCGTCGCCGGCTACTCCTACACCCTCGGCGTCGGACACGCGCACGGACTCTGGGGCGGCTACGGCGAGTACATGGGTCTGATCCCCGGAACGCGTCTCCACAAGCTGACCGACGACCTTCCCGCCGCGGAGCTCACCCTCTTCGAGGGCCTCGCGAGCGCGGTGAACTGGGTCGACATGGTCGACGTGCGGAAGGGCGACACCGTCGTGGTCCAGGGTCCCGGCCACATGGGCCTCTGCTGCATCGTGATGGCGAAGCTCCGCGGCGCCAGTCGCGTGATCGTGACCGGCACCTCGCACGACGCGGCCCGCTTCGAGATCGCCCGCGCCGTCGGCGCCGACGAATGCATCGACGTCCTCGAGGAGGATGTCGTCGCGAAGGTGCACGCGCTGACCGGCGGCGCGATGGCGCGGGTCGTGATGGACATGGCCGCGGTCGCCACGTCGACCGTCCCCGAGGCGATCGCGCTCGCGCGCCATGGCGGCCACATCCTGCTCGGCGGCCTCAAGAACGAACAGCCGGTCGAGATCGTGAGTGACCATCTGATCTTCCGCTCCCTCACGATCCACGGCGGCTCCGGCTCGACCAGCGCCTCGTGCGCGGAGGCCTGCCGCCTGCTGAACGAGGGGCGGATCCCCGCGACCGAGCTGCTCGGTGAAACCTGCACGCTCGACGATCTCGACCACGGCCTGGCGCTCCTGAAGCGCGAAGTCCCCGATCGGGATGCGGTCCGCGTCGTGCTCACGCATCCCGGGGAGCGACGCTGATCCGATCGGAGCGGAACGCGAGCCGACGACCTTTTCAACTCGGAACGCAGACCGTGCTCCGGCTTGCCCACTCGTTTCGGGTGAGACTCGGTTCGAAACTCGTGACATTTCCTCTCATTCGAACGCATGTAGTGGACGAAAAGCCGAGTCATGTCTCTCGACGAACTCTGGCTGCTGACCGCGACGTGTCTGGTCTTCCTGATGCAGGCCGGATTCCTGTGCCTCGAGTCGGGCCTCGTGCGGACACGCAACGCCGAGCTCGTGGCCATGAAGAACTTCGCGGACTGGGTCGTCTGCACGCTGCTCTTTTTCGCGATCGGCTTCGGGCTGATGTTCGGCGCGTCGAGCGGCGGCGCCGTCGGAACGAGCTTCTTCCTCCTTGACGGCATCGAAGAAGGCGCGACGGACGCCCCCGCCCTCTTCTTCCTCTTCCAGCTCGCCTTCGCCGGAACGGCCGCGACGATCGTCTCCGGCGCGATCGCCGGGCGAACGAGTCTCTTCGCCTATCTCGCATCGACGGTCGTCATGACGATCGTCGTCTACCCGCTCGTCGGACACTGGATCTGGGGCGGCGCGCTCCTCGCCGACAACCGCCCCTGGCTGGCGGACCTCGGCTTCATCGATTTCGCCGGCTCGACCGTCGTGCACTCGACGGGGGCCTGGTTCGCGCTGGCCGCGATCTGGCAGATCGGACCGCGACAGGGCCGCTTCAGCGCGAGTGGGGAACCCCGGCCCTTTGCGAGTCACAGCTTCCAGATGGCCGCCCTCGGCGCCCTGCTCCTCTGGATCGGCTGGTGGGGATTCAACGGCGGCAGCACCCTCGCCCTCGACGAGACGGTCGGTCCGATCATCCTCAACACGAACCTCGCCGGGGCCGCCGCCGCGACCGTCGCGATGGCCCACGCGATCGCGCGACAGGAGGGCCGCGACCTCGGCGCCAAGCTGATCGGCGGCGCGCTCGGCGGACTCGTCGCGATCACCGCGAACTGCCACCTCGCGAGCCCGGCCGAGGCCATCGCGATCGGCGCTCTCGCCGGCTGGCTGCACAACGTCGCCTACGAGGGCCTGATCCGGCTCGGCCTCGACGACGCGGTCGGCGCGATCGCCGTCCACGGTGCCTGCGGCGTCTGGGGCACCCTCGCGGTCGCCTTCGTCCTGCCCGAGGACGCCATGACGACCTCGCGGCTGGGCCACTTCGGCATCCAGCTGCTCGGCTGCGTGGCCTGTTTCGCTTTCGCCGCCGGCGTCGGCTGGCTCTGCTTCCGCACGATCCGGCTCACCCTCGGCCTGCGGATCTCGCCCGAGCTCGAACGCGAGGGCGCGTTCGTCGACGGACAGCTGAACCAGTCGACCGCCGACGCCTCGGACGACGCGCTCGACCCGGAGGTGCTCCGCTCGATGATGTCGAGGGACTGACGTGGAGACGATCGACCGGAACAAGCTCGCGTTCGACACCATCCTCGTCCGCAAGAGCGGGGACAACTACAACGCGATGCCCCTCGACGCATTCCTCGACCTCCCCGTCGACGAGCGGATCTCGCTCATCATGGGCAAGAAGGTCCGCTTCTTCATGGAAGAGATCGAGGTGCCCGTCTACGCCGCGATCTCGAGCCTGGACGCCGCCACCGCCTGAGCGTCCCGCACGCGCTCCGCTC
>JBCCZJ010000099.1:0-12878 GCA_039187915.1 Myxococcota bacterium
CACGGGCCCCACTTGGATTCGTAGTAGGCCTGGTTCTTCAGGAAGAGTTCCTGCTTCCGCTCGGCGCCGAGCGCGTTGAAGCTGGCCGACAGATGGTGGTGGACGAAGGTGTCCTCGGCGCACATGACCCGGTAGCCCGCCTGGCGGACGCGATTCGCGTAGTCGTCGTCCTCGAAGAAGCCGAGCTCGAAACCCTCGTCGAGCCCGCCGATCTCGCGCCAGAGCGCCGCCGGGACGGCGACGCAGAAGAAGGCCGCCGCGCGGAACTCGAAGCGCTGGTGACGGTGCGTGAGCGCGCGCTCGGCCGCCAGGTGGGCCATCTGGTCCATGTCCTCGTAGTGGACGTCGAGCCGCGCTTCGTTGCCGATGTTGTTCGTCACGGGACCGACCAGGCCGATCTCCGGATCCTCCGTCAGGTGGGCCACGAGGTCGGGAAGCCAGCCGCGGGTCACGAACGTGTCGTTGTTCAGGAAGACGAGCACGTCGCCGGTCGCCGCTTCCGCACCCACGTTGTTTCCGCCCGCGAAGCCGCGGTTCTCGTCGTTCAGGATCACCGTGACGTGCGCTCGCTCCCGCGCGAAGGCTTCGAGGAACTCGGGCGTTCCGTCCGCCGAAGCGTTGTCGACGATGATCAACTCCCAGTCCGGGTAGTCGGTGAAGGACTCGAGACTGTGGAGACAGGCCTGGGTGAACTCGAGCTGGTTGTAGGTGAGCACGACGACGCTGACGCGCGGGGTGAGCGCGCCGATCCGCTCGGCGAGGAGCGCCCCGCGCTTCGCCCACGTGTTGTCGCGGGCGAAGGCGCGTCTCGCCTCGATCACGTCGGGCGAGACGGGCTCGAGCGCCGCGCGCACCTTCTCGATGAACTCGTCATGGGTGCTGGCGAGCTCGACGACGTCCTCCATCGGCTCGACCTCCGGGAGGCGAACCGAGACGACGGGCTTCCCCGCCGCCAGGTACTCGAAGACCTTGACCGGGTTGGTCGACAGGGTGAGCTCGTTCACCTGGAACGGGATCAGGCACACGTCGAAGCGCGCGAGTCGATCCGGCAGTTCGAGATAGGGGATCTCGCCCACGAACTCGATGTTGGGCACGCCCTCGGTCGGTGCGAGATTCGCGCCGATGGTCGAGCCGATCAGCACGAAATCGGCCTCCGGCATCGCTTCCGCCGCCGCGGCGACCAGCTCCATGTCGAACCACTCGGCGATCGCACCGAAATAGCCGACGACCGGGCGGCCACCGCGCTCGCGGGCGGTGGGGATGCCCGCGGCGGTGCCGAAATGGTCGAACTCGCCGGCGTTCGGGATGCGGACCATGTTGCGCGCGACCGGCGCAGCACGCTCCTCGAGGAGTTTCGCGGTCACGACGACCAGGTCCGCGTCGCGGAGCAGGGCGGCCTCGCCCTCCATCACGGCGTCGCTGGTGTTGGCGAAGCCTGCGTGGTGGTCCATGCAGTCGTAGACGACGCGGGAGGCGGGGAGCTGGCGGACGATCGGGGCCCAGAAGGGATGGTTCACGATCGAGATCGCCGTCGGGACCGCGAAACGCTCGCGGATCGCCTCGAGCCCCTTCAGCAGCTGCGCGACATGCTCCTTGTCGGGCGCATCGCGATAGATCACGGGGTGGGGTAGCGGGCACGGCAGTCGAAGGACGGCGACGCCCGGCGCGACGAACTCCGGCGTGGGGTGGTAGTCGTCGACGTCGTGCTCGAAGGTCGTCGCGACGTAGAAGACCCGGTGGCCCTGGGCGGCGAGCTCGAGCGCGAGGTGTTGCGGCCGCTGGTGGCGGAAGTGCCAGTCGATCACCGAGAAGACGAACACGTCGGCGCGGCGCGGTCCGCCCGTCGGCGTCTCGAGGAACACGGACGCGTCGACCGCGACGGCGTTCGCGGCGCTCGCTTCCACGCGCGCGGCTTCGCGATAGGCCTGGACCCGACGGGATTTCGGAGACAGACGCCCAGCCAGGCCGTAGAAGCCCTGTCGAAGGCCCTGCCGCAGCCGCCTCGGAACCGGAATCGACCGGTAGAGCCGGCGGGCGAAGAGCCAGATCGTGTTGCGCGTGGCCAGCTTGAGCGAGTCGCGCGTTCCCTGCACCTCGGCGTATTGATGAGAGAGCGACTCGTAGCGGTCGAGGGTACGCGCGTGGTCGAGCTGCAGGGCGCTGAGCGCGACCTTCGCATCGTTGGCCTCGCGTGACAGGTCCCCCTTCCGCTTGCGCAGTCGCGCCACGTCGCGGAGGGCCTCGTGCATCCGCCGCTCGAAGTGTTCGGCGCGGACGGTGGTCTGGTTCAGGTCCTTCGCGACGCGATCGAACTCGTTCGACAGGCGCTCGAGCTCGTCGCGATGGTTCGCCTGGTGGAGCACCGCCGTCGCCTGGAGCGCCGCGATCCGATCGTCGCGATCGACCAGCGTCTCTTCGAGGCGCGTCGCCCGCTCGAAGAGCTCGTCGGCCGAAGTCCGGAACTCGGCGACCTGGCGCTCGTACTCCGCGCTGACGCGTTCGATGTTGGCTTGGGTGTTCTCGTGGTGGCGTGCCTGCTCCTGCTCGAAGAGCGCCTGCCACTGGGCGCGCTCGCGGTCGCGCTGGGCCTGATGACCGGCGATCTGCTCGTCGTGCCGGGCGCGCAGGTCGGTGATCCGCTCTTCGGTCGCGGTCAGGCGCGCGGCGAGCTGGGTACGCGCGCTCTCCACTTCGTCGAGGGTCGCCTGGAGGGCATCGCGCTGGGCCTCCGTCCGCGCCACGAGATCGCGCTCGGCGGCGATCTGTTCCTGGAAGCTCGCGTTGTCGGCTTCCGCGCGGGCCTGCTCTTCGCGAACGGCATCCAGCTCTGCGCGCATCTGCAGCTGGGCCTCGCCCGCGAGGTCCCGCTCGTTGCGGGCGACGAGCAGGTCGCCTTCGAGGACGTCGTTGCGGGCTTCGAGGTCCGCCGCGCGGACCTCGAGGGCGAGCTTCTGCGGGTTCAGCGCTTCGAAGCGCTCGCGCAGGGTGCGGATCTCGGACTCGGCCGCGCTGCGTCGCTCGATCGCCGATCGCACCCGCTCGTTCGCCTCGCGGACCGCGGCCTCGCGTTCGACGTTCGCCGTCTCGATCGCCGCCTGCAGCGTTGACGCGCGCTCGGCGGCCTCCGACGCGAGACGCGTCTGGAGCGCGGTGAGCGCCTCGCGCTGTTCGGCCTCGCGGGCGCGCTCGCGGTTCGCGGCGTCGCGCGCGAACTCGACCTTCTCGCGCTGCGCGGCTTCGAGCTCGTCGCGCAGTCGCGCCAGCCGCGCTTCGTAGGTTTCGCGTTCGGCGTCGCGGCTCGTCTCGGCGTCGGCGCGCGACTTCGAAAGGTCCTCCCGCAGCGCATCGACCTCGCCCCGCGCGTCGGCGATCTGGCGCTCGCCGAGTCGGCGCGACTCGTCACGTGCGGCGCGTTCGCCGGCGATCTCCTGCTCGAGCTCGCTCACGCGCCCGGTCAGTCGTTCGCCGAGGGCCGCGCTGGCCTGCTCCGCCGCGGAGAGCTGCTGACGCGCTTCCGCGAGCTGGGTCCGCAGGGCTTCCTGTCCCAGCAGGACGGCGTCGCGCTGGGCGCGCGCGGCGACGAGGTCCCGGCTGAGGCTCGCCTGTTCGGCGCGCGCGCGTTCCCGCTCGGCGCCGAGCAGCACCTTGAGCGCGTCGCGATCGGCCGCAGCGCCGCGGCCACGGCCGCCCTCGCCGGGCTGCGGTGAATAGAGCAGGCGTCGCGCGGGATCGTAGTGTTCACGAAGTGCGCGCTCACCCAGTCGCGCGATCGACTGCAGCCCCACGTTCTTCGACGACTCGGGCGAGACGAGCGCGCGATAGAGCGCGAGCGCCGCGAAGGACGCGTCGTCGGACTCGGCCAGGCCGACCTCGTCCGCCTCCTGATGGCGCAGGTCCTCGCGAAGGAACGTTTCGACCTGCTTGCGGATCTTCGAGGGGGCCGCGAGCGCGCTGCGGGTGAGGCGCTTGCGGATCGATTCGTAGGCACGCGCCCAGTCGCCGACGAGCGCGTCGTAGCGAACGACGGCCGTGCGTCGGGGCTCGACGTTGCAGAGCGCGTGTGCGGTGTACTCCGTCCAGAGCCGGACGCCCTCGCGCAGCGGCATCCGGTCTCGCGCCTCGATCGAGCGCGCGACGGCGAGCGGGTTGCGTACGCAGACGATCGCGTCGATCGACGGGAAGAAAGGACGCCAGAAGGGCAGGGTGAGCGAGCAGCGCGGATCCTTCACGAGCCGCGTGCAGCGCCCCGCCTCGACGTCCTTCGCGTCCCACAGCGCGTCGAGCGCGTCGCGGGCCTGCTCGCGCAGCGGATCGAGCTCCGAGGCGGTCTCCCAGCCGGGCTCGAAGGGCGCCGGCGCCGACCACGAGCCGCCGAAGGTCTCGAGGATCGCGTCGTTCACGTCGCGGATCGCGGCGGCTTCCCAGAAGCCGGTCTCGTTGTCCGCCGCGGGGGTGTCGAGTCCGTCGTCGCGCCCCAGGTCGCCCCCGCCGAGGTTCAGCAGGCGGGCACAGGCCGAGGTCCCGGATCGATGCATGCCGAGGACGAAGATCGCGTGTCCAGGAGACGTTTTCGGCACGGCGGTTCGGCACTCCGGGCCGTCGTTCGTCGCTTCGGGACGAGCGAGCGGGCGTTCACGGTCGAGCGGGCGAAGGCGGGGCGGTCGCGTTCGCGAGCTCGGCATACGCGGTTGCGAGGGGCGCGAGCAGGATACCCCATGTGCGATCGGCGGCGAACGCGCGGCCGTCGTCGGGCGCGGCGTCGAGGGCGGCCCGACACGCGCTTCGAATCGAGTCGGGAACGAGCGGGTCGCAGTAGAAGACGAGCGGGTCGTCGCCGAAGGTCTCGCGGACCGGCGGGAACGCGGACACGACGATCGGGCGGCCAAGCGTGCGCGCTTCCATGGCCGCGAGGCCCGGGGTCTCCACGAAGGAGGGTTGGACGACCGCCGCCGCGTTCGCGAGCTGGTCGCCGATCCGGTCGCGGGGAACGGCCGATTCGAAGCGGACGTTCGGGCCCGCCGTGCGCTCGACCGCGCGGGCATAGCGCTCTGCACCGCGCGCGACGTCGCCGACGATGCGGAGATCCACCGAGGGGGTCTCGGTGAGAGCCCGGACGAGGCCGAGCTGGTTCTTGCGCGGTCCGATCGCGCCTGCGCAGACGAGGGCGCCGCCATCCATGCCGGGGGGCTGCGTCGTGGCCATGCCGGGGGGCTGCGTCGTGGCGGGACGTTCGACGCCGTGCGGGGACACGACGACCCGATCGGAGCGGAGAACGGATCCGAAGCGATCCAGCAGGTGGCGTCGCTCCGCTTCGGACGCGGGAAACACGCTTTGGGCGAAGGTCAGGATCTCGGCCTGAAGGGCGCGTTCGTCGGGGAAGGGCGGACGCCGTCCACGTCGCCGGAGGCTGCTCGGCGTCCACCGGATGCGCAGGCTGCGTGGGAATTCGTAGGCCTGCCACGGGACGCCGTCGATCAGGTCCCAGTAGATCGGCGTGAGGAAGTAGGGCGTCCGTGCGGCGCGGGCGGCGCGGGCGGCGGCGAGGGCGCCTTCGGGGCGGGTCAGGTTGAAGAGGTGAACGGCGTCGAAGGAAGCGGCCGAGGAGACGCGGGGCCCGATCTCGACGCGGTGTCCCGCCGCGCGCAGGAAGGCGGCGGTCTCGGCGACGACGACCGAGTCTCCGCCGGGCCGTGCGTTCGCGTCCTCGCGGTCGACGAGCAGGATGCGCACGTGCCGCTCAGGTCGCCGCGGCGACGTAGGCGGCGATGACGTCGTCGGGGTCTCCGTCTCGCGCCACGCGGCCCTGGTCGAGCCAGAGCACGCGATTCGAGAGCCGCCGGACGATCGGCATCGCGTGGGAGACGATCACGACGATCGACGTGCGGTCGACGAGGGCCTCCATACGCGCGGTCGCGCGCTCCCGGAAGGCGGTGTCGCCACCGGTGAAGACTTCATCGAGAAGCAGGATGTCCGGCGGGATCTCCGTCGCGGTCGTGAACGCGAGGCGCATGGCCATGCCGGTCGAGAGGTACTTGATCGGGACGTCGGCGTAGTCCTCGAGCTCGGCGAATTCGAGGATCGCGGGAATCCGCGCGCGCATCGTGCGCTGCGGGATGCCGAGCAGCGCCGCGGCCTGGAGGACGTTCGCCGCGGCCGACAGCTCGGCGTGGAAGCCGAGGCCGAGCTGGAAGAGCGGAACGAGGAAGCCGCGCGTCTCGATCGTGCCGCGGGTCGGCGGGTAGATTCCGGCGATCGACCGGAGCAGGCTGCTCTTGCCGGCGCCGTTGCGGCCGACGATGCCGAGCCGGTCGCCCTCCCGGAGCGTGAAGTCGACGCCTCGCAGGGCGGGCAGCCGGCGCGACCGATGGGAAGGGTTGCGCAGGAAGCCCGTGATCGACTGTTTGAGGGTCGGGTGGCGGAGCCGGTGGAGGGCGTACTCGAGATGCAGGTCCGTCACGCGGAGGTGGGGCCGGTCGTCGTCCGACGCCTCGAGATCGGCCTCGCGCGCGGGCGGCGTCGGGTCGAGCGACTCGCTCATAGCCGGAAGATCAGCCGTCGGTCGAAGGCACGGACGAGGGCGCACCCGATCAACGCCGTGGTCAGGGAGAACGCGGTCGCGATCTGCATCACTTCTTCGGTCGGCCACTCGCCGCGCGCGATCGGCGCATCGAAGAGCTCGAGCACGTAGTACATCGGGTTCATGGCGAACCACTGCTGGTATTCCGGCGGGATGGCCTGGAAGGGCACGATGATCGGCGTCAGATAGAACCAGGCACGCGTGCCGACGGCGATCAGGTGCTCGACGTCCCGGAAGTAGACGACGACGACCGCCCCGATCGCCGCGAAGCCGAGCGAGGCGGCGAACAGGTCGAGGACCGCGAGGGGCAGCACGAGCAGCGCGGGCGTCGCGGAGAAGTCCAGGAACTGCGCGACGGCGAAGAGCGCCGCGAGGGAGAGCAGGCCTTCGCTCGTCCGGAACAGCACGCGACGGAGCGGGAAGATCAGCTTCGGCATCGGGAACTGCCGAAGCATGGGTTCGCCGGCGACGATCGAGGCGGCGCCCTCCGCGACCGCCTGCGAGAAGATCATCCATGGAAGCAGCGTCGAAAGGAGATGCAGCGTGTAGCCGGGCGCGTCGCCCCGGCCGAACGCGAACGAGAAGGCCAGGCTGATCACGCCGAGCATCAGCGCGGGATTCAGCAGCGACCACGCCACGCCGAGCACCGAACGGTTGTACTTGACGGTCAGATCCTGCACCCAGAAGCGCGCAAGCGCGGCGCGCCACGACAGCAGACTGCGGTCTCGCGGATCGCGAGGTCCGCCGGCGGCGAAAGGCACGGGCACGTTCTCACTGGCCACCGGCCGGCTCCTCACGATTCGCGGGGACGGTACGGATTCCGCCATGCCGCTGCCAGCAACCGCGCTTCCGATACACTCGCGTCGTGGCCGAACCGGTGCAGACGAAAGCGCCTCGCGAGAGCGGGGTCTCCGCGACGATGGGCGCCAGCGAGTTCGCGGGCGCGCCGCCGCGCCGCCGCATCTCGGCGCCCGTCCTCTCGCGCGTGATTCGCATCCTCCATCGCCACCTCTGGACCGGCCGGCTCGGCAAGTCGCTCTTCAACGCGGCCGGGCTCCACGTCCTGCCCGCGAACTTCTATTCGACGGTGCCGACGGTCGACGAAGTCCTCGAGACCTTCGAGGAGCGGGAGGAGACGCCGCCCTATCTCGACCCGGCGGTCTTCGACGACGCGGCGGCGCTGGCCTTCCTCGACGAGCTGCTGCCCTACGCCGCCGAGTTCGATCCGCCGGTCGACGATCCGGGGCCGTCGGGCGGTGCGCAGTACCACTGGAACAACTCCGCCTTCTCCTACTCCGACGCGATCGCCTATTACACGATCCTGCGCGCTCGGAAGCCGCGCCGCGTGATCGAGGTCGGAAGCGGCTTCTCGACCCTGGTCGCCGCGGCGGCGCTCGAGGCGAACGGGGGCGGCGAGCTGATCTGCGTCGAGCCGCATCCGCGCCCTTTCCTGCGAGGGCATCCCGCGATCGCCGAACTCGTCGTCTCGCCGGTCCAGGCGCTCCCTGCGTCCTGGTTCGACGAGCGGCTCGACGACGGAGACGTGTTCTTCATCGACTCGACCCATACGGTGAAGATCGGAAGCGATTGCCTTCACCTCTATCTGCGGGTCTTGCCGGCGCTGCGCCGTCGTGTGCTCGTGCATGCGCACGACATCTTCCTGCCCTTCGGCTTCCCGCCCGAGTGGGCGCTCGATCATCACTACTACTGGACGGAGCAGTACCTGCTGATGGCGTTCCTGCTCGGCAATTCGAGCTGGCGCTACCGCTTCGGTTCCCATCACTTCCTGCGCTGTCATCCGGATCGGATCGCGGCATTGATGGGCGGGCGGTACGAAGCGGGCGGCAGCAGCTTCTGGTTCGAACGCATCGACTAAGGTGGGCGCGAAGCGTGACGGTCGGCGCGCCACGCGCGAGGGTTCGCGCGGTGCGCGCGTGAGGCGTGATCCGGGTCACGGGAGGCGCGTGATTCTCCCCTCGCTCTTACCCTCCGTCAGATCGCAAAAACCACCGCAAGATGAACCCGATATTGATCTAATTCCGCTGGACAGTTTTCCGGCCGCCCCGTAGAGTTTGAGACGCATCTGGGGGGACGCCTGTCGTCCAGCCGCACCACGTGTCGCCTTTCCGGGCAAACCGGATCGGGCCAAGTGGTCCAAGCCGGAGATCGCTCGTTCGCAGTTCGTGAGGCCCGACGAGTTCGGACCCGCTTCGCGTTTCCCGGCGGCGCCTCGAATGCGCCTCGGGAAACACCCGGCTCCTTCGGATCGACCGGGTGAGCCAGGCGGCAACGACTCACCGTCCGTCAGGCGGGCCTCGATTCCGGACGCGACTCCGACACTCGAACAAGAGGCCGACCGTTCACCGCGAGCGCTCGTCCTCGAAGGTCCCGATCCTGATCAGCGGGATCCAACGGAGAAACTGACCCGATGAAGATGTCACGCAACTTTGTGGTCGCCGCAGCCGTTTTCGGCGCGTCCCTCGCGTCGACGAGCGCGCTGGCCGGCAGCGGTCCGCCGGTGACGAACGCCGGCGATATCGTGCTCGGCTACAGCGACGGAGGCGACGGGTTCTTCGAGGCGCGCGAGGGCGAGTCTCCCTTCGGCACCGACTTCTTCGCCCGATCGGGCATCGGCACCTACAACACCTCGGGCGTCGGCAGCACCGCGCCGGTCTACTGCAACCTCGACGACGACGCCGACTTCGAGGTCGTGCTCGGCTACGGCAGCGTCGGTCAGACCCCGGGCGTGCTCGGCGGCTTCGTCGAGATCCGGGACATCAAGGCGAACAACCACGCCTCGACCGGCACGTTTCTCCGCATGAACGTTCCGGGCACGACCTGGCAGGCCGACAACGGCGCGACCCGCCCGGCCTGCGGTGACATCGACAACGACGGACGCGACGAGCTGGTGATCGGCCTCGGTTCCGGCGCCAACGGCTTCGTCCGCGTTCTCGACGACGCGGTCGCCGGCTTCGCGCCCCTCGGCCCGATCCCCGGCGGCTACCTCCGCTTCCAGCAGCCCGGTTCCTACAACACGACCAACGGCGAGACCTTCGTCGCGGTCGGCAATCTGGACGGGGACGCCGCGGAGGAGATCGCGATCTCCGGCGGTGTCGGCGCGGGCGGCGTCGTTCAGCTCTATGACGACGCGGGCGCGAGTTTCGCCACGCTCTCCGGCACGCCGATCGCCAACGGCTTCGTGCGGATCCTGATCACCGGCGGCTACGGCAACACCATCGGCGCGATCTTCCCGGCCATCTGCGACCTCGACGGCACGGGCAACGGGGAGCTGGTCCTCGGCGGTACCGTCGGTGCGGGCGGCTTCGTCGAGATCAAGGACGCGAGCGCGAGCTTCGCGGGCGCGACGGGTACGCCGTTCCCGAACGGCTTCACGCGCCTCCGGCTCACCGCGGGCTACAGCACCTCGAACGGCACGGCCATTCCCTTCTGCGGGGATCTGGACGACGACGGGATCGACGAGCTCGGTCTCGGAACGGGCGACGCCGACACGGGCATCGACGGCGGTCTCGGTTTCATCCAGTTGAAGGGGGACCTGCTGAATGACGGGCTCGACGATTCGGACCTGATCCGGGCCAACTCCGGCCCCTACCGTGCGACCGGCAACGGCGCGACCGGGTCGATCGCGCCCTTCGTGGCGCCGGCGTTCTGAGCCGACCACGCAGGACGTGAAGCGGTCCTAGCGGACCGGTCGCGTCGCAGGAAAAACACAGCCCCGTCCGACTCCGTCGGGCGGGGCTGTGTCGTTTCGGGCGGTCTGATCGGCGGCCCGGTCTGCGCCCCGTGCCGCGGCTCGATCTGCGCCCCGTGCGGTGGCCCAGGCGGCGGGGCCGTCCGAAGGAGGGGGATCGTTCAGTCGCGCGGGGACCGGAAGCGCGAACGGTTCGCCGTTGCGAGGCGCGCCTGCGTCGCGTCCACGAAGGCCTGCAGCCGTTCGAGCGCCCGGGTGCGCCCGGCGATGCCCGGACTCTCCGGCGTCCAGATGCGGACCAGAAAGCTCGTCTCCGGGCGACGGAGCGGGCTCTGGTCGAGCGCCAGCGCGTTGTACGCGATCTCCGTGGCGTGCCGGTCGAGACCCTCGTACCAGCTCTCGACCCACGCGTAGCGGTCATCGCGGCGGACGCGGAGCCGGACGTGCCCGACGCGGCCGGGGACTGCGTCGACGCGGACCGCCTCGTCGATTTCCCAGCCGGAGGCCGGGATCGGGGCGCGCGGCGAGATCAGCGTGCGCGCCGCGTCGAGTCGATGATTCGCGGCGACGAAGACTTCGACCCAGCGTCCGTCCGCGTCCGTGTAACGGGACTCGACGCGTTCGTCGAAGAGGATCGAGCCCATCCACTCGGGGTCACTCTTCTTCGACGTCCGCTTCCAGCCGACCGGTCGCGTGGGGAAGCCCGCCAGCGCATAGGTGCCCTTCTTTTCCGGCGCCCAGGTCGGGATGCGACCGGGCAGCACGACGAACACGCCAGCGATCGCGACGACGAGCAGGAAGCGCGCGCGCGGCCAGCCCGGAAGATCCGCCGTCGCGTCCGCTCGACTCGGCGGGCGCACGCCGACGGGGCCGCCCACGCCCGCGCGCTGCAGCAGGACGTCGAGCACCGCGATCGTGACGACGCCCAGGACGGTCACGGCGAGTCCCTGGAGCGTGTGGTCCCGACCGAGCAGGCTCTCGGGGCCGAGCACGATCGACAGCGCGCGCGGCAGGTTCCACAGGAAGCCGATCAGCGGACTCGCGAGCAGGAGGATCCGGTCGCGCGGCTTCGACCAGCCGAGGAGCTCCAGGTAGAAGAGCGTCGCCATCGGCATGAGGAGTGTCGCGCGGTAGCCGGAGCAGGCCTCGATCACCTGGAAGGCATGGTCGCCGCGGAGGATCAGGTCGCCGGTCGCGACATAGTCGGCGCCGCCGAGCCAGAGGACCCCATCGAGCATCGCGGTCGTCCAGAGCTGGAGCTGGACCACGATCGGATTGCTCAGCACCGGCGGAATGGGCGCCGCGAAGAGCAGGAACGCGGCCGGGACGGAGGCGGCTCGTCGCGCTCGGCGGCCGCCGGTCGCCGCGCAGGCCGCGATCAGGGCGAGCGCGGCGGCAGGTGCGAGCAAGTGGGGCGCGTCCGTATGGCGCGACCAGCAGAGCAGGGCGAGGGCGAGCCCGGCGAGGCCGGCCGCGATGCCCGTCTCGCCCGTCGTGAGGGAACGGGGCGCCAACGCCTCCGCGCGTCGCGTCCACAGGCTGAACGCGCAGAGCGCGAGCGCGAGGGGCGGCCACGTCGCGGCGGTGCCGAAGAAGTAGTGCTCGAGCTCGAGCGCCGCGTTCGTCGTCGTCGCCGTCGGGTCGTAGGTCGCGAGCGCGCGGAACGCGATCGCGAGCATCGCGACGACGACGGCCGCCGCCATCGCGCGCGGAACCGACGGAGTCTCGGGCGGCGTGTCCACCCTCGCGAGGGTATCCGATCCGCGCAGGTCCGCGCCGGATCGCAGCCCGCCCGCGGAGTCTCCGGACGCGTTCGCCTACCCTCCCGACATGGGCGACGACGCTGACAGGGCACCGAGCGGGTCCGACGGAGCCGCACCGGTCGTTCTCCTCGACCGGGATGGCGTGATCAACGAGGATCGGGCGGAATTCATTCGCGAGGTGGACGATTGGCACCCGCTCCCGGGCAGCCTCGCGGCGATCGCGCGTCTGCATCGCGCGGGGCGCCGGGTCGTGATCGTGACGAATCAATCCGGGATCGCACGGGGCCTGATCGCGCCGAGCGCGCTCGAGGCGATCCACGTGCGCCTCCGGTCCGAGGTCGAGGCGGCGGGCGGGGCGATCGCCGGCATCTTCCACTGCCCGCATCATCCCGACGACGGCTGTGTCTGCCGGAAGCCGCGCCCCGGCCTGATCGAAGCGGCGGCGCGGACGCTCGGCTTCGATCCGCGCGCCGCGTCGATGGTCGGGGATCGCCGATCCGACGTGGAGGCGGCGCGTGCCGCCGGCTGTCGCGCCGTCCTGGTGCGGAGCGGACGAGCGGAGCTGCCCCCCGCGATCGGGACCGACGTCGAGGTCTTCGACGATCTGGCGAGCTGGGTCGAGGCGGAGCTCGCGGCGTCCCCGCTGCCGGCGGGGTGTCGACTGGACTAGCGTCCGGGGGGCGAACCGTGCGCGGGATCGCCGAGGAGAGTCCCGATGGCCGAGTCCGAACCGATGGTGCAGCTCGAGATCCGCAAGGGACCGGACGCCGAGCTGTCGGCGGGCGGGCTCCGCTTCGTGGCGTGTCGGCGGGAGATCGCCGACATCGAC
>JBCCZJ010000100.1:0-12858 GCA_039187915.1 Myxococcota bacterium
AGGTCATGTGCCCGCCGATGCAGAAGCCCATGACGCCGACCTTGTCGGTCGTGTTGTCCCGTCCGCGCAGGTACGCCACGGCGTCCTTCGCGTCGGCGATCATCTGGTCCGCGACGAGCGCGTTCAGGTGCTTGAAGCCCTCCTCGAAGCCGGCGTCGTCGTAGCCGAGGTTCAGGCCCGGGCCGGTCCGGTGGAAGAAGTCGGGCGCCAACGCGACGTAGCCCTCCGCCGCGACCCGGCGCGTCACGTCGCGAATGTGGTCGTTCACGCCGAAGATCTCCATCCAGACGATCACGCCCGGGGCCGGCCCGCCGCCCGCCGGCAACGCCAGATAGGCGTTCATCGTCTCTCCCCCGCTCGTCGTGATCTGGACGTCCTCGGTCGCTCCACTCATGTTCGTACTCCCCTCTGGTTGCATGTTCCGTGGTTGGCACGGGCCACTCGAGGGCGGCCCGTGGATCGTTTCGCTGCGTCTACCCGACGCGGGACAGGTGCGCCTCGAGCGCCTCGAGAAAGGCGGCGCGATTCTCCTGGTGCGGATGGTGCTCCGCGCCCGCGATCGTGACGCGATGCCCGTTCGGGAGATGCCGTTCGAAGAGGTCGGCGCCGGGCAACCACTCGTGGTCCTGCTCGCCCACCAGCACGAGCGCCGGCTGCTTCACCTCGGGCAGCCGTTCGACGAGCGAGGCCGACTCGAAGAACGTCTTGCCGATCTGGTGGTAGCTCTCCGGCGTCATCGACGCGTGGCGCCGGCTATGGTGGGCGTAGTACCGCTCGGGATCGCCCCAGGCCGCGAGGCCCGGAAAGGGATCCGCCCGCATCGCCTTCTCCGCCAGCGGCTGGAAGCCGTCCATGCCCCGTTCGGCGCTGATCGCGGCCCCCGCGCGCCAGCCCTTCGGATCCATCCGGGCAGGCGTCTCGGGCGCGGTGCAGAGGAAGGCCAGCGAACGGAAGCGCTCGGGCGCCGCCAGCCCGGCACGCAGCGCGACGAAGCCCCCGACGGAGTGGCCGAGCAGGTCGACGCGCGCGAGCCCGAGCGCGTCGAGGAAGGCGAGCAGATCCTTCACCAGCTGTTCGAAGGACCAGCCGGAAGCGCCCGGCCCCGCTTCGGAATCTCCGTGTCCCCGAAGATCCGGCGCGAGCACCCGACGACCCGCTCCGAGCGCGGGCAGGATCCCGATGAAGTCGTCGCGATGGCCGGTGAAGCCGTGCAGGATCACGAGCGCAGGCTCGCCCGTTCCGGCCTCGTGGTAGGCGACGCACCCCTCCGTCGTCTGGGCGAAGCGCGGTGCGCTCTCGTCGAAGCCGGTCGCGGGGCGCAGCCCCGGATCGGGGGCGGGATCAGCCGGCATGCAGTCGGACCCGGTCGCAGGGCGCGGCGACGACCTCGGCTTCGTGCCGTGCCATCTCGGCCAACCGTGCCTCGGCCGCGACGCGCCCGACCAGCTCGGCGGCCAGCGTGAGGTAGAGCCCGTGGTGCCGGGCCTCGCTCGCGAGCAGCGATGAATAGAGTTCACGCGCGGCTTCGTCGTCGAGCCCCTCCGCCAGCAGCTTGAAGCGTTCGCAGCTGCGGGCCTCGATCAGAGCGGAGATGCAGAGCAGATCGAGCAGGCGATCGGGCTCGTCGCGGCGGACCCGACCGTGCAGCGCCATGCCGTAGGGGCTCGGGCGGATCGTCTGGTACTTCACGCCGCGGGCGTCGAGAATCGCGAGCACCTGCTGGAAGTGGTCGAGCTCCTCGCGCGCCACCTCCGCGAGCGGCTCCTGCAGGAAGCGGTGGTGCGGATATGCGAAGAGCAGCTTGATCGCCGCGCCCGCCGCCTTCTTCTCGCAATGCGCATGATCGAGCAGCACCTCGTCGAGATTCGACGCGGCGCGCGGCAGCCAGGCGGGATCGGTTTCCGAAGCGAGGTGGAGCACGGCGCCCGAGTCTACCAGCGCCGGGCGATGGCGCGCACGATCGAGTGACGGCGAGGTGCTAGCTTGATCCCATGCGAACACGCGCGCTGGGCCGGAGCGGACTCGAGGTGAGCGAGGTGGCCCTGGGCTCCTGGCTCACTCTCGGCTCACGCGTCGCCTTCGAGGAGACGGCACGTCTCGTCCATCGCGCCTTCGACCTCGGCGTGACCCTCTTCGACACCGCGGACGTGTACCAGGACGGGCTGGCCGAGGAAGCGCTCGGCCACGCGATCGCGTCGCTTCCCCGAAGCGAAGTCGTGATCGCGACGAAGTGCTTCTTCCCGATGGCCGACCGACCGGACGAAGGCGGCCTCTCGCGCAAGCACGTGACCGAGAGCGTCGAGGGCTCGCTTCGGCGCCTCGGGGTCGAGCGGATCGACCTCCATCAATGCCACCGCTTCGACGACGACACGCCGCTCGAAGAGACGATCGGCGCCTACGACGCGCTGATCGAGCAGGGCAAGGTCGGTCAATGGGGCGTGTCCCAGTGGTCCCCGTCGCAGATCGCCGAGGCCTGCGCGCTCGCCGATCGGCTCGGCGCGCGCCGGCCGACGTCGAACCAGCCCGAGTACTCGATTCTCTCGCGCGGGATCGAAGCCGGCGTGATCCCGACGAGCGAACGCGAGGGCCTGTCGCAGATCGTGTTCAGTCCGCTGGCCCAGGGCGCGCTCACCGGGAAGTACAGCGGCGGGAAGATCCCGGCCGGCAGTCGCGCGAACGACCCCAAGCGAAACCGCTGGATGGGCCGCGCCCTAGAAGCGGACATCCTCGACCGGATCGACCGACTGGGCCCGCTGGCCGACGGACTCGGCATCTCGCTCACGCGACTCGCCCTCGCGTGGTGCCTACGGCGGCCCAACGTCGCGAGCGTGATCATCGGGGCGACGGGTGTCGAGCAGCTCGAAGAGAACGTTCGGGCCGCGGGGGTCGACCTGCCGGACGAGGTCACGCACGCGATCGATGCCTTCTTCCCGCCGACGAATGCGGAGTCCCCCGAAACGGGGGCATCGGTGAGCGGACTCGAATGACCGAGACCGTCTCGTCCACGTCGGAGAAGCCGACCTCGATCCGGCTCTATACGCAATCGCGCAATCCGTATTCCGAGCGCGTCGCGGCCGCGCTCGCGCTCAAGGGGCTTCCCTTCGAGCGCGTGATCTCGGACGACCCCGACGACGTCGCGCGCTGGAGCCCGATCGCGCGCACGCTGCCGGTCCTCGAGATCGACGGACGGCGCAAGGCGGACTCGGCGGTGATCCTCGAATGGATCGAAGAGGTCGCGCCCGAGCCCGCGCTGCTCTCGACCGTCCCGAAGACCGCGGCGGCCCAGCAGCAGCTCGCCGACTGGTCCAACAATTCCTTCACGTTCTACTGGAACCGATGGCGCACGGCGCGCTTCCCGCAGCCGGGAGACGACCAGCCGGTCGACGCGTCGTTGATCGTACGGGTCCTCGACCACGTCGGGCGCCGCCTCGGTCGACCGCCGCGGACGCGCGCCGACGCGCGGGAGCTCGAGATCGTGAGCCAGCTCTTCGACCGGCTCACGGATCTCGAGGGCTTCCTCGGCGATCGCGCCTTCTTCTACGCGGACGAGCCCTCGATCGCGGACATCTCGGTCTACGCGATGCTGCGCGTGCTCCGGGACGGACCGATCCCGGGCTGCGCGGAGGCGATCGAGGAGCGAGCGCCCCTGGCCTCGTTCATCGAGCGGATGGAGCGCCGGATCGCAGCCGCGGAATCGCGTCGGCTCGGCGTCGAGACCTGACGCGCCCCGCGCGCCCGAAGGGTCGTCGCCCGATCCAGCGGTCCAAAGAGAAGCGGGCCGGTCGTCCCTCGAGAACGACCGACCCGATTCGATGCGGCGACCGGCATGCCTCGTACCGGTCCCTTCCCTGATCGACCGCCCCCGATCTTTTTTTGAGCGCGCGGGGACGGCCCCGGACCGCGACGCTCGTTACCCTGTCCGGAACCCCACTCGCCCCGTCGTTCACTCCGCGGCGGCCGGCCAGGAGCGATCGACATGCACGATCTCGTGATTCGCGGTGGCACGCTCATCGACGGCACCGGCGCTCCCGGCGCCCAGGCCGACCTCGCGATCGACGACGGTCGGATCCGCGCCATCGGGGGCGACGTCGGCCCGGGCGATCGCGAGATCGACGCCCGCGGTCTCCTCGTCACGCCGGGCTTCGTCGACGTGCACACCCACTACGACGGACAGGTCAGCTGGGATGCCCTGATGGAGCCCTCGCTCTACCACGGCGTCACCACCGTCGTGATGGGCAACTGCGGCGTCGGCTTCGCGCCGGCCCGACCCGATCGTCACGACTGGCTGATCGGCCTGATGGAAGGCGTCGAGGATATCCCCGGCACCGCCCTCGCCGAGGGACTCACCTGGGACTGGGAGAGCTTCCCGGAATACCTCGACGCGATCGAGAAGCGGCCGCACACCCTCGACTTCGCCGCCCAGGTGCCCCACGGCGCGCTGCGCGGCTACGTGATGGGCGACCGCGGCGCCGATCACGACGCCCGCCCCACGCCGGACGAGATCCGCGAGATGGCGCGCCTCACGAAGGAAGCCATCCTGGCCGGCGCCGTCGGTTTCACGACGTCGCGGACGGTCAACCACAAGACCGTCGACGGCGAACACACGCCGTCGTACACGGCGACGAGCGACGAGCTCTGGGGCATCGCCGAGGGTCTCAAGGAGGCCGGCGCGGGCGTGTTCGAGATCGTCGGGGACTTCCCGGACCTCGAGCCGGAGTTCGCGATGGTTCGCCAGATGGCGGAGCGGAGCGGGCGTCCGATGTCGGTCTCCGTCGCGCAGATCAACGAACGCCCCGAGGATTGGCGGCGCATGCTCGAGCTGATCAGCGAAGCGCAGGCCGACGGCGTCGCTCTCCACGCCCAGGTCGCGCCGCGGCCGGTCGGCGTGATCATGAGCCTCGAAGCGACGTTCCATCCCTTTCTTCGCAACCCGGTCTTCCAGGAAGCGGCAAAGCTCCCGCTCGCGGAGCGCGCGACCGTGCTCGCCGAACCGGAGCATCGCGCGGCCCTCGTCGAAGGCGGCATGATCATGGATCCGCGGCGGCTCTTCCGCCTGGGCAGCCCGCCGAACTACGAGCCCGCGCCGGAGGAATCGATCGCGGCGCTCTCGGAGGCCGCCGGCGTCCCGCCCGAGGTCTACGCGATCGGAATCCTGCTCGAGAACGACGGCACGGGGCAGATCTTCATGCCCGCCTTGAACTACTTCTACGGCAACTCGGACCACTGCCTCGAGATGCTCCAGCATCCGCACACCGTGCCCGGTCTCGGCGACGGCGGCGCCCACGTGAGCTTCATCTCGGACGCGAGCTTCTCGACCTACTTGCTGACACACTGGGGCCGGGATCGCGCCGCACGAAAACCCGGCACCGCCCCGATCCCCGTCGAGACCCTCGTGAAGCGCCAGGCCGCCGACACGGCGCGGCTGATCGGCTTCCTCGATCGCGGCGTCCTCGCTCCCGGCATGAAGGCGGACGTGAACGTCATCGATTTCGAGGCGCTGGCCCTCGAGGCCCCGGAGATGCGGTACGACCTGCCGGCGGGCGGCAAGCGGCTCGTCCAGAAGGCGAGAGGCTATCGGTACACGATCGTCTCGGGGGAGGTCGTCGTGGAAGACGGCGAGCCGACCGGCGCGACGCCGGGGAAGCTGGTGCGCGGCGCCCAGCCGGCGCCGGCTCGACCGACCCCGTCGACCTGACCGGACCCCGACCGGCCCCGAGCCGGCCCACTGACCGGCCCCTGACCGGCCTCTGACTGGCAAAGGCGCTGGATGGCCCGAAGTCGGCGACATAGAATCGCGTCATGGCGGAACTCACCCTCGACACCCTCGACATCCACACGCCCGAGCTCTACCTGGAGCGCGGCTACCCGTTCGCGGAGTGGGACCTGCTCCGCGAAGAGGCGCCGATCTTCTGGTACGAGCGGGACGACATCGACCCCTTCTACGCCATCACCCGCCACGCCGACATCCTCGAGATCTCGAAGCACGGCGAGGTGTTCGTGAACAGCCGGCGCCTCCGGCTGCAGTCGAAGGAAGACGATCTGCGCCAGGCCTGGTCGACGAAGATGCGGATCGAGCAGCGCGGCTGGGACCCGGACGAGGTCAGCGACTTCATCCTGATGGACGATCCGCGCCACCGGAACTTCCGCCTGATCACGGCGAAGCGGTTCACGCCGGCCGCCCTGCGCCCGCTCGAGAAGCACTTCGCGCGCATGTCGCACGACTTCGCCCAGGAGTTCGTCGCCGACCTGAAGGCGGCGAGCGGCCGCGGCGAGAACACCGACTTCGTGAAGAGCTTCGCCGAGAAACTACCGCTGGCGGCAATCGGCGAGATGATGGGACTGCCCGACGGTGACTGGAAGATGCTCAAGCAGCTGACCAACGTGATGATCGGCGCGCCCGAGGAGCAGTGGTTCGAAGAGGGCGAGGACCGGAACTTCGGGCGGGTGCGCGCGCTCAACGAAATGACCGAGTACATGCTCGACGTGATCAAGGATCGCCAGGCGAAGGGCCCCGGCGGCGGCGACCTCTCGAGCCAGATCGTCTTCGGCGAGGTCGACGGCAAGCCGCTGACCGAGCAGCAGCTCTCGGGCTACCTGTTCGTGATCCTCGCGGCGGGCAACGAGACGACCCAGAACGCGATCAGCGGCGGCATGGCCGCCCTGCTCCAGCATCCCGAACAGTTGAAGCTCCTCCACGAGAACGCGGACGACGATGCGCTGATCGTGTCCGCCGGCGAAGAGATCCTGCGCTGGACGTCCCCCGTCCTGCAATTCGCGCGGACCGCCGTCGAGGACTTCGAGCTCTCCGGCGTGAAGATCCAGGCGGGCCAGGACGTGGGCATGTGGTACCCGTCCGCGAACCGCGACCCCGAGGTCTTCGACCGCCCCTACGAGTTCGACATCACGCGCTCCCCGAATCGCCACCTGGCGTTCGGCGGGTACGGCGCGCACTTCTGCCTGGGCGCCAACCTGGCGCGCTGGGAGCTGCGCGCCGCGCTCCGCGCCCTGGCGCCGATCCTCCCGGAGGTCGAGCTCGTGAACGGCCCGGAGCGCTGCCCGAACCTCCACGTGTCGGCGATCCACCGCCTCGAGGTCCGGTCCGCCGCATGAAGATCCCGACGGAGCGAAGCGCCCCGTCCGCCGTGCTCCCGTCCGCAACCCTGGACGCCGCGAACTCGCAGGCCTCGGTCACTCGATAGATGCCCTGATCCAGACGGGCATTTCACCGGATCTCGTGGCCGATTCGTGATCCCGATAAAGGGATCGCTGGGGCGCGCTGCCTCACCGCCAACGGGATACGCTCGCCATGACCATCCGAAGCAAGATCCTGCTTCTCTCGATCGCCCCTTGCCTCGCGCTGCTCGCCCTCGGCGGATCCAACGTCGTCGAGTTGATGCACCAGAGGCAGGCTGCATCGCGTCTCCTGATTCTCTCCGAGCTCGCGACGCGATCGGGCGATCTGCTCCACGAAACGCAGAAGGAACGCGGTATGACCGCCGGGCTGCTCGGCGGC
Organism: Myxococcota bacterium; assembly: GCA_039187915.1. Classification (GTDB taxonomy): domain Bacteria; phylum Myxococcota_A; class UBA9160; order UBA9160; family UBA4427; genus UBA4427. The sequence continues at coordinate 7,514 of JBCCZJ010000100.1, forward strand.
GACGACGCGTTCGCGAAGAAGCTCGTCGCCCAGCGCAAGGCGGCCGACGACCGTATCGCGGCCCTGCAGAACTTCCTCGCGGATTTCGAGCCCACTGCGGACGAGACGCGCCTCGCTGATTCGATCGATGCAGCAACCATCGCGATCGAAGGCCTGCCGCGAATCCGACAATCCGTGACGTCGGGAAAGATCGCCCTGGGCGATGCGATCGGCTTCTACACGGGTCTCAATCGAGACCTGCTCGTGACCGTGGCCAGCCTCAAGAGCGTCGCCGGCGAGGCCGTCACGATCGCCTCGGCGTATGCGAGCCTCCTCAACGGGAAGGAGCGCGCGGGCATCGAGCGTGCCGTCCTGGCCAGCACCTTCGCCCGAGACCGCTTCGCGCCCGGCTTCTACGCCAAGTTCGTATCGCTCGTGGCCGACCAGAAGACCTATCTCGCAGAGCATCAACGAGAGGCGGAAGGCGCGCTTCTCGAAGCTTACCTCGAAGCGAAGAAGAGTCCGGCCTTCGCCGAGGTCGACGAGTACCGCCAGCAGGCGGACGCACGTGCGAACGAAGGCGGCTTCCGTGTCGATCCCGGCGTGTGGTTCCAGGCCTCGACGCGACGCATCGAGGCACTCAAGCGACTCGAGAACGCGAATGCCGCCGCGCTCCTCGACCGCTCGCGAGCGATGGTGACGAGCGCGACCGCTGAGCTGATCGGTTTCAGCGGCCTTCTGCTCGCGACACTGATCGGCACGGCGTCGCTCGCCCTCTTCGTGACACGCACCACCCTGCGCCCACTGGACCAGCTCCGTCGGGAGCTGGCGGATATTGCCGAGGGCGACGCCGACCTCACGGTCCGACTCGCCATGGATCGGAACGACGAACTCGGCGAGACCGCAAAGGCCTTCGATCGCTTCGTCGCACGGCTCCAGCAGGTGATCGGCGACGCGACCCGGTGCCAAGTGGACGTGACCGACGCTCAGCGTCGCCTCTCGGAGGTCGCGGTGGGACTCGGTGGCAGCACCGCCGACCTACGCAGCGTCTCTTCGTCCGCCTCGAAGAACGTCAACAGTCTGTCGGAGCGACTCGCCAACATCGCGAGCGTGGCACAAGAGACGTCTTCGGACGTCTCGACGATCGCTTCCGGCGTCGAACAGGTGTCCGTCAACCTGGGGCATGTCTCGGAAGACGTTCGCGGCATCGCGGACCACGTCGCGAAGAGTGCGAACGAGATGAACCAGATGCGCGAATCGATCGCCTCGATCCAATCGGAGACCGAGGCCTCTGAGTCGCTCGCGCGCGATGCGGCGGAGATCGTGGCGCAGGCCGCAGACGGCATCGGTAGCCTATCGACCGCAGGCAAGGAGATCGGTCAGGTCGTCGGTACGATCACCGACATCGCGGAACAGACGAACCTGCTCGCACTCAACGCCACGATCGAGGCAGCATCCGCAGGCGAGGCCGGCCGGGGATTCGCCGTCGTGGCCAACGAGGTCAAGGAGCTCGCCAACCAGACCGCGACCGCCACCGAATCGATTCGCGAGTCGATCGAACGTATCCTGAGCGAGACCGGGCGCTCGGTCGACACGATCAGCAGCGTCGCCGAGGTTACCGGCCGCCTGGGCGATATTTCGGAGGGCATCGCGACCGTCGTCCGCGAGCAGCGCGCGACGACGGACAACGTCGCCGAGTGGGCAGCGACGACGAGCGAACGATCCACCCGCGTTGCGAGCGCACTTTCCGATTGCGCCGAGGGAGCGGACCGAATCGCGGCATCGATCGAGAGCATCGCGCGCTCGAGCAAGGATACGAGCGCACAGATCCAGAGCGCCTCCGACAACGCCCGCGCGCTCCAGTCGAGCGCCGACCGCGTCGACGCGTCCGGAGCGGAGGCCGAGGACGTCTCGAGACAGGTCGAAGAAGTCGCCACGACACTCGAGAACAGCGCGGATCGTCTGCAGGCGCATCTCTCTTGTTTCACCGTCTAGCGGCCGATCGATCTACCGCCTCCGCCACAGCGGAAACGCGATCCCCAGCAGCATGACGAGACCCCCCAGGAGCTGCCGGTCGGTCGGCCAGTCGCCCAGCAGCAGGTAGGCCGGCACCAGCGTCAGGACCGGCGAGAGCAGCATGACGAGACTCGAGAGCCGTGCCTCGATCGACCGCGCGGAGAGCATCAGCGTGAGCCGTCCGAGGAAGGGCCCGCAGATCGCCGCCAGGGTCGCGTAGCGCCACTGCGCCTGCGGAATCGCCGTCAATCCGCCGGCCTCGTTGAAGACGAACCAGAGCCCGACCGCCAGCCAGAGACGGATCGCGTTCACGCCGACGACGTCGATCCGATGGACGAAGGCCCGGGTGACGATCTGCAGCGAACCGAAACAGGCCGCCGATGCGATCGCCAGCCCCATCGCGTCGAGCCGGAGCGCACCGACGTCGCCCTCTGGTGCGCCCTGCAGGAGCACGAGTCCGCTCATCGCGATGGCCGTCCCGACCCAGAATCGTCCCTCGACCCGCTCGCCAAGCAGTATCCAGGCGACGACGGCGGTGAGCGGCAGCTCCGAACGGAGCAGCAGGTTCATCATCGACGGCGACATCTCCTGGACGGCCATCGCCGCCAGGTGATTGCCCGCGAGCGTGAAACCGGCGAGTCCCACCGCCACCCCGAGATCGGTCCAACCGAGCCCACGCGATCGCCCGGCCCCGCGCAGCCGCTGGCCGGCGGAGAGCAGCGTATTGCCGATGGCCGCCACGAGCAGAAGGACGAACACCGAATGCGCCGGGGTCCCGACGTCGTTCGCGAGCTTCCAGGGGATCGCCATCAGCGCCGAACCGACGGCCGAACCCAGCGCCCAACTGAGTCCCGCTCGCCTGGCTGCTCCACTCGACATCTCGACTCCGACCCGAAAGACGCGCACGGCTGGCCCGAGCCGCCGCGACGGTGTACCGGAGATCGACGAGGCACGCCGGCCAGGCGGTCCGACGGCCTCGTCCGCGCCGTGGGCCGCCCTCGAAGCGCAACGGCCAGACCCGCCGCGCAGCCCAAAGAGAGCGGGTCGCGTCGCGCCGCCGACACGAAGAAGCCGAGCGTCCCCCAGCGGCGCAGCGACAAAGGTTCCGCTCAGCGCAGCGGAAAGGAATGGCGTCCCCAGCGGGAATCGAACCCGCCTTGCCAGCTTGAAAGGCTGGAGTCCTAACCGATAGACGATGGGGACGCGCGCCCAGAAGTATGGCGCAAGTCCCGCGACAGCGGAAGCACCCGGACCGAGCGGCCGGCAGAAGCGTCGATCCGCCCCGCCGCTAGACTGCGCCCATGTCAGACCGACGCATCCTCGCCGACCGGGCCGCGAACATCTGGTCGAGCTTCCAGCGCAACGTCGACCCGCTCGCGCGCGGCGCTGCGATCGTGCCGGCCCCCGAGATCGACGCCGAATCGATCGGGGGCCTCGCCAGCGCGAAGGAGGAGATCCTCACCTACGCGTATGCCCAGACGAGCCCGGACGTCTACGGGCGCTGGGGCACTTTCCCGCCGAGCGCGATGCTGATGATCGGCCGACGCGGCAGCGGCAAGTCCCTGCTCGCGGAGTACCTCGCTGCGCGGACCGAGACCGCCTTCGTTCGGGTCGACGTGCCGCGCATGGTTCTGGACGCGATCCACGGCGCGCCGAAGATCGGCGAGCTCGTACAGGGCTGGAGCCAGGCGCTCGAAGAGATGCCGCCGGTCACGGTGTTCTTCGACGAGCTCGACTTCACGCGCGCCCACGAAATGGGCAAGCGCGCTTCGGAGCTCCCGACCGGCCCGATCATGGACCTGCTCTTCGAGCTGATCGACCGCTCCCTCGAAGTGGAGGAATGCCTCGTGATCGCCAGCACGAGCCATCCCGACACGCTGCCGGAGGCGTTTCTCTCGCCCGGCCGCTTCGAGCGCGTCGTCGAGGTCAATCCGACCTTCCCGGACGACGTGATCGACGCCCTGCGAATCCATGCAACGGCAGCGGAATCCAGGGCCGAGCGCGCGCTCTTCGGTGACATGGACTGGGGCAAGGTGGTCGACAACACGCGGGATCCCTCGATCGGCGACTGGATCCGGATCCTCCACGCCGTACTGCGGCGCAAGGCGCGCCTCGACGCGGCCGGCGATGCGCCGAGCGTCGTCGAGACCGACGACTTCGCACGCGAAATCAGCCGCTTCCGCCAGGCCAACACCCGCATGCGGACCGACGGCGGCAACTACCTGTAGTCCGTCGGAGCGTCCGTGACGGGCGTAGGGAAAAGGCACGAGTGCGCGCGGCGTGCCCGCCGGCTGCGCGCCGGCTGCTCCCCCGGCGCTCGTCGTTGCCGGTTCGAGGGGCGGAAGCCCGCCCGATGCCGCGCGTTTCCTAACGGTTCGCCCCTGAAGCGCCGATGAAATCCCTCGTGAGACGCCCCCGAACGCCTCACATCCGACGGATCCGCCGTACCCGGGACGGTACGGGTTTTCGTCGAGGGAGCTCCGGTGCAGAACCACACCGTCCTTTTCGTCGACGACGAAGTCAACATCCTGAAAGCGCTCCAGCGTCTGCTCCGCAACGAGCCGATCGACGTGCTGACCGCGAACAGTCCGAGCGAGGCGTTCGAGCTGATCGAGCGGGCGGGCCCGCAGGTCATCGTCTCCGATCAGCGCATGCCGGACATGAGCGGCGTCGACTTCCTCGCATCGGTGCGCGACCGCCACTCCGACGTCGTGCGCATGATGCTGACCGGCTACACGGACATGACGATCGCGGTCGAGGCGATCAACAAGGGCGAGATCTACCGCCTGATCACGAAGCCGTGGAACGACGAGGAGCTCAAGGCGACCCTGCGCCAGGCCTTCGACCACTACGATCTGAAGGCTGAGATCAAGCGCCTCAACTCCGTGACGCGCGAACAGAACTTCAAGCTCCAGGACATGAACAAGAACCTGGAGGACAAGGTCCGCGACCGCACGAAGCAGCTCGACGCCAAGAACACCGAGCTCCGGACCGCGTACATCCAGACGATCGGCGCCCTCGCCGAGGCGATCGACGCCAAGGACGCCTACACCCGCGGCCATTCGGAGCGCGTCGCCGTCTACGCCTCGCGAATCGCCCGCGAGATGAACCTCCGTAAGGAGCTGATCGAGCGCGTCTACTTCGCGGGACTCCTCCACGACGTCGGCAAGATCGGCATCCCCGAAGCCATCATCACGAAGCCCGACCGGCTGAACGACGAGGAGTACGAGGAGATCAAGCGCCATCCCGAGATCGGCGCCCGGATCCTCGAACCCGTCGAGTTCCTGAGTTCCGTCGTACCACTCGTGGTGATGGCGCACGCAGGGCACGACGCTGCGCAGGAACTCGAC
>JBCCZJ010000101.1:0-12858 GCA_039187915.1 Myxococcota bacterium
CGGTGAGAGAGACGAAGTCGGCGTCGCGCTTTCGAATGGACGCCAGGCCGCCGCCCGAGTGGAAGGCGGTCAGCGTGTTGTTGAAGCTGATGCGCACTCCGGTGGCTTCACCGACCACGGAGTTGAGCGCGAGGACCGACTGGATGTCGATCGTGAGCTCGCCCGTGAAATTGCCCGACTCGATCCCGGCGGGTCCGAACTGCGTGAAGTTGCCGCTCGGGTTGAAGTTCACCGTGAAGTTGTCGCTGATCCCGGTGACCGCCACCTGGTTGATCTCGTAGATGTCGACGAAGACACTGGCGGTGACGGTGGCCGACGCGATGGCGCCCGGGCCGAAGGCCTGCAGGTTGTAGTCGAGGCCTTCGGAGATCTGGATCTCGGTGATCTGCTGTCCGCCGTTGGCGTCGATCTCGAGGGTGAGGAGATCGTCGACCGTGTCGAGGCCCGGCGAAGGGTTGGTCAGGCACGAGCTCAGGCACTCGGCCTCGAACTGCGTCGGCGTGAAGTCGAGGCTGTTCAGGCTGACGCTGGGCATGCCGTAGAGGCCGTTCACGTCTTCCACGGCGTTGAAGGACACCGTTCCGGCGGCGTCACTGAAGTCGCCGTAGAGAATCGCGGAGGCGCTGCTCGCCGAGAGGGCGGCCACGGAGAGTACCGCGAGCGCGGTCGACAGTTGGCGAATCATGATTTCGATCCTTTTCTGCTTCTGCATGTTCAGCTGGAGCATTGGCTGGCGCGCTTCGATCGAACGTCGCGCGTGAGCGGGAGAGACGATCGGTCGGCGGCGATCAGGAGCGCGCGGCGCCGGAACGGCGCCCCGCGGCGGAGAGCCCACCGAGCCCGAGAAGCATCAGGAGCGCGGTGCCCGGCTCCGGGACCACCGTGATGGCGAGTCCATCGATGTCCTTCTTCTCGATGAACGCCTGCGCACCGTTCTGGGCCTCGGCCGTCAGCGTGTTGGCGATGCTGAGTTCGACCAGCGTGGCCCTGCCGACCTGGCCGGCGTTCGCGATCACCGCGTCGATGTCGAGGTCGAGACCGCCGCTCCAGATCTGCGCGCCGTTCGGCTCGGAGCTCGTATCCCAGGCGCCGCCGTTGGTGAACGTCATGACGTCGTTGGCGTTGATGCCGGAGACCGGCACGCCGTCCAGCTCGAGGATGTCGACGAAGACGTTGGCCGAAACCGTCACGGCCGCGAAGCCGACCGGGATCGTGAAGTCGTTGATGTTGAGGTCGCCCGACTCCGAGAGGATGATGTCCTCGATGAAGAAGCCGCCGTTCGCGTCGACCTGGAAGGTCAGCGTGTCCGTCACGAGATTCGTGGTCGGCGGGCAGCCTCCGAGCGGGCACTGGGCCTCGAACGTATTCGGAGAGAAGTCGAGGCTGTTGCCCGAAGCGACCGGCGCGCCGTAGAGACCGTTCAGGTCTTCGACGTCGACGAAGGTGACGTCGCCGGTGGGGCTGAAGAACGTGCCGTACAGGACCGCGGAAGCGGTGCCAGCCAGGAGGGTCGTCGCAAGGGCGGCGACACTGAGCGCGAGCGCGCTCGAGAACATAAGCCGATTCATCTTCGTTCCTTCGCTGCGAATGCAGCGTCTGCTTTACCGCGTGCGGCTTCGATTCCCTTCCCAGACGAATCGAATCAGCGGTGAGTCTTCGTGGGCTCCCATCCCTTCCCAGTGAACGGGGAGCCTTCGGGGACTCGGCGGCATGTGCTTCTACGGTTGCTTCTACTTCTTCCTTCTACGTGCGCGTCGAGTGCGAAAGACCGGGTGATCCGGTGGTAGGCGTCCAGGCGCCCGGGTGTGTCTGCCGAATGCGGAGGGGCCGCGGGGGCCCGTCAGCGCGTCGCGTCGGCTCGCGACGGTCGGGTTTCGATCTCAGTTCTTGCGGCGGTTCGCGGCGAGGCCCGCGAGACCGAGGCCCATCAACAGCGCCGTTCCCGGCTCCGGGACGACCGTCACGGCCAGGCCGTCGAAGTCCTTCTTCTCGATGAAGGCCTGAGCGGCGCCGGGGCCGCCGAGGCCGTCCCCGGCGAAGGCGGTCAGCGTGTTGTTGATGTTGAGCGTCACGCGCGTCGCGCTGCCGGTCGCGCCGGCGCCCGCGATGATCGCGTCGAGGTCGATGTTGAGGAGGCCGGTCCACGCCGTGTTCGTCGTGCCGACGCCGTCGGCGCCGAAGCTGCGCAGGAAGCTGCCGCCGTTCGTGAACACCATCGTGTCGTTCGCGTTGATGTTGTTCACGGGGACGCCGTCGATCTCGAGGATGTCGATGAAGACGTTCGCGGAGACGCTCGACACGGCGAGGTCGTTCGGGATGAACGTGGCGAGCGTGCTGTCGCCGGCCTCGCTGAGGACGATGTCGTCGATGATCTGGCCGGAGTTCGCCTGGATCGTGAACGTCAGCGTGTCGTCGACGAGCGTGGAGCCGCCGGTGCAGGACGGCAGCGGACACTGCGCTTCGAACGTGTTCGGATTGAAGTCGAGCGTGTCGGCGGACACGATCGGCATGCCGAACAGATCGTTCTGATCCTGGACGCCTTCGAAGGTCACCGTGGACCCGACGAAGTCTCCGTAGAAGGCAGCCTGGCCGGTGGACGCCAGACCGAAAGCCGAGAGGACGACAGCAGCAACAACAGCAGACGATCGCATGGAGCAACCCTTCCCAAGGTACGTGCGCATCGGACTCGCATGGGACACGAATCTCCAGCGCAGCCGCATTCTAACATGACGGACCGTCGGAGTGGGCAGGAAAAATCGCGATTCGCCTTTAGTCTCGCGCGTTTGTCGGATGGGAACCCGATCACCTGCGGGAAGTTGACGATCGCGGAAGACGCGTGAACCGGCGTGCACCCGAGGGGTGAATCACGCATGAGAATTCACTCGAATCGAAGTGAAAACCCATCGGTCGAGGCGACTCGGGTCGGTGTCCTGCTGGGGATCGACGACCGCCCGCGACCTCCGGCGCCCGCCGACGCGCACCGACCCGGGATCGATCGGGGTTTTTTCGACTCGGTCAATCCTTGCCGCGACCGTAGAGGTCGTCGAAGCGGACGATGTCGTCCTCGCCGAGATAGGCGCCGGACTGGACCTCGATCAGCGTGAGCTCGATCTCTCCCGGATTCTCGAGGCGGTGGTGCACGCCGAGCGGGATGTAGGTCGACTGGTTCTCCGTGAGGAGGATCTCCTCGTCGCCCTTCGTGACCTTCGCGGTCCCCTGGACGACGACCCAGTGCTCCGCGCGGTGGTGATGCATCTGGAGCGAGAGCTTCTCGCGCGGCTTGACCGAGATCTGCTTGACCTGGAAGCGGTCGCCGTCGGCGACGCCTTCGTAGTGTCCCCACGGACGGTAGACCCGCGCGTGCAGATTCGATTCGCTGCGATTGCTCGCGTCGAGCGCGCTCACGACGTCCTTGACTTCGTGCGCCCGCGCTCGCGGAGCGACGAACACGGCATCGTCGGTCTCGACGATCACGAGGTCGCGGACGCCGATCGTGGAGATCAGTCGACCTTCGCTGCGCACGTAGCTGTTCTCGACGTCGCGCAGCACGACGTCGCCCACCGCGACGTTGCCCGCGTCGTCGCGTTCGCCGATCTCCCAGAGCGCACCCCAGGATCCGACGTCGTTCCAACCGATGTCCGCCGTGACGACCGCGGCGCGGTCCGTCCGCTCCATGACGGCGTGGTCGATCGAGATCGACGTGGCGTCGGCGAAGGCGCGTGCTTCGAGTCGCGTGAAAGTCAGGTCACGCTCCGACTTGGCGACCGCGTCGCGGCAGGCCGCGACGAGTTCCGGCTCGAAACGCCCGAGTTCGGACAGGAGAGGCCGAATCGGAAAGACGAACATGCCGCTGTTCCAGGCGTACTCGCCGCTCGCGACGAAGGCTTCCGCGCGCTCGCGATCCGGCTTCTCGACGAACTCGGCGAGGTCGGAAGCCGTCTCGAGGTCGGGCCAGTCCTCGCCCCGGCGGATGTAGCCGAGCCCGGTATCGGCGTATTGCGGCGTGATGCCGAAGGTCGTGAGCGCGCCGCGGCGGGCGGCCTCGGCGGCCGTCTCGACGGCGCGGTGGAAGGCGTCGACGTCGCGAATCACGTGGTCCGACGGAAGCACGAGCAGGATGCCGTCGGGGTCGTCCTGCTCGACCATCGCCGCAGCGGCCGCGATCGCCGGTGCGGTATTGCGCGCGATCGGCTCGAGCACGATCGCAGCGGGCTCGAGGCCGGCCTCGCGCAGCTGTTCGGCGATGATGAAGCGGTGCTCGTCGTTGCAGACGACGAGGGGCGGCGCGAACACGGCCGGGTCGGCGACGCGACGCGCGGTCTCCTGGATCAGCGTGCGTTCCCCGGTCAGCGGCAGGAGCTGCTTCGGAAACGCGCGGCGCGAGAGCGGCCAGAGCCGGGTCCCGGATCCGCCGGAGAGCAGCACGGGGTGGATCCGACCCTCGGCGGGGCGGGCGGGAGACGTCATGGCCGTGGGGATTCCTGGGCTCGAGTGGGGGGCGTCCGCGGAAGCAACACCGGAACCTAACGGATGTCTGCGCATCGGAAAAGCGTTGCAGGAACGGCGATTTCCGCGCGCCGCGCCCGGTCAGGTCGTCAGCCCGCGGGCCCGCAGACGGAGCAGGAAGGGCAGGGCCAGGAGCACGCAGAGGATCTCCGCGACGCCGGCCAAGCCGAAGGCGGCCTGATAGCCGGCGGCCGCGCCGTGGCTCGCGCGGACGGTGTCGCTGACGAGCCCGCCGGTGACGGGACCCAGGATGAAGCCGAGGCTGCCCGCCGTGTTGAAGGCGCCGAGCGCCGTCGAGCGGATCTCGGGCGGGGTGAGGTCCGTCGTCATGAGCATCGACGGGACGAACATCACGGCAGCGGACATTCCGATGATCGCCATACCCGGCGCGATCCACTCGGTCGGCCAGAACCCGAGGCTCGCGGTCAGGACGCCGTAGACCGCCGAGCCGCCGCAGAGCAGCGCCGTCTTCGACACGCGATCCGCGAGCACCCCGAACGGGAAGGAGAGCAGCGCGAAGGGCAGCATGAATACGGCGATCCAGAGGCCGACCTGCGGCGGATCCGCGCCGTGGAGACCGGAGGCGAAGAGGGAGAACGTCGTGGTGTAGAAGCCGACCGTGAAGCGATCGGCGAAGGCGAAGATCAGCGGCGCGATCATGGCGCGATGTCGTTTGATCGCGCCCCAGATCTCGCCGGCACCGGGCCGCGACTCGGTGCTCTTCGGATCGAGGAGGACGAGGGCAGCGAGCACGGACACCGCGACGAGCAGTCCCGAACCGGTCGTGAGCGGTCGCAGCACGTCCTCCCGACCGAGCACGCCGCCGATCGGCGCGCCGATCGCGACGCCGAGCATCATGCCCGCGCCGGTCACGCCCATGGTGACGCCTCGCCCGTGCTCGCCACCGAGGCTCGCCGAGATCGAGAGCAGGAGCGAGAGCGCGAAGATGTGCGCGCAGCCTTCGACGAAGCGAATGCCCATGAAGACTGCGAAGGGCAGGTCGAGCGCCATCGCCCCGAAACACGCGGCATCGACCAGGAGCGCCGCGATCACGAGCGGCCGCCGTCTGCCGATCCGGTCCGCGAGCGCACCGGCGAGGGGCGCCGCGATCGCCGCGCCGACCATGTTGATCGACATGAAGAGCGAGGTCAGGAGCTCCGAGACCGCGAAGCGCTCGCCGACCAGCTCGCGCAGGATCGGCACGGGCAGCGTGACCGGCATCATGATCCCGATCGCGAGCAGGCCCATGGTCGCGATCCGGACCCGCGAAGCGGACGGCGCACTCGTGTCGGCGGCGGTCATCGGACTGGCTCTGGCTCCCGGGGCGGCGCGACCCCTACGGTCGACGATTCGCTCCGATCGGGCAACCACGGAGCCTGATCGCCCGCCGCGCGGCGCCCAGCGCTAGAATCCGTACGCGCTCCGCAGCTCGTCGTCGTTCTCGCAGAGCATGCGCGCGAGCTCCACCATGACGCGGCACTGCTTGACCGTCGCGTCGTCCTGCATCTTCCCGTCGATCATGACCGCGCCCGTGCCGTCGCCCATCTCGTCGATGACCTTCTTGGCCCAGAGGACCTCGTCGACCGGCGGCGAGAACACCTTCTTGGCGATGTCGATCTGGACCGGATGGAGGCTCCAGGTCCCGACGCAGCCCATCAGGAAGGCGTTCCGGAACTGGTCCTCGCAGGCCACCGTGTCCTTGATGTCGCCGAAGGGGCCGTAGTAGGGAAGGATGCCGTTGGCGTTACAGGCATCCACCATGCGCGCCATCGTGTAGTGCCAGAGGTCCTGCTGTGCGGTCGGCCGCGGCGCGTCTTCGTCGTTCGGATCGGGGTCGGTCCGGACGATGTAGCCCGGATGACCGCCGCCGACGCGGGTCGTCTTCATGCGGCGGCTCGCGGCGAGGTCCGCCGGGCCGAGCGACAGACCCTGCATGCGCGGGCTCGCGGCGCAGATCTCCTCGACGTTCGCGACGCCGAGCGCGGTCTCGAGGATCGCGTGGATCATGAGCGGCTTCTCGAGACCGTTTCGGGCTTCGAGCTGCGCGAGCAGGCGATCCACGTAGTGGATGTCCCAGGCGCCCTCGACCTTCGGGACCATGATCACGTCGAGCTTGTTGCCGAGGCCCTCGACGAGGGTCATGACGTCATCGAGGAACCAGGGCGAGTCGAGGCTGTTCACGCGGGTCCAGAGCTGGCAGCTCCCGAAGTCGGTCTCGTTGCCGATCTTCACGAGGCCCTCGCGGGCGGCGATCTTGTTGTCGGCCTGGATCGCGTCCTCGAGGTTGCCGAGCAGCACGTCGCACTTCTTCGCGATGTCCGGGATCTTCGTCGCCATCTTGGCGTTGCTGGGATCGAAGAAGTGGATCATCCGCGAGGGCTTGAACGGGATCTCGTGGAGGGGCTCGGGGGCACCGAGCGCCATCGGCTGGAAGAAGTCTTTCGCGCTTCGCATCGTGGGGATCTCCTGGCGTGCGCGCCAGATTCGGTCGCGCCGCGGATCGAGAAGGGGCGGGTGTTCGTGGTTCGCGGGCGACCTCGCGTCGCCCGAGCGATCGGGGACGGGCGCTAGATGGCGCCCGCATCGCGCAGGGCGTCGACCTTCTCGGCCGAGTAACCGAGCAGCTCGCCGTAGACGACGTCGTTCGCCGAGGCCTGCGGGAGGCCCGGGAAACGGATCTTGGTCGATTGCTCGCCGAGCAGGCGGAAGGGAATGTTCGGCATCTTGAGTTCGATGCCCGTCGCCGGATCCTCGCAGTAATGGAAGCTGCCGCGCTCCGCGTAGTGCTCGTCCTCGTCGATGTCGGCCATCGTGAGGATCGGGCCGGCGGTGATGCCTTCCTTCGAGCAGATTTCGAGGACGTCGGCCTCGGTCTTGGTCGAATGCCACTCCTGGATGATGTCGTTCAGGACGTAGCGGTTGCCGATCCGGTCGACGTTCGTCTTGAAGCGCTCGTCCTCGATCAGCTCCGGCTGGCCCATGACCTTGGCGAGGTTCTCCCAGGGCTTCTGCGCCGAGCAGGAGAGCGCGATGTAGCGCTCGTCCTTCGTGCGGTAGACGCTGCGCGGGGCCGCTGAGCGGAGCTCGTTGCCGATCGGCTCGGGGTTCTCGCCGGTCAGCTTGTAGCCGACGAACTCGCCGCCGAAGTAGCCGAAGAGGGCCTCGTAGAGCGAGATGTCGATCACCTGGCCGCCCTTCACGCCGCGCTCCTGCCGCATCATGGCGAGCGAGATCGCGTAGGCGAGGTGGATGCCGGTCGTCAGGTCGGCCAGCGCGTGGGGCGGAGAGAGCGGGCCCTTCTCCGGATCACCGTTCAGGTAGGAGAAGCCGCTGTAGGCCTCGGCCAGGGTGCCGAAGCCGGGCTGCTGGTTCTTCGGGCCGGTCATGCCGTAGCCCGAGACCTTGCCGATGATGATGCCAGGGTTGATCTCGAGGATCTTCTCGTGAGAGAAGTCGAGGCGGTCCATCGCGCCGACGCGCATGTTCTCGATCAGCACGTCGCTCTGCTTGATGAGCTCCGTGAAGATCTCCTTCCCCTCATCCGCCTTCATGTTGATGGTGACGGGGAACTTGTTGCGGCCGACGACCGAGTGGTAGGGCTCGATGCCGAGCTCTCGAAGCGTGCTCCAGCCGCGCAGGGCGTCCGGAATCTTCGGATTCTCGATCTTGATGATGTCGGCGCCGGCGTCGCCGAGCATGCAGGCGGCGTAGGGCGCGGCGACGACGGTCGACATGTCGAGGACGCGCTTGCCTTCGAGAGGCAGCCCCTCGAAGCAGGCGGCGTTCCGCTGGCCGGCGATGAATTCGTTGAGCTCTTCTCGGGTTCGCATTGGATTCTCGGGCTGGAGGGAGGTCGTTCGGGCGGGAGGCGAGGCGTTCGCCGCGGGACTCGGGTGCGGGTGCCGCGGCCTTCCGATAGCGCGGCGCGACCCCGGCCACGTCGGGGACCCAGGCGGGCTCGGAGCGGCGCGCTCCCGCGTACGGGAGGGCCCGTAAGGCCGCGGACTCTATGGCTTTTCGTAAGCATCGGCAAGAACGACGGCGATGACCGGCGTTCCACGGGCAAGCCGGGCGCAGCCGGGGCGGATTCCGCTTTCGGATCGCGTGTCGCATCTCAATCCGGGCTCCCTTCGCGTCGAAAGAATCCTGGCAGGCCGGATCCGCTTCGACCCTCGTCCTCCCGATTCGGGGCGGGGGCGCGTCCGGCCGTCGGAGGAGACCATGGCGCGAAAGATCAACGTCCTGATGGTGGACGACAGCCGTACGGTTCTGGCCCAGCTCGAGCGCATCCTCGAGGAGGTCGCGGACGTGGCGATCGTCGGGACCGGCCGCGACGGTGCCGCTGCGATCCGCATGGCGACCGAGGTGAAGCCCGATCTCGTCCTGCTCGACATCGTGATGCCCGGTCTCGACGGCCTCTCGGCCCTCCGCACGATCAAGTCCATGCATCCGTGGATCGAGGTCGCGATGGTGTCCTCCGTCGGAGGCGACGCGCAGAAGGCGGAAGAAGCCTTCCGGCTCGGCGCCTGTCAGGTGCTCGGCAAGCCTTTCGATCCCGACGTCATCGAAGCGCTGGTCGAGAACGTCCGCGCCGCGGTGGAAGACCGACCGCCGACCGATGCGAGCGACGGAGGGACGGTCTGATGGCGGTCAAGTTCTTCGGCCAGTTCCTGATCGACCAGGGCGAGATCGACGCGAGCCACGTGCGCGAAGCCCTCGAACTGATGGAAGACGCGAACCCGACCCTGGGCGAGATCGCCATCCACCAGGGCTACATGACCCAGCGCGAGGCCTCCCAGGTCAGCGCCGCCCAGCGTTCCGAGGACTTTCCCTTCGGCGACCTCGCCGTCCGGATGGGCTTCCTCACGAGCGACCAGCTGGTCGACGTGGTCGATCGCCAGCGCAGCGGACGCGTCCTGATCGGCGAGGCCCTCGTGCGCCTCGGCTACATCGAAGCGGATCGTCTCGGCACCCTGCTCGACGCCTACAAGGTGGACCAGGCGGCCTACGACGTCGGCGAGCCCGACCTGCCGGACCCGCTCGCGAACCATCGCGTCACGAAATACTTCATCGAGCTCCTGCCCCGCTTCCTGATGCGCGTCGCGCGCATGCAGGCGAAGCTCGGCGAGATCGAGGCCTTCTCCGCTCGGCCCGACTTCGCCGACTACTGCGTCTCGGTGCACGTGAAGGGGGTGCGCGGCCTCGAAGTCGCGCTCGTCTCGGACGGCGAATTCGCCGAAGCGCTCGCGACCGCGACGAGCGGACTCCAGCCCTCCGATCTCGACCCCGAGATGGTCTCGGACGGCATCGGCGAGTTCTTGAACGTCCTGGGTGGCAACGCCGTCTGCGCCGTGACGAAGGAAGGTCAGCGCGTCGAGCTCGGTCCCCCCGACTACGATGCCCAGCTCGCCGACGGATGGATCGTGGATCTCGCGGTCGGCACGGGGCGCGCGGCGCTGGTGATCAGCACGTTCTAGGCCGGCCCCGGCCCCGGCCGTCGGCCCCGATGCCTCGCGGCCGGTGCCTCGGCGTTCGGGGCGTCGTGGTACGCTTGGGCCATGTCAGAACGAGAACCGCGTGAGCACGCGGCCTTCCTCGAGAAGCTGGCTACCGAAGGCAAGACCGGGGCCCCGCCCATCCTCGCAGCGACCGTGATCCTGTTGCGCGACGGGCCGACCGGACTCGAGACGCTCATGCTGAAGCGGAACTCGAAGATCGTGTTCGGCGGGATGTGGGTCTTCCCGGGCGGGCGGCTCGACGAGGCGGACTGGTCGGGCGTCCCGGAAGGCGACGAGCTCGAGGCCTCCCGCCGCGCCGCTTCGCGCGAGGCGATGGAGGAGTGCGGTCTCCCGGTGGCGGCGGACGAGATGGTGCCCTTCTCCCATTGGACGCCGCCGCCGATCCAGCCGAAGCGTTTCCTGACCTGGTTCTTCGCCGCGCGGGCGGCGGAGGGCGAGGTGGCCATCGATGACGGCGAGATCAAGCAGTCCGAGTGGCTCTCTCCGCGCGCCGCCCTCGAGCGGCAGGCCGCCAAGGAGATCGAGCTCGCGCCGCCCACCTTCGTGACGCTGACGGACCTGTCCGCCCACGCCGGCGTCGCCGAGGCCCTCGGAGCCGCGGCCGCGCGCACGCCCGACCGCTTCGCGCCGCAGATCGGGGTCGTTTCGGGGACCGGGCCGGTCGCGATGTGGCACGGCGACTGCGGCTACGAGGCCGTCGATCCGGGCCTGGATGGGCCGCGGCATCGACTGACGATGGCCAAGGGCGGGCCCTGGAACTACGAACGGACGGCTTGAGCGTCGCCGCGGGACGGAGGGCGCCGTCGACGTCGCAAGCCCGACTCGCCTGCTCCTCGACGGCCGCCATCTCCGAGGGCGATCCGGAGGGCGATCCGGTCGGAGCGCGATCCCTCCCGGAGCGCGATCGCGCTCCTCGCTGACGAAGACGCGGGGGGCGGCGCGGTCGGGGGGCCGTCAGGCGTAGTGCGAGCGTCGCTTCACCGCGATCTGCCGGTCGAGCTCGAAGATCTGCACCTTCTTCCAGCCGTCCGGGGCCTCTTCGCTGGTGTGTCCGTCTTCCTTGACGAATTTGTATCCGAAGAGCCGCGTGTGGACGAGGCCGAGATCGTCGCGGTCCGGGTAGTCGCCCTTGTCGAGGATCTGCGTCGCCGCGAAAACGGTGTCGCCCGCCTGGAGCGGCGCCGTGTGCTTGCCCGTCGTGTAGATCACGTCGCCGAGCGTGTTGTCGCCGACGTCCGGGCAGGAGAGGCCCAGGCAGAGCGTGAAGGGGATGCCGCCGAAGATGATGAGCTGACCGCCGACGTACTGCTTCGGGTTGAGGTCGATCATGTACTGGTTGCAGTGGACCTGGCTCGTGTTGTCGAGGATCGCGGTCATCGCGATGTGCTCGTCGGTCACGGTCCGGCCGCGCGAGTGCTCGATGCGGCTGCCGATCTCGAGGTCCTCGAAGTAGGAATCCGGGCTCGTGAGGTGGGCCATGTCCTTCAGCCCGGGGCCGGGGTAGGGCGGAATGAAGAGGTCGCAGTCGACCTCGTCGGCGTCGATCAGGAAGTCCTCGACGACGGCCTCGTCGTCGCCCTTGTAGACCTGGACCTTGCGCTGCCAGGTCGCGACGACGGCTTCGTCGTCCGAGCCGAGGTTCTTGCGCGCGGTCGACTGGACGTGGACGACGCCGAGGTTGGGGCGGCTCTTCGAGCACTTCACCCCGAGCACCTTGGTCTCCACTTCGAGCGTGTCGCCGACGTAGACGGGCGCGCCGAACTTCATGTCGATGTATTCGAGGTTCGCGCGCGCGTTTTCGGAGATGTCCTCGACCGTCTGGCTGAAGGCGACGAGCATGACGACACCGGGCGGGCAGACCATGCCTTCGAAGCCGTAGGCCTTGGCGTAGCGCTCGTTCTTCGCGAAGGGATGCGTGGTCATCGCGAACTCGGTGAAGGTCGTGAAGAGCCCCTCGGTGATCGTCTTGCCGCCCTTGTGCCGGAAGATCTGGCCGGGCTGGAAGTCTTCGAGGAAGTTGCCGGTCTTCTTGCGAATGATCTTCGTGGGTTCGGGGGTCTCGTCGGCCATCGGGGGTCTCCAGCGGGTTCGCGGGCCTCGGCCCCTGGGTTCGGGTCGGGGACACGCTTCGAAAT
Source organism: Myxococcota bacterium (assembly GCA_039187915.1). Taxonomy (GTDB): domain Bacteria; phylum Myxococcota_A; class UBA9160; order UBA9160; family UBA4427; genus UBA4427. The sequence continues at coordinate 12,161 of JBCCZJ010000101.1, forward strand.
CGGTCGCGGTCGGGGGGCGCGACGGCGCGCGCGGCGCAGCCTGTCGGGCGGCGCGCGAGTCTATCCGCGGGGTCCGGGGGGTGCCAGCGACCGACGGTTCGACTTCCGACGGTGTCCGGTGCCGGGCGCGCGACTCGGAGCGGGATGGTCGGCGCGCGTCGATCTGCCTAGATTGCACGACCGCGGCGCTGGGTCGGGGCGAAGGAGAGTCCATGCAGATCCATACGGAAGACGTCGCGTTCGGTCGCTTCCACCGGGCCGAGTCCGGCGACGGCCTGCCGGGCGTCGTGCTGGTGCACGACGTCTGGGGTCCGTCCGAACACAGCGCGGCGCTCGCCGCGGATTGGGCGCGCGAGGGCTTCGGCGTCCTCGAGATCGACCTCTACCGGCATCTCGACGCGGTCGCGATCGAGGACGTCGGCGCGTGGATCCGCGGGCTCTCCGATCCGGCGATCGTGGCGGACCTCGAGGCCGGCGCGAACTGGCTCGCGGACGACACGGCGGCGTGCCGCGGCCGGCCCGTCGCGATCACCGGCGTCTGCATGGGCGGCATGTTCGCGCTGCTCGCCGCCTGCCTCTCGGATCGCTTCGCCGCCGCGGCGCCCTTCTACGGCATGCTCTCCTACGACGAGGGCATGCTCGCAGCGGAAGCCGGACGGGATGCGTCGAAGAAACCGACCTCTCCGATCGAGGGCGCC
>JBCCZJ010000102.1:0-12813 GCA_039187915.1 Myxococcota bacterium
CCCGGCGGCGAGCGCCGCTCGCTTCTCGACGCGCGTCGTGGGCCTTACGACTTCGTCCGCGCCGGTCAGGCGGAAGAGCATCGTCCCGGTCCGGTGGCCCGCCGTCGTGATCCAGTTCGGCCAGCCGGGATCCTCCGCCGAGACGACGATCCGGATCGAGCCGTCCGGCTCGACGTGAGCCGTGTCCTTGTTCACGTTGGTCCGGTGATAGCGGTAGTCGAGACTCTCCATCCAGTAGTTGCAGACCTGGAAGCTCCAGGCGCGACAGGCGGGCACGCGGTCGAGCTCGACGACGAGCGCCTCGTCCTCCGCGAGGGACCAGAAGGAGTTGAAGTAGGCGATCGCCGGGTCGCCCCCGACTCGCCGGGTGATCTCGGGATCTTCCTGGGGCAGCGCGTTCGGGTGCGCCTGGTAGCGCGCGACCCAGTCGGCGAAGAGATGGGCCGTGCCTTCGAGGAACAGGGCGGCGCTCCCGAGTCCCTCGGCGAACTGCACGGGGTCGAGGGGCGGAGGCGCGCCGCTCGACGAGAGGCACTCGATCTCGAGCTCGGCGATCGACTCCTTGGCGCGATCACCGAAAGTCTGCCGAACGAGCAGGGCCTGCGTGGACTCGGTCATCGGCAGCCAGTTGCCCGCCTGCTCCCGCGTGCTGACGAGGATCTCGAAGCTGCCGTCGTCCTCGACCTCGAGCGTGTCCGTGTCCAGGAACCCGGTCGGGAGCATCGTTCCGCCCTCGCCGAAGTTGCTGCCCTGGGTCAGGAAGCTGACCGATTGGATCGTCCCACGACGGCCGCGGATCCGGTAGTCGAACGCGCCGGAGAGCGCGCACTTCTGGAGGAACTTGTCCGGATCGTCGCCGCCGTACTTCACCATCTCGTCGCACGGGCGGTAGATCACCGGGAAGGCGGGGTCGGCGTGCTCCGTGAAGATGTCGAAGGCCGAGCGAAGGACGCGCGTGAGGTAGCGATAGCCCTCGGCGCGGGTGAAGGGGTCGGCGGGGACCTCCGGCCGAAGGACCTGCTGGCCCGCCTCCTTCAGCCGGTCGCAGAACGCGTCCCAGGTCGTGCCATCCAAGAGGCTCCGCTCGATTTCGTCGACGTCGGCCATGGGCCCTCCTTCGCGTGGGACGGGGCCAGGAGGCCGCCCGGCGCCCCGCTCACGCGCGCGGCTCCATGATTGAAATTGGATTCTATTCTGTCAACATCTGGTTATGACGACCGCCTCCCCCCCCTCCGACGCTTCCGGCGACGCCGAAGGCCGACGCGCCGCCGCCCGCGCCCATGCCAAGAACGCGCGGCACGCGGCCTACCGGGATCTGGTCGTCGAAGCGGCCGGCGAGGCCTTCGCGCGGGACGGGGTCGCGGCCACCCGGATGGAGTCCCTCGCGGAGGCCGCCGGAATCTCGCTCGGGACGCTCTATTCCGTCTATCGCGGCAAGGCCGAGATCGTGGACGCCCTGCACGCTTCGCGACTGCGGGAGATCCACGCCGCGTCGATCGAGGCCGAGGGCACGGCGCCGGATCCGCTCGAGGCGCTCCTCGCCGGCAGCCGCGCCTACCTCGCCTACTTCATGGCCCGCCCCGACTACCTGCGGATGTACCTCGACGAGGGCGCGAACTGGGGGGTACGGCGTTCGATGGATCGCGATTCGCGGCGCGCCGCGGTCTGGGGCGACGGGGTCGCCCGGCTCACGGCGATCTTCGAGCGCGGGATCGACGAGGGCGTCTTCGAGCCGGGGAATCCCGACCGACTGGCGCGCACGATGCTGGCGATGCAGCAGGTGCTGCTCGCGGACTGGTACGAGGACGGCGCCCGCGCCCGCGCGCAGGACGTCATGAACGAGATGGAGGTGCTGCTCCGGCGCGCCTTCTGCACGGCCGGGGGACGCGCGCCCGGCGCGTGACGCGACGCCCCCACGAGAGGAAGCCCATGTCCGACCAACCCCGTCCCAAGATCGTGAGCGGCGCCAAGCCCGACGTCGGCCACTACGAGGAATTCATGGCCCACGCGGCCCACTTCCTCTACCGCGCGTACCAGGAGTGCGGCGAGCTCGCGGAATTCGATCTCTTCGGTGCGCGGCACGTCCTGATGGCGAGCGCGGAGGCCCAGGAGGCCGTCTACCGCGCCCCCGACGACCGCGTCTCTGCCGCGGCGCCCTACCAGTACATGGTCCCGGTCTTCGGCGAGGGGATCCAGTACGGCGCCCCGCTCGAGATCGAGCGCCAGCAGGTCCGCTTCATGTCGGACTCGCTCCGCCCGAAGCGCATGAAGACCTACGCCCAGGTCGTCGCCAAGGAAGTCGAGGACTTCATCGCCGACTGGGGCGACGAAGGCGTCCGCGAGTTCCACGACACCTTCAAGGACATGGTCCTGCGTACGTCGACCCACTGCCTGATGGGCGCGGAGTTCCGGGAACGACTGACCGACGAGTTCGGCGTCCTCTTCGCCCAGCTGGAGCACGCGATCTCGCCGGAGGCGGTCGTCGACTTCAAGAGCGAGGCGGACGCCTTCGCCAACCGGGACGAAGCCCGAGCGCGCCTCCAGGACATGCTCATGGAAGCGGTCGACGACCGGATCGCCGCGAACGAACGGGGCGAGGAGCCGCCCACGGACATGCTCCAGAGCTTCCTCGACGCGCGCTACAAGGATGGCAGCGCGATGGCCCACGAGCTGATCCCGGGCATGATCATCTGGATCATGTTCGGTGGCTTCCACACGAGCTCGAACACCGCAGCCTGGTGCTGCGTCGAGCTCGCTCGGCATCCCGAGTACCAGCGCGAGGTGATCGCCGAGGTCGATGCCGTCTACGGCGACGGCGGCGATCTCTCGTTCGCGTCTCTCCGCGAGATGCCCGTGATGGAGGGCTTCCTGAACGAGACGCTGCGACTCCACCCGCCGCTGCTCACGCTCATGCGCCAGGTCGTGAACGAGCCCTTCGAGTACGAAGGCAACACGTTCGAGGTCGGCACGAACCTCGTGGTCTCGCCCTACGTGTCCCACCGCCTGCCCGAACACTTTCCCGATCCCGAGCGGTTCGACCCGCATCGCCCGCGCCCGGATCATCTCTTCGCCTTGATTCCGTTCGGCGGCGGCCGGCGCAAGTGCGTGGGGAACGCCTTCGCCTTCCTCCAGGTGAAGTCGATCCTGACCGCCCTGCTCTCGCGCTACGAGTTGTCCTGCGTGGATCCGCCGGAGAGCTACCGCGAGGTCATGCCCTCCCTGATCCTGCGTCCCAGCGACCCCTGCAATCTCCGATACACGAAGCGGGTCAAGTAGTGGCCGCGCCGCTGCGCGTGATCCAGTGGGCGACGGGCTCGATCGGTCACCACGCGATCCCGGCGATCCTCGAGGATCCGGGCCTCGAGCTGGTCGGGGTCTGGGTCCATTCCGAGGCCAAGGAGGGACGCGACGTCGGCGAGATCGTCGGCCTCGACCCGATCGGCGTAGAGGCCACCCGCGACGTCGACGCCCTGCTCGCCCTCGACGCCGACCTGGTGCTCTACGCGCCGCTGCTCGCCAACGTGCCGGAGATCTGTCGCCTCCTGGAAGCCGGACTGAACGTGATCACGCCGGCCGGCTGGGCCTACCTCAAGGACGGCCCGGAGAAGGAGCGGATCGAGAAGGCCTGCGCCGCGGGCGGCGTCACGTTCCACGGCAGCGGCATCCACCCCGGCTTCAGCGGGGATCGCCTGCCCGTCGTCCTGTCCGCCCTCTCCCGCCGCGTCGATCGCGTGCGCGTGATCGAGATCTGCAACATGTCGGTCATGAGCGAGAGCCCCGAGATGGTGATGGACCAGCTCGGCTTCGGACTGCCGGCCGAGGCCGCACGCGAGAATCCGCCGCCGCTCCTCGACGTGATGAGCACCATCTTCTTCCAGTCGATGGACATGGTCGCCGCGAGCCTCGGCTTCGAGATCGAGCGCTACGAGAAGCGATTCGAGTTCGCGACCTGCCCCCACGACGTCGAGATCACCGCCGGCACGATCCCGGCCGGTCACGTCGCGGGTCAGCACTACGCCTACCTCGGCTACGTCGACGACGAGGTCGTCGTCGAGTTCCAGACCTACTGGCGGATGACGCCGGACCTCGAGCCGAACTGGCCCTACGACGCGATCCTCGAGTACCGGGTCGAGATCGACGGTGAACCGCCCCTCCAGCTCTCCTTCGGGCCGGTGACCGACGGGACGTCGACGGAGTTCGGCCTGCAGGCGACCGCGATGAACTGCGTGAACGCGATCGCCCCGATCTGCGCGGCGGCGCCCGGGATGCGCACCACCCTCGATCTGCCGCCGATCCGCGCGGCCGGGCGCTTCGTGCGACCGAGCGAGCGCTAGGCGGCGCGGAGGAGGAGCCCCTGTCCCGATTCCCCTTCGGCACGCCCTTCGGCTGGTATCCGATCGCCTGGAGCTCCGAGCTCGGGGCCGGCGACGTCGTCGGACGCGATTATTTCGGTGAGTCCCTGATCGTCTTCCGCGGACAGGAAGGCGTCGCGAGCGCCCTCGATGCCTACTGCCCCCATCTCGGCGCCCACCTGGGCGTCGGCGGTTCGGTGGACGGGGACGGAATCCGCTGCCCCTTCCATGGCTGGAAGTTCGGCGGTGACGGCGCGTGCCTGGACGTGCCCTACGCGAAACGGAAGCCGCCGGGCGTCCGCGCACGTCCCTACCCGACCCGCGAGTCCGCCGGCGTCGTCTGGGCCTGGTACCACCCGACCGAGGACGCCCCTCTCTTCGAGCCGCCGTCGATTCCCGAGTTCGGCGCCGACGACTGGACGCCGGACTGGACCCGGTACGAGTGGACGGTCCGGACCCACCCCCAGGAGATCTCGGAGAACAGCATCGACTGGCCTCACCTGACGGAGGTCCATCTGATGGAGCCCCCGCCGAATCGCACGGTCGAGTTCACCGGACACGAGATCCGCTGGCAGACCGTCACGAGCAAGAACGTGACCACGATGGACGGCGAGCACGACGACATCGTGATCACGGGACGCAATCCCGGTCTCGGCTGCAGCTACGTCCGCTACACCGGAATGGGCGACAGCGTGATCCTGATGGGGATGACGCCGGTCGACGACGAGTGGCTCCACATGCGCTTCGGCGTGATCGGCAAGCAGGCCGGTCGGAGCGACACGGAGATGGCCGAGTTCCACCGCGCGTACGCCGACGACATGGCCGCCGCCGTCGAACAGGACTTCCCGATCTGGGAGAACAAGACCTACTACGAGAAGCCGCGCCTCTGCGACGGCGACGGGCCGGTCGGCGACTACCGGAAGTGGGCCGCGCAGTTCTACGTCGCGTCGGAGGGAGAGCGATGAAGCTGAAGGCGGATCTCGACCTCTGCCAGGGACACGGCATGTGTGAGGACAGCGCGCCCGAGGTCTTCCGCGTGGTGGACTCGGACGACGGTTCCTATCCCCACGTCGAGCTCGTGCTGCCCGAGCCGGACGAAGGACTCCGCGAGCAGGTCGAGGAAGCCGTCCGATTCTGCCCGAACCGGGCCCTTTCGATCGAAGGCTAGTCGCTGGCGCGACGCGCGAGGTCCGTTCCCTTCTCGCCCTCGAAGTCCGTGGATACTGGATCTCGCACGAGAAGGCACGGTGGACGAAACCCGGTACACTCGCGCGCCAACGCCCACCCCTTCCTCCTCGGACCGCCTCCCCATGCCTGAATCGATGCCCTTCGAACGCCTGCTGATCGCCAATCGCGGCGAGATCGCCATCCGCATCCATCGCGCCTGCGCCGAGCTCGGCATCCGGACGATCGGCATCCACTCCGACGAGGACCGCTATGCGCTCCATCGGTTCAAGGCGGACGAAGCCTACTCCCTCGGCGAGGGCGGCAACCCGGTCGGGGTCTATCTCGACATCCCGCGCATCCTCGAGATCGCCGAAGCGACCGGCGCCCAGGCGATCCATCCGGGCTACGGCTTCCTCTCGGAGCGAGCGGACTTCGCCGAAGCGGTGACGGCGGCCGGCATCCAGTTCGTCGGCCCGCCGGCGAGCGTCCTCTCCTCCGTCGGTGACAAGGTCAGCGCGCGCAACGCCGCGATCGAGGCGGGGCTGCCGATCATCCCCGGCTCGCCGCCGATCGAGGACGCGCAGGCCGGCCTTGAGTACGCGCGGGAGATCGGTTTCCCGGTCATGGTGAAGGCGTCCGGCGGCGGCGGCGGTCGCGGCATGCGCGTGACCCAGACCGAGGACGAGTTCGTCGAGAACTTCGAGGCGGCCCGACGGGAAGCGGCCTCGGCCTTCGGCAACGACGAGGTCTTCGTCGAGAAGCTCGTCACCCGCCCGAAGCACATCGAGGTCCAGATCCTCGCGGACCGCCACGGTCACGTGGTGCACCTCTTCGAGCGCGACTGCTCGATCCAGCGGCGCCATCAGAAAGTGGTCGAGCTGGCCCCCGCCCCGAACCTGTCCGCCGAGCTGCGCGACAAGCTCTGCAACTCCGCCGTCGAGTTCGCCCGACACGTGGGCTACCAGAACGCGGGGACCGTCGAATTCCTCGTCTCCGGCGACGACTACTACTTCATCGAGATGAACCCCCGGGTCCAGGTGGAGCACACCGTCAGCGAGGAGATCACGGGCGTCGACATCGTCGCCTCCCAGATCCGCGTCGCCGCCGGGCAGACCCTCGAGTCGATGGGCATCTCCCAGGAAACGCTCGCGCCCCGGGACTTCGCGATCCAGTGCCGCGTCACGACCGAGAACCCGGAGAACGGCTTCCTGCCGGACTACGGCCGCCTGATCTCCTACCGCTCGCCCGGCGGCCTCGGCGTGCGGCTCGACGCGGGCAACGCGTTCCCCGGCGCGATCATCACGCCCTACTACGACTCCCTGCTCGCCAAGCTCACGACCCGCGGCCGCGACCTCGAGGAAGCCTCGTCCCGCGCCCTGCGCGCCCTCGGCGAGTTCCGCGTGCGCGGCGTCGAGACGAACGTCTCCTACCTGAGCCGCCTGATCGAGCACCCGACCTTCCAGGCCGGCGAGTGCGACACCCACTTCATCGCCGAGACCCCCGAGCTCCTCGAGTTCAAGGAGGACCGCGGCGTCGGCACCCGCCTGCTGACCTACCTGGCCGACGTCACCGTGAACGGTCGCCCGAACGTCGAGCGCCTCGACCCCGATTCGCTCCGGATGACGCCGCAGGTCCCGAGCTACGACCGCAAGACCGCGCCCCCCGCCGGCTCGAAGCAGAAGTTCGAGGAACTCGGCGCCGAAGGCTTCGCGCAGTGGATGCGGAACCACGAAGCGACGCTCGTGACGGACACGACCTTCCGGGACGCCCATCAGTCGCTCCTGGCGACGCGACTGCGCACGCAGGACATGCTCGAGGTCGCCCCGGCGCTCGCGCGGCTCGCGCCCCAGCTCCTCTCGCTCGAGATGTGGGGCGGCGCGACCTTCGACGTCGCCATGCGCTTCCTCGACGAAGACCCGTGGAAGCGGCTCGAGGTCCTGCGCGAGGCGATTCCGAACGTCCTCTTCCAGATGCTGCTGCGCGGCGCGAACGCCGTCGGTTACACGACGTACCCCGACAACGTCGTCCGCGAGTTCGTGAAGGAAGCCCACGCCCGGGGAATCGACCTCTTCCGGATCTTCGACTCGCTCAACTGGGCCGACCAGATGCAGGTCGCGATCGACGCGAGCCGCGAAGTCGGCGCGATCGCCGAGGTCGCCATCTGCTACACGGGCGACATCCTCGAGCCCGGTCGCGAGCGCTACGCGCTCGACTACTACGTGGACCTCGCCAAGGACCTCGTCGATCGAGGCGCCCACATCCTCTGCATCAAGGACATGGCGGGGCTCCTCAAGCCCTACGCCGCGAAGAAGCTCGTCTCGGCCCTGCGCGACGAAGTCGGCGTGCCGATCCACCTCCACTCCCACGACTCGGCGGGCATCCAGGGCGCGGCCTACCTCCAGGCCGTCGAAGCCGGCGTCGACGCGATCGACTGCGCCTTCGGCCCGCTCTCGGGATCGACCAGCCAGCCGAACCTCCAGAGCGTCGTCGCGATGCTCGACCAGTCGCCGCGCCCCTCGGAGCTCGACCTCGACGAGCTCCTGCCCTTCGACGCCTACTGGGAGTCGGTCCGCTCGACCTACCAGGCCTTCGACAAGGGCCCCTTCCACGGATCCGCCGAAGTCTACGAGCACGAGATCCCGGGCGGGCAGTACACCAACCTCCGGACGCAGGCGGTCGCCATGGGGCTCGGCGAGCGCTGGCGCGACGTCATGAAGATGTACGCCGAGGTCAACCAGCTCTTCGGCGACGTGGTCAAGGTCACGCCTTCCTCGAAGGTCGTGGGCGACATGGCCCTCTACATGCTCTCGAACGGCCTCACGCCCCAGGACGTGATCGATCGCGGCCGCGACCTCACCTTCCCCGACAGCGTGATCGAGTACTTCGAGGGCCGGATCGGCCAGCCCTCCTACGGCTTCCCGGAGGAGCTCCAGAAGCTCGTCCTGAAGGATCGCGAGCCCCTGAACGCCCGCCCCGGCGCCGACCTCGACGACGCGGACCTCGAAGCGGCCGCCGCGGAGATCGCGAACAAGCTCGGGCGCGAAGCGACGAAGGCCGAGGTCCTCGCCTACGTCCTCTATCCGCGGGTCTTCCTCGACTTCATCGAGCGCCAGCACGAGCACGGCGAGCGCCTCACCGTCCTGCCGACGGTCGCCTTCTTCCACGGCATGGGCCTCGGTCAGGAGATCCACCTCGAACTCGAGCCCGGCCAGGGACTCGTCGTGCGCCTCGTCGCGATCGGCGACCCCGACTCGGAGGGCCAGCGACAGGTCTTCTTCGACTTGAACGGCCAGCCGCGCCGCATCCTCGTCCATGACCGGACGCTGGGCATCCAGGTCGACCGCCACGCCAAGGCCGATGCGGACGATCCGCTGCAGGTCGGCGCGCCGCTGCCGGGCCTGCTCGCTTCGCATACCCACGGCGAAGGCGACACCGTCCCGGCCGGCGAGATCCTCGCGGTCATCGAGGCCATGAAGATGGAGTCGAGCGTGACCGCCCCGGTCGCCGGCCGGATCAAGAAGATCCACATCGCCGCCGGCGAGCAGATCGAGACCGGCGACCTCTTGTACACCCTGGAAGCGGCTAGTTAGTCGCCTGCGGGCGCTCGGCGACGGGGGAGCCCACTCGTGGGTCCAGTCGCCTGCGGGCGCTCGGCGACGGGGGAGCCCGCTCGTGGATCCAGCCGCCTGCGGGCGCTCGGCGACGGGGGAGCCCGCGTGTGGGTCGAGTCGCCTGCGGGCGGGGGCTAGAAACGCTCGCGTTCTTTCTGGGCCATGGTCTCGGTCAGCATGAAGGTGCCGGTCGCCTTGCAGATCAGGCGGTCCTCGTCGTCACGGATCTCCGCTTCGGTGTAGGCGGTCCGGCGTGACTTGTTCACGCAGCGCGCGAGCACGCGCACCCGCCCCTGCTGGACCGGACGGAAGTAGTTGATCTTCGCCTCGACGGTCGTGCATCCCTTCCCCTCCTCGAGGGTCGAGACGACCGACCGCCCCATCGCGGTGTCGACCATGGTGAAGAAGACGCCGCCATGGACGCGCTCGGCGATCGACATGTGGCGGTCGTCGACGTCGAGGGTCATCTCGCAGACGCCACCCTCGGCGCGCTCGATCTCCATGCCGAGAAAGCGATTGAAGTCGGAGTTCGGTTGGCTCATGGCGGGGGAGGTAATCACATCCGTCCCGGGGCGGGAGCCCGGCCCGAAGAACGGCGGGTTCCGCCCTTCCGAGCGCGCCTCGACCGCGAGCGGCGTGCCTTCCGCATGGGCGCCATACTCACTCGATGTCGGTCGTCCCCTTCGAGATCGCGATCCCGGACGCTGCGCTGGAGGATCTCCATGCGCGTCTCGACCGGGCGAGCCTCCCGGCGGACCCGGCGAACGGAGACTGGCGCTACGGCGTCGAGCGCGACTTCCTCGCGTCGCTGATCGACGCCTGGCGCGGCGACTACGACTGGCGGGCGGTCGAGGCGGAGATGAACCGCCGAGCCCATTTCCGGACGTCGATCGACGACGTGCCGATCCATTTCCTGCGCATCCCGTCGCCGCGCGCCGATGCCCTTCCCCTCTTGATGACCCACGGCTGGCCCTGGACGTTCTGGGATTTCCGCGACGTGCTGGGGCCCCTCTCCGACCCCGACGCCCACGGTGCCCCGGACGCGCCGGCCTTCGAGCTGATCGTGCCCTCGCTGCCCGGCTTCGGATTCTCGTCGCCCCTCACGCAGTCCGGGATCGGATTCCCGCGCGTCGCCGAGCTCTGGGATCGCCTGATGCGCGAGCGGCTCGGGTTCGAGCGCTATGCGGCCCATGGCGGCGACTGGGGCGCGCTCGTGACCGCCGTGCTCGGCCACCGCTTCGCCGATCATCTGGTCGGCGTGCACGAGAGTCTCCCGGGCTTTCTCGGCCTCGACTACACGGCGCTCCGGGAGGAGGACTACGCCGACGACGAGCGGGGCTGGTGGACGCATCACGTCTCGATGCAGCCGAAGATCGCGTCGCACATGGCGGTCCACTCCCTCGATCCGCAGACGCTCGGCTACGCCCTGGCCGATTCTCCGGTCGGACTCGCGGCCTGGATCCTCGAGCGGCGGCGCGCCTGGAGCGACTGCGACGGCGACGTCGAGCGCTGCTTCTCGAAGGACGATCTCCTCACGACGATCTCGATCTACTGGTTCACGGGCACGATCACGTCCAGTCTCCGCTTCTACTGGGAGAACGCGCGCCATCCCTGGCAGCCGAGCCACGACCGCGTGCCCGCCTGCGAGGCCCCGACCGGGATCGCGGTCTTTCCGAAGGACACGATCCTCGTGCCGCGACGGATCGCCGAGCGCCATGCGAACGTGGAGCGCTGGACGGTGATGCCCCGAGGCGGCCACTTCGCGCCGGCCGAGCAGCCCGCCCTCCTCGTCGACGACCTGCGGGCCTTCTTCGCCGGTCGGCGCTGAGGACGCGCCCGGCCGTTCGGGGCGTCAGCCGATCCGGCGCACGTCGACCTCGACCTCGAGCCGCTGTCGCGGCGCGCCTAGGAAGACGCCGCGGAGGGGCTGGACGTCGGCGTAGTCGCGTCCCGCCGCGACCCGGACGTACTGCCAGTCGACCAGCTTGTCGTTCGTCGGATCGATGCCGACCCAGCCGAGGTCGCGATGCCAGACCTGGACCCAGGCGTGGCTCGCCTCGGCGCCCTGCAGCCGATCGCCACCCGACTCCGTCGCCGGATCGTAGAGGTAGCCGCTCACGTAGCGGCTCGGAACGGACGCGAGTCGGAGCACGCCGATCATGGCGTGCGCGAGGTCCTGACAGACGCCGCCGCCCTTGTGGAAGAGGACCTCCGGGCTCGAGTGGACGTCCGTCGCCTCCGGGTCGTAGCGGAACATCGACTTGAACGTCGAACCGAGCTGCTGGAGCGACGCGATGAACTCGTCTCCCTCCATCCCCGAATCGACGCGATTCGGCACGTCCTGGTACTCCGGGAGGAAGGGAACCGAAGGCGACCAGTCCACGTACTCCGAGAGTTTCTCGATCCACGGGCGTGGGTCTTTCTCCTGCTTCGGACCGCAGCAGATGGCGTCGGTCGTCTCGACGACCGAGTTGGCCCGGATCTCGACGAAGTCGTGGGGCTCGAGGAGGTTGAAATACTGGACGTGGCTGCCGAAGTAGTCGGTGTACTCGCTGACCTGCGCGCTCGGCGAGACCTCGAGGGACTTGGTGACGACGCGCTGCAGCCCGGTGTCGACCGGCATCTTGCGGACTTCGCTGTGCGCCTCGACGACCGGCTCGCCGTAGTGGAGTCGCGTCACGTGCGACACCATCAGCAGTGCCTTGTCCTTCGGATCCCAGGGCTTCATTGCTGCGGGACCAGTCCGGCGCCCGGCGTGACCGTGATCGGCGAGGCCGCGGGGCGAAGACTCGTGAAATAGGCGAGCTCGATCGACGCGTCGATCTCCTGGCAGGCCCGACCGAGGGACCGCAGCTCGCCCTCGAAGGCGCCGTCCCGGAGGATCTCCTCCGGATCGAGGGCGTTCAGCGTCTCGGTCAGGGCGGAGACGGACTGGTCGAGTCGCGCCTGCATGGCGCTCCCGGTCCCGACGACGGCGAGCGCCCCTCGGATCTCGTTCAGCGTGCAGACGAGCGAGCGCGGAAAGTCCGGGCGCTGGAGCACGAATTCGAGCACGCGCGCCGGAACGACCCGGGCGTCGTAGGCGCGACGATAGGGCTCGTAGCCCGCGACGCTCCGCAAAAGCGCCTGCCACTGGTGGACGTCCACCGGCCCTCCGTCGAGATCCGACGAGATCGACTTGCGTTTGATCTCGAGGATCCGGCAGACCATGGAGGCGCGCTCGACGAGCTTGCCGAGTCGCAGGAATCCCCAGGAGTCCCCGCGAATCATCGTGTCGTCGGCCAGGCCGTGGAGCGCGTCGGCGAAGACTTCGACCCGGCGGTTGAACTCGGAGCGGCCGATTCCGAGGATCTCGTCGAACGTGAGACGCTGGAACTCGAGGTGGGTGCGGTTCAGATGGAGCCAGATCTCCTCGCTGATGTGTTCGCGCATCGCGCGCCCCTGGTCGCGCGCCTCGGACACGCAGAAGCGGACCGAGCAGGGATGCGTCGGCGAGAGGACGAGCGCGCCGTACAGACTGCGCTCGTCGGGCGCGTCCAGGCCACAGCCGAACGACTCGGAGATCGCGGCACAGATCTCGTGATCGTTCCGGGCCGAACGCTCGAGGTTCATCTTGTGATTCACCTCGAGGATCCGGATCACGTGATGCGCCCGCTCGACCGACCGACCCAGCTCGTAGAGAC
>JBCCZJ010000103.1:0-12802 GCA_039187915.1 Myxococcota bacterium
CGACATTCTGATCAACAACGCGGCGATCTATGGAGACTACGACGGAGCGAACAACAGCGTCGACTACCTGAAGCGCGTCTACGACGTGAACGTGCACGGGCCGCTCTTCTGCTTCGCCATCGGCTTGGCGGCCGCTCGCGCCATCAACAGCTGCCCGTGCACGTTCACGTCGTAGACGCGCTTCAGGTAGTCGACGCTGTTGTTCGCTCCGTCGTAGTCTCCATAGATCGCCGCGTTGTTGATCAGAATGTCGACCTTCCCGAATCGCTCGAGTGTCTTCTCGACTGCGCCTCGCGCCGAGGCCTCATCGGCGATGTCGGTGTGCACGAAGTCGATCTCGCCGCCGCTGGCGAGCGACTCTGCCGCATCCTTCGCTTGCTTCTCGACGATGTCCGCGATCATCACGCGGGCGCCCTCCTCCAGGAAGCGCCGGCAATACGCCGTGCCGATTCCCGATCCGCCGCCCGTTACGATGGCCACCTTGCCTTCCAGTCTCATCGTTTCACTCCTCATGTCGCTCCGACGCCCAGGCGCGACCCAACCTACACCATCGGGAAGTCGATGCAGGTGAATTCGCAACGCCGCGGCTCGCCCATCCGCGATCTTCTCGTGCGGCGAACGATCGGCGCCCGGGCTGAATGATCCGCGATCGATTGCGCGGGGAGACACCCGAGGCCCAAGGCTCCGAAGGCGACACATTTTCGGAACTCGGAGCACGCGGGCGGCGATTCGACGATGAACCCGTGCAGTCGGGCGGAGGCCCATCAGAATCACAACGCGGAGAGATCCGCGAGCCGTCGCAGACGCACGGCCATCGCCCGGGAGGCTCGTTGGCGAATATGTCCGGTCTTCTTCCCGAAACCTACGAACAGTGGCGCCACTGCATCACCGTGGACTGCGGAATTCCGCTGACCGCGGATTTCATCGCGGAACGCCTCGCGGTATGGCGAGACGGGCGAGCCAAGGAAACCAAGCGATTCCGCAGGCTCTACGGCGACCCGCATTGGCGAGCCGTCGTCGGTTGGTTCGAGCGGGCGGAGCAGGACCTGAGGCGCTGAGGGCCCTCCGCTCCGGCGGCGCCGACCACGCTTCGATCGAAGCCCGTCCCGCTGGCGCAAGTCCTTGCGGGCGGGGCGACGTCCGATTCCGGTGCCCCGTCTACACGAGCGAAACCCTTGGCCCGGGCCTCGGCGCAGGGGGTCACGTGGCGTGATTCCGTTCCCCCTCGAACGGAGCGCCGACTCTCCGGCAAGCGTTCTTCGACAGGAGAGCAGAGATCAGCGTTGTCGAGGGGATCCCTCCCGTCGCCTCGCTCGCCCCACGCTGCACGCAGAAGACGACTCGAATTCCGAGAGCTGATTCACCGCGACGCGATGAGAAGCGACGCGAGATCCGTTGCTTGTGTGAGCCTCGCGACACAAGCGGATCCGGTGCCGCCCTAGGATGGCGTGCATGACGAATCCGACTCGCCTTCTCGCTCTTGGGATGCTCTGCCTCTTCGCTCTCCTCGTTCTCGGTGGATCCGAATCCGCGGCCGCTGTCCTGTTCGTTCGTTCGACGGACGGAAGCGACGCCGGCAACACCTGTCTGGTCGAAGCCTCGCCCTGCCGAACGATCCAACACGCCTACGACGCCGCCGGGGTGGGCGACGAGATCTGGATCGCGGGCGACTTCGACGAGAGCGTGCGGACCACCTTCCCGGTCTCCTTCCTCGGCCGCAGTCGTTTCGTCCTCCCCTTCAGCGGAGCCTCGTTCGGCACCTGCGTCGGCGAGACGGGCATCAACCGGTGCCCGCTCTGGACCACGGCCTCGACCAGCTCGCCCGCCCTCGAGCTGGATCCGGGGGGACTCCAGACCAGTCGGGTCGAGGACGTCCGATTCGCGGACGTGACGGGCCCGCCCGCGGTCCGGATCGAATCGGGATCGATCACCCTTCGCGGGGCTCGGTTCCGCGACAACGTGTACTCGCTCTCGAACCGGGGTGCTGCCCTCAGCGTGCAGTCCGGCGCAGAGGCGACGATCGAGACATCGATCTTCGAGAACAATCGCTCCTCTTCGACCTCCAGCCTCTCTTCGGGCGCGATCTCCTCGGAAGGGGTGCTCTGGATCTTCGATTCGAGCTTTACGCTCAACTCCGCGGAGGAAGGCGGGGCGGTCAACGTGGCCGGGAGCCTCAGGGTCACGAATTCGGACTTCGACCGGAATTTCGCGGCCGTGCGAGGCGGTGCGATCTCGGCCCTCAACTCCCCGGTCACGCTGATCGACGATCGATTCCTCGCGAACGAGACGAATGGAGCCGGCGGTGCGGTCTCCGCCTCCTCCGGCACCCTCGACGTGCAGGGCTCGACCCTCTTCGAGGGCAACCGCGCCGACATCGACCCCGCTTCTTCCGACGGAGGGGGCGGGGCAATCCTGGTCGTCGCCCAGAGGACGAACATCGACGGGGCAACCTTCCGCGCGAACGTCGTGACGAGCACGACGAGCGAGGCCGCCGGCGCCGCGATCGCGAGCGTCCTCGGCGGCACCACCACGATCCGAAATACGCTCTTCGAAGAGAACGAAGACGCGGCGCTGGGCAGCTCGCAAGAGGCGGGGATCCTCGGCGCGAGCGACGGGGTCGAAGTCGTCGTCGAGTCGTCCGTCTTCTCGAATGCCGGCACACACACCGGGGGGACCGCGATCGTCGTCGACGCCAGCACGCTCACGATGCGGGACTCCGAGATTCGCGACTACGCGAGCGGGATCTTTCTCGAAACGATCTCGGGAAACGCGCTCCCGAGCAGTCTCGAGGTCCTGCGATCGACGCTGGCTGCGCACACGACCAACCTCTCGAGTCGGACGGGCACGAACACACAGATTCACGACGTCCGCTTCTTCAACTCGACGCTCTCCGGCGCGACCGCAGAAAACGTGAACGTCGGCGAGGCTGGAATCTATACGTTCGATTTCACCACGCTCGCCGAGGGAAGAGCCTTCGACTTCGGCGCCTTCACAGGGACCTCGACGCTCCAGGTCACGCTCCGCGATTCGATCGTCGACGGGGATTGCGCGTTCGACGCCTCTCCGTTCGTAGGCCCGACGCTCGCATTCGGGACGCGCTGGAGCGACCCCTCCTGCGGAATCGGTCCGGGCTTCTTCGCGAACCTCGGGCTGCTGCCCCTCGCCGACAACGGCGGACCGACCGAAACCCACGCCCTCGTTCCGACCAGCCCGGCGGTCGACGCCGGCGGCCTTCGCTGTCTGTCTGCCCCGATCGACGCGATCGACCAGCGCGGCTTCGCCCGGCCCGAAGGCGCCTGCGATGCGGGCGCAGTCGAAGTACCGGAGCCCGGCTTCGGAATCGGGCTCGCCTTGGCTGGGCTCGGACGATCGCTGGGGCGACGGTCGCCCCGATCCCGCAGCCGGCGCTGAGGCCGAGCGCCTCGCGTCGAGAATTCCCCGGTCGGCTCTCGGGCCGCGTCCGAGCGGCGGATGACCGACGCGGCACTCGGCGGTTCGATCGTGGGCGTCGGTCAGGGGGGGCTGTTCGAGACGATTCGTTCCGGACGAAGCACACTGCGGCGTGCCCTCTCCGGCGAGCGGAGCCGATGCCTCGAATAAGCACGCTGCCAGCGGACCGTCTGGCCGCTCCCTGCACGTCTCTCGTATCTGGAACGGCGCTCGTTCGGTCTCGTATCCCTGGCCTAGCTACCAGGCGCATCCCGGAACGGGCGGGTCGGCACGAAGCGACTTCGGCGGCGAAGGCGAGCACCACGATCAGCCAGCACCGAGAGCCCGAAGATCCCAGCCGAGCACAGCGCGCCGAGCCCGGGCTCCGGCACGACGGCATCGACGAGCGGATCGTCCGTCATGAGGCTGTAGCCCTCCGGCAGGAACGCGCGGAGCGTTGCGGTATTCGAGAAGTCGACGGCGCCGCTGGAAGCGCGCACGTCGACGCCGCTGCTCGGGGGCGCCGTTCCCGGCTCGGGCACGACGACCGCGTTCACCAGCGAGGTCAACAAGAGCGTCTCGCCCTCGGAGATCGGCACTGTGAGGCGTACGATTCCGTCGAGATCGTTCTCGGCGGACGAGACGACCTCGAATTCGGCGCCGAGATAGGGCGTCGAGGCGCCGCCCCCGAGTGGCGACGAAACGCCCTCCGTCAGCACTTCGACGGCGTACGCAGGGTTCACGGGCGTCAGCGAGAACGTCAGCAGGGACTGATAAATCGTCCCAGCGGGCGGGAAGAAGCCCTGGATCTGCGTGACGATCAGATCGCCCGTGAGCAGCAGACCGGGCTGACCCGTCATCACCTCGAACGCGCCGTCGAACGCCAACTCGAGTTCGAGGTCGACGGGACCGCTCGGCGCGCCGAACTCGCGCACCACCGAAGCTTCCAGCGTGAGGCCGCCCTGCGCCGTCGCGCCGATCGTCGTCCCTACCGGCAGGAGCTGATCCAGCGACATCGCGAACTCGGCGTACCCCCCGAACTCGCCCGACTCCGTATCCACGCGAACGCTGGTGACGGTCTCGAACTGATCGACGGAAGTGACGACATCGAGCAACGGATTGAGTTCGAGGACGCCCGCGCCCTCGATGCTTCCAACCTCGGTGTCTCCGAAGGGATCGGAAGGACTCCGTGCGGCCATCCCCTCCGCCCGCGTGGCACCCGGGAGGGCTGCTGAGGCGATGGCGATGATGATGGCAATAGCGAACCAGGAGAGCGGGCTCGAGCGGCGGCAACGTTCGGTGTTCTGCATGGCAATCGATTCCTTCGGCGCTCCTCCCAGCCGAGCGCTGGATGCCACGCTGGAGGTCGGTCAGCCGATTGCACGGCGCTGCGCGAGAATCTAGCGGAGCCGAGATGGGACGGCTTTCGCGGCAAACATGCCGCACGGGGCTGCGCAACGGTCCCGCGCCCAATCCATCCGGTCGCCAATGCCGGTCGAATCGTCGGCGACGCCGCGTTCGAGGACGCTTCGAGAACTCACTCCAGCCGGTCGAAGCGGCCTCGGACCAGGCTTTCGAGGCGGGCCACGATCCCGATTCGAAGACAGCCTGCCGGGTGCCCGGGTCAGATTGCCCGATGGGCAGCTCGACCGTCTCGCTTCCGACTCCGGAGGGCGACCGCCAGCCCCAGCAACGCGAGCGACAGCGGCAGAGCGGGCTCTGGAACCGGTTCGCGCCAGTCGACGCCGGACGTGCTGATGACGGAGAATCCGGTCACGACGCTCCCCAGATCGTCGCGGACTTCGACGATGCCATCCCACAAGAGATCGGCTTCCGCTCGCGACAAGAGCCCCGCCGGACCCGCGGGCGGATTCTGGATCGAGCTATTCGCACTCGCCGTCATCGAGACGGCGAATTCGGTCGGGGAGCCGAAGACGAAGAACTGCTCGAAGAGGAGCGTCGCACCCAAGGGATCGCCCGAATAGGTCTCGACGGGGGGCAGCGCCGGGCTGATCGCGTTGGCGATCGAGAGCGTCCCCAGGAAGAGGTTCGGACTCCGCGCGTTCGCCGCGGCCACCATCCAGCCAGCGCTGCCCGAAAGACTCTCGAATCCCGTCGTTCCCGTCGCGGCATGATCGAGCATGACCATGGGCGTGACCTCGAAGAACACACGCCCGCTCCGACCGATCAACGTCGGGTCATCCGGGACGATCGTGACATCGTCGCGGAACGTCGCTCGAGCCGATCCACCGATCGAGTCGCCCATCGAGTCCGCGTGACTCTCGACCGCATGCTGACCGAAGTCCGCGGAAGCCCATTGCGTGCCGAGCGCGTTCGGCCGGGGATCGAGGCGCTCGTCCTCGAGCGGCCCCTGCGCGGCGACCTCGACCGCCGGCGGCGCCGTCGACCCCGTCAAGACGATTTCGACTTCGCTCGCGGCAAGACCCGGCGAAGTCGCGGAGAGCAGCGCGAGTGTCGGAGTCGAGAGCGCGGCGAGACCTCTGATTCGACGCGATCGATCCGAGAGACCAGGACCTGCGCGGCCCCGCGCATCGACGGAAGCGGACCGCCTGTCACGGGCAAAACGACGCCGCTTTCCGGCGCGAAGGCACACGGAGACGAGTAGGCCCCCGATCGCGAGCGCGGACGCGAAACCGGGCTCGGGCACGAAGACGGCATCCAGATCGACCGGCCCCCAGGCCGCGTCCGACGCCGATCCATCGAATTCGCGAGCAAATGCCCCGGCGGAGAATCGCAGGACATCCTCGTCGTCGGCGACGAGCGCGCCGATCGCGACGGTCACATCAGGAGACACTGAAACGAGCGACTGCGTGTGCGCCGTAGGCGCACAGACCAAGACGGTCGCCAGGATCCATCCCGCAAGGCTTCGGATTGGGATCCTGCATTGGCCGGGTCGCATCCCGCCTCGAAGCGCGCTCATCGGGTTGTTCTCCATTCCGCAGCCAATCGCGATTCCGAACGAATCAAGGGCAGGCCGAATCGTTGCCACAGACATTCGGACCGATCTCGACGAGACAGTTGCTGCTGATGACGTCGGTGCCGTTGCGCGTGATCGTATTGCCGCCGTAGCCGCTGCGATCAGCGGTCGCCGAGCACAAGAAGGCGTTGGGGGCCCGAATCCCTGCACCCGTGTTTCGCGTGACGGTGTTGCCGCGAATCGTCGAGGATTCGGAGAGCAACTCGATGCCGTCCCCGCCGTTCAACGCAGCGACACTGTCCACGACGAGGCCATCGATCCCGATCCCGTCGCCCCCGTTCGAGACGGCGCGCGAGCTGACGACGACGCTCGTCCCGCCGGCGAGGACGCCTAGGGTCCCGTTGCCTTCCGCTTGGACGCTGCGCACGAGCCCATCGGACGTGAAGACCCCGACTCGGGAACAGTCACGCGTCGTGAGATCTTCGATTCGCGCGCGCGCGCCGGTCCGCAAGCAGTTGCCGTTGAAGCTCCGGATCGTCCCGTTTCGGATCGTCAGGCCCGTGGCGAGCTGCGCGTCGACGCCGTCCGCGATCGGCCCGCTCTGGGGAAAATCGAGCGAGACCGTGAATCCGTTGAGATCGAGCGTGACATCTTCGGCCTCTACCCGGATCGCGCTCGTTCCGAACGCGCGCACCGAGAGGTTGGACGTCAGGACATAGCGTCCGCTCTCGCTCAGCACGATCGGGAACGAGGCCCCCGCCTGATTGAGCTCGATGGCCCCATCAGCAGCAAGCGCCGAATCGGGCACAGCCGATCCGAGCAACGCGGTCGCCAACCCGACGCGGCCGAGGACAGCGACGAAGCACGATCGATGAGGCATGGCGATGTTGGTTCTCCTGGTCTGCGTTCGATCCGCGCGGGCGCTGCCTGGGTCCCCGCCCGGCCCGACCGCGTCCCGAAGGCCGGATCGCGAGGCCGCGCGCGAAGGGATCGTGCGATCGAGGATCGACGCACCCGGATCGGGGACACGAGCGCGACACCCGTCGCGACTCTGACGGATCGCTCCACGGCCTCGCTTCAGCCGAACCTCAATTCAGCGCGCCGAAACGCGTTCGCACCGCGGCCCCGCTACTCAGGAAAGCGCGTCGCCGCCCCCAGGGATCTCGGCCAGGAGCGACTGGGCACGCTTCAGCGCACCGCGGGCGCCCGTGGCGGCACTGCGCTCACACGCCTCGACAAGCCGCCGTCGGGCGAGGTCGCGCGAGCCCCATGCAAGATGCCAGCTCGCCTCGCGCACAAGAAGTAGAGGCGCGAATCCGATCTCACCCGCGTGAGCGCAGGCGCCGGCTTCGCGATAGGCCGCCAACGTCTTTTCACGCTCGCCGGCGAGGCCGAAGAGATCGGCTGCGAGACTGAGAAGGTAGGGTCGAAAGGACGTGCCTTCGGAATGGGCCGCGCGGCTTCGCACGACCTCGGCGACGCCCGGCATCAGGTCGGTCGGTTCACCTCGTCGCGCGCGCGCCAGCAACTCGAAGCTGAAGCCAGCGCCCAGGAAGCGCCGCACGTCTCCTTCTAGACCGAGCGGGTCGAGACGCGCGGCGGCGACCGCGAGCCCTTTCCAATCCTCGATCAGGTCGAGCACGACGCAGGTCGTGAAGATCACCATCGACTGTGTCACGGCGTCCCCTCGCCTTCGGGCACGCTCCTCCGCGGCTGCGAGCAGCGTCCGCGCGGCATCGTCGTCGCCCAGCATGGCCGCTGCGATCCCGCCATAGGCCATGCAGACATCGGCCGCTTCATAGCCTGCGAAGAGATCACGCGTGGGCGGACCGACGTCAGCAAGGATCGCCTTCGAGCCCTCGAACGCCGCCCTGTATCGGCCCGACTGCACGTCGGTCAGGATCGACAACGCGTCCGCAAGGTGTCGAACCCGCCTGGAATCGATCGCCCGAAGCGCCTCGCGGAACCGATCGGAGGGCGGAGTCTCGCCGGCGAAGTGCGCGCACAAGAGGCCGAGCGCGAGCCGACGGGCACACTCCTCGTGCTCTTCGACGGGTGGCAGCGCCTCGAGACGGGCGACGCTGTCCCGGAGCCCTTCGAGCGCGTCGGGCAGGGCCGATTGAGCGGAACCACGAAGCCAGAGAACTTCGGCGAGCTCCGCGTGCGCCGCGGCGCCGGGTTCCATCCGCGCCAGCCAGGTCAGCAGCCGGTCCGTCGCTTCATCGACATCCTCCCAGGCGAAGCGCGCCGCCGCCGAGCGCGCGACACGGAGGTCCCAATGAACGGCTCGCTCGAGCATGGCCGGGTCTTCCGCGCAGGCCGCGCAGTGTCGAGCGATCCGCCGGGCCTGGTCGGGCGTCGGAGCGTCGAAGGCCTCTTCGAGGGCGAGCGCGAGCCGCGCGTGAACGGCGATGCGCGTCTCCTCCTCGAGGCCGTTCGCGGCCGCCTCGCGCAGCAGGTTGTGCGTGAAGCGATAGAGATCTCGCTTGTCGCGGTCCCGTTCGATCAGCCCTGCGGCCAGCGCCTCCTCGAGCCAGGTTCGGTCCGTGGGCGTCGCCGAATCGGCGACTTCGACGACACGCTCCGCACCGAAGGCCGACCCGACGAGCGCGGCGACGCCGAGAAGCCGGCGCGTCTCGACCGAGAGCCGAAGCAGCGCATCGGCGAGCAGACCACTCCCGTCGGCGCGCCCACTGGAAGGCGGCTCATGCGCGAGGCGAACGACATAGAGCGGTATCCCCTCGCTCCGACGAAGCACGTCCGAGATCTCGTCCTGGGAGGCCGGCCGTCTGCGGATGGCGCCCAACGTCTCGTAGACACCCGCATACGAGAGGGGAGCGAGCGGCAACGTCCGGACGCCCGGTTGGAGCGAGAGCTGCATCAAGCGCGACGCCGCCAGGTCGTCTCCGACGGGTCGATAGGTAGCGATCAGAAGCACGTGCGCGCGCGCGAGCCTCGGGATCAGCGTAGCGAGTACCGAAAGCGCGGCTGGGTGGGCCCAGTGGAGATCCTCGAGCACGACCACGAGCGGCGATCCCGCGTCCGCCGCGCGAATCAGATCTCGCGCCCTTCTCTGAACCTCCGCAAGCGGTGTATCGTCCGGTAGATCGGTCGCGGCGCCAGACCAGGCACGCAGGAGATCCGACCAGAGCGCGAGCGGCGAATCGTCGAAGTCGCGTTCAGCGATCGTCTCGAGCTGACGGAATCCAGACAAACCGTCGAGGAATCGCCGCACCAGCCGGGTCTTGCCCATCCCGGCCGCCGCCGTGACGAAGACGGCGCAGCCCGCTCCCTCCGCCGCTTCGCGCGCGGCGCGGCGAAGTGCTGACCACTCCGTTCCACGTTCGACCAGGGGCAACGCGTCGCCAGCCGAAACGGGAGAACGCGAAGGCGTGTTGATCTCTTCTTCACAGGGCCCCTCGAATCGGAAGCCACGCCCTCGCACCGTACGGATCCACGGTGGATTTCGCTCCTGATCGTCGAGCGCCCGACGCGCAGCGTACACGGCGGTCGAGAGGGCCCCTTCGGAAACGGCCGCCCCCGGCCAGAGCGTGGCCAGCAACTCCTCCCGCGAAACGACCCGGTCCCGGTGTCGAACGAGATGGAGCAGCAGCTCGAGGGGCCGACGCTGGAGCGCGATCGGGCGTCCCGCGTGACGCAAACGAAGAGCCACCGAGTCGATCTCGTAGTCGTCCAGGACGATGCGCAAGGGAATCTCCGAAGCGACGGCGACATCCTGTCGATCGGGGCGCGTGCGATCGAGAACACCGAGTCAGCCTCTGTCGTCAGTGTACTGCGATCCCGGGCGATGGATCCGCCGCCTTACGCCGCGACTGGGTGTGGATCGATCCAGCGCGACCTCGAAGACCAGAAGGACTTCGGGCGAAGATCCGGTTCGCCATTCCGGCTGCGGAGCGGATCAGGCCGCCGCGATTGTTCTGCGGTGCGGAGCATAGACGCGCGGATCCCGCCCGGTCCACGGCTCTGGCCCCGAGGCGACGTCGTCGCGTCAGGTCGCGAGTGCGACACGCATCATGTGGCGGCCCGGTTCGGACATCCGACCCGGCGAACACGGGGCGAACCGTCGGTCCGATCCAGGGTCGGAGAGCAACGACCTCGAGAGCAACCTATCCTCGCGTTCGAACAAAGAGAAAGGAACGGGCATGTGTGACGAACGCGCCTTCGATGACATGGAAGCGGCGCCGCGCAACACGGCTCGGCTCACGCGGCGCGAATTCGGCGCGCTGTCCGCCGGAGCCGGCTTCTCGATGCTCTGGCCGGGCGCGGTCGAAGCCGAGGGCGACGTGCCCGAAGTCACCGGCCGGGACCTCTCGATCCCGACACCGGACGGTACGGCCGACGCCTGGTTCGTCCACCCGACGGCAGGAAAGGCACCGGCGGTCCTCCTTTGGCCCGACGCCTTCGGCCTGCGTCCCGCGATGAAGCAGATGGCCAACCGGCTCGCGCGAAGCGGATACGCCGTCCTCGTCATGAACCCGTACTACCGGATCGGACCCGCGCCGCTCCCCGAGCCCGACGCCGACTTCACCGACCCCGACACCCGCAAACGCATCTTCGGTTTGATCCGGCAGCTCACCGCCGAAACCCAGACGTCAGACGCTCAGACGTTCATCGAATTCCTGGATGGGCAGCCGAGCGTCGACACGAAGCGGCAGATGGGCACGCTCGGCTACTGCATGGGCGGGCCGATGACGATGCGTACGGCTGCCGCGCGACCCGATCGGATCGGCGCGGGCGCTTCCTTCCATGGAGGACGACTCGTCACGGACCAACCCGACAGCCCCCACCTCCTCGTTCCGAAGATCGATTCGCGATTCCTCTTCGCGATCGCCGAGAACGACGACGAGGCACAGCCCGAAGCCAAGGATGTCCTCGGACGCGCTTTCGCGGACCGACGACTCGACGTCGAAATCGAGGTCTACGAGGGTGCACTCCACGGCTGGTGTCCACCGGATTCGCGGGTCTACCACGAAGCCCAGGCGGAGCGCGCGTGGGGCCGACTGTTGGCGCTCTTCGAGACTGCCTTGACCTGAGCCGATCCGGCCGCTGAGCGCCCGGGCGATCGAGGCGGGATCACCCGCCTCCGTCGAGACCGTTCGTTCGTTCCGGACCCGACGCTGCGATCTCTCTGATCCGTGCGGCGAGATCCGCGGAACCGATCTGCGACTCCGGCATGAGGATGACCTGATCTGCCACTTCCGGTCGCTTCTCCCGCAGGAGATCGAATCGCCGCTCGAAGCTCGCACCGAGTGAGAACTCCGTGACCGGCATCAGGATCGGAACGCGGCGGGACCGAGATGACCAGCGTTCCGGGAGTTGAAGCGCGACGCCGATCCCGTCGACGAACCGACCGTCGTCCGATCGATGCTTGTGATAGGGGAGGAGCAGCAGGTCGAGCCGTTGCTGGACCAGCCAAGCCACCGCCGCTTCGTCCGCAGTCCCCTCGGGCACGATCATGTCCTTCCCGAGGCGATAATCCAAGGAGTCAAGGAACGCGAAGACCTGCTCGCGCAGCCACTCCTCGTAGGGTCGAATGACACCAAAGACTCGGCCCGACATCATCGGCTCTCCTCATTCGCACGGATCGAGCGGGGACGCCGTCACCGATCGGTTCATCGGCCATTTACCCCAGACGGCTTGAGACCCGAGCGACCGCCGGTCGGGAATTCGCGGCGTCGACCCAGGCCGGACGGACCGGACCGTCGGCGTAGCGAGCGAATCCGGAGCGCTTCGGCGTGGGTTTTCGAATCCAGGCCTACGCCTCGTAGCGCGCCACGTCGACCCGGTCCGCCTCGGCCCCGGCCGACAAGAGCTCGCCCGCAAGACCGAAGGCGATGCTCCGTGCGGGACGCTGGCCTCGCAGCACGCGGGTCGTCACGGATTCGAGATCGAACACCGAGACCGAGAAATCCTGGCAGACCGACGCGATGAAACGGCGATCGGACGACACCCTTACTTCGCGCACCCAATCCTCGTGCGCAGGCCAGCGCTGCGTCTGCGCTCCGCGATCGGCATCGAACACCCCGACCTCGCCGTGGCTCCAACCCACGACGACCCGGGTCGCGTCGAGCGTCGCCAGGCAAGAAATCCCGTGCGGACCCGGCCGCGCCTCGGCGAGTCGTCGGCCCGTTGCCGCGTCCCAGACCCGTAGGGTGCCGTCTTCGCCGCCCGAGACGACGCGGCGCTCGTCACCCGTGAACGCGGCGTAGACGTGACGCTCACCCGGATGGCCCTCGAAGACGACGCAGCGTTCGCCGCGATCGAGCGCATGCGCGCCGAGCGTGCCGTCCGGACCGTTCGTGAGGAGGCGCCCGGCCTCTTCTGCCACGTCCACCGTGAACGCCGCCGCGCCGCATTCGACCGTCGCGAGCCGCGCGCGTGTACCGACGTCCCACACGAATACGCGCCCGTCGA
>JBCCZJ010000104.1:0-12795 GCA_039187915.1 Myxococcota bacterium
GACGTGAAGACCGGCTCCGGCGCGACGCTGGCGCCGCGTCAGGTCGCGGTCCCGGAGATCGTGAAGGCGGTCGCCGCCTTCTTCGGCACGCGCCCCGAAACCCTCGCTTCGCGCACGCGACGACGCGACGTGCTGGTCCCTCGCCAGCTCGCCATGTACCTGGCGAACCGCTACACGAACGCCTCCTACACGGAAATCGGACGCGCGCTCGATCGCGACCATCCCGCCGTCGCGAACGCGATCAAGAAGATCGAGCGGCAGATCCTCGAGAACGCGCCGGTCCGCTACCAGGTCGAAGCGCTCTCGGAGAAGATCGATGCGCTCCTCGCGGACGGGCCGCAGGACTGAAGTGCGAGACGCGCCGCGCCGAGCGCGCCGCAGGACGGACGGGTTCGCCGCCGCGCGCTCGGGGCGGACCCGCTGCTACGGGCGCCAGACGAATCCGGCGCCGTAGCTCACGTAGTCGAGATCCTCGACGTCCCCGCCCGGCAGGAGGTAGTCGACGCCGACGTCGAAGGCGATGTTCTCCGAGACGTAGATCTCTGCGCCGGCACCGAATCGGCCCGCGCCCCCGGTGAAACTCTCGTCCGCAGTGGCGATGGTGATCCGCGTGTTCATCACGCCGGCGCCCACGCGCACGTAGGGCTGAAAAGTCCCGGTCGCCGCGTAGAACTTCGCGTTCAGCGTGGCCGAGACGGAATCGAGCTCGGGCTCGGCGAACGCCGGGAGCCCCGTCGCGGAGATCTCCGACGTCGCGAGCCAGTCGAACTGCGCTTCGAGCGCGAAGTGGTTCGACACGCGAACACCGAGGGTGCCCGCGAGGCCCCCGAGATCGTCCACGTCGACGCGAATGGCGCCCGGGAGCGCGTCCTGGAGCGTGTCCTCCGCGACCGAGTAGGTCGCGCCGAAACCGCGCAGGCCGACGTAGAGGCCCGAACGCGAAAACGCGTCGTCACCGGATTCGGCCGAAGCGAAGCCGGGCAGCAAGACGACGAACGCCAGCGCGAGGAGCACGAGACGGGGAGAGGAGACGGGGCGGCGGGATTCGGGCATGGACAGGGACCTCCCTGGGCGGATTCGCCGGACGCGCGGCGCCGGTCTTCCGGCGAGCGCTTCAAGGGACCCCCGATGTTAGGCTGCTCTCCGGTCGGCGACAGGGGCGTCGCACGGGCCGGCCGACCGCGCCGAACATCCGGGAGAGGGATGGGGCGTGCGGCCGACGTGCCGAAACGGCGCCGAGCGGCCACGGACCGGCTCCGGGCGAGCCGATGGCCTCGGCGAGCGCCGGACGGCCTCACGGGCCGCCGAGCGGTCAGGCCGATGCGGCCTGGGCCTGTCGCGCCTGCTCGACCTTCGCGCGCCAGCGCGTCGGGCCCGCGAGATCGACCTGCTTCTGCAGGTGCTCGGGCTCGAGCGACGGGGGATCGAGGGCCGGGTCCTCGAAGCGCCGGACGGTCTTGTAGAGTGTCGTCCGCTCGACGGGCACGCGGCCGATCTCGCGGATCAGGCGGCGGAACGCCTCGGGCGGCGTGTTCTCCCCGTGATCGGAGCCGGATTCACGGGAGATCGACTCCTCCATGAGCGTGCCGCCGAAATCGTTGGCCCCCGCGCAGAGCGCCATCTGTCCGAGCTTGTGCCCCATCTTCACCCAGGAGACCTGGATGTTCGTGATGTGCGGGCGAAGGAAGAGACGCGAGACCGCGATCATCCGCAGGTCCTCGTCCATCGACGGACCCGGACGCGAGCCCATCAGGTTGTAGAGCAGGTTCCGCTCGTGGATGAAGCCGAGCGGGACGAACTCCGTGAAGCCGCCCGTCTCCTTCTGGATCTCGCGGATCAACTCGAGGTGGGCCGCGACGTGACGCTTCTCCTCGATGTGGCCGTACATGAGCGTCGAAGTCGAGCGGAGACCGATGCCGTGGGCGGCCTTGATGATCTCGATCCAGCGCTCGGTCTTGAGCTTGTTCGGGGAGAGCTGGTCGCGGACCTCGTCGTCGAGGATCTCCGCTGCCGTCCCCGGCATCGTGCCGAGACCCGCTTCGACCAGCCACGCCAGGTAGGCGTCGAGCTCCATGCCGCTCTTCTTGTGCCCGAAGTCCATCTCCTCGGGCGAGTAGGCGTGGATGTGGAGGTCGGGATAGACCGCCTTGATCGCGAGCAGGATCTCCCGGTAGGTGTCGTGGGTCTTCGAGGGGTGGATCCCGCCCTGGATGCAGACCTCGGTCGCGCCACGCTCCACCGCGTCCTTGCATTTCAGCAGGATCTCTTCGTGACTGCGGTCGAAGGCCTCGTCCTCGTCGCGGTGGCGCGCAAAGCCGCAGAAGGAGCAGCCGACGTAGCAGATGTTCGTGAAGTTGATGTTCCGGCAGACGACGTACGACACGTCGTCCCCGTTGTCTCGCTGGCGCGCGAGGTCCGCCGCCGCGATCAGGGCATGGAAATCCGTGCCCGTGGCGCCGAGCAACCGCTCCGCGCCCTCTTTAGTGAGTTCTTTTCCCGAGAGGGCGCCCTCCAGGAGGTCGCGCACATCTGGCGATACGGCGGAAGATAGTTGGTCCAGCATGTGATCAGGCGGCCTCCTCGGACTGGTCGTTTCGCTGCGCGTAGCCCTCGTCGTTGGCATATTTCGGCAGCAAGGCCCGGATATTCGGGTCGAACATTTCAGGTCGCTCGAGGATCCAATCCGGATAGACCGGCCCTCGTTCGAAGAGCTCGAATCCCGCCCTGGAAGTGTCCTCGCGCAGCGCACGCAGCGCGGGCCAGGGAGCCTCGGGATTGATGAAGTCGACGGTGACGGGGGAGACCCCGCCCCAATCGTCGACCCCCGCGTCGAGCAGTCGCGGGAGCATGTCGGCGCCCAGGTTGGGCGGCGCCTGCACGTGGACCTCGCGCGGCAGGAGCAGCCTCGCGAGGGCGACCCAGCCGATCACGCGGTCGTCGTCGAGCGGCGACGCGGCGCGCATCTTCGTGCCCGGCTTGGGATGGAAGGGCTGGATGATCGCTTCCTGGATGTGACCGTGGCGCTCGGCCAGATCCTTGATCGCCCAGATCGTGTCGACGCGTTCGTCGTCGTTCTCGCCGATGCCGAGCAGCATGCCGCTCGTGAAGGGAATCCGGAGCTCGCCGGCCTCTTCGTGCATCTTGAGTCGCTTCGCCGGCTCCTTGTCGGGTGCGTGGAAGTGGGGCATGCCCTTCTGACGCAGGCGGGTGCTCGTCGTCTCGAGCATCAGGCCCATGGAGGCGTTGTAGGGCCGGAGCCGCTCCATCTCCTCGCGGGTCATGATCCCGGCGTTGGTGTGGGGGAGCATGCCCTTCTCGACGGTGATCTTGCAGGCGTCGACGATCAGGTCGGTCGTCGACTGGAGCCCCCGCACGGCGAGCTCTTCGCGGTAGGCCTTGTAGGCGATCTCCGGCTTGTCCCCGAGACACATCAGCGCCTCGACGCAGCCCGTGGCGACGCCGCCGCGGACGGCTTCCTCCACTTCGTCGATCGTGTAGGTGTGGGCTTCCGCCGAATCGGGCTGTTTGGCGAACGTGCAGTAGTTGCACCGGTTCCGGCAGAGATTCGTGAGCGGGATGAAGATGTTGCGGGACACCGTCACGCGGTTGCCCGTCTTCTGGACCTTGATCGCCCGCGCCGCCTCGGCCATCCGCTCCCGGATGGGCGCCTCGTGGAGAGACGCGCCGAGCGCTTCCGCCTGGGCCCGATCGAGCCGCGCTCCGTCCACGACGCCACCGACCCAGGACTCGACCTCGGCGGGCGAGGGGGCCGCGGCGCGGGCGGGAACCGGCGGCGATGCGGAATCGGCAGTCGACAAGGATGGGGCTCCGGGGCGGGGGGCGCGGATCTCAGGATCATCACACAGCGCCCCCCGGCGCCGCAATTCCGAGCGCGGAACGCGGAATCCCGTCCGAGGGCCTCGGAAACCGGATTCGACTCGATCCCAGGGGGAATCCCCGGCCGCCGCCGTCAAGCGGGCTCTCCCGATCACCGATGAGGCGAGAGGACCGCGCCCCGAAGGAGGGAGGTCCATCCGCCACTGCGCGCCGGCCGCCGGACTGCCCGGAGCGCGCCAGGGAATCGATGAGCAACCCGCTCCGCAGTCTCGCCGCCCGCATCACGCTGCTCGTCTTCGCCGCGACGCTCCTGTCTTCGCTGTCGGTCTCGTGGGTCTCGGTCCAGAGCCTCGACGGCTTCCTGCGCCAGAAGGTCGACCAGCGATTCCCGCAGGTCGCGAGCCGGATCGTCCACGAGCTGGACCAGTGGTACACGCTCCGGGCTCGCGAGGTCGAGGTCTTCGCGGGCAGCGCGATCCTGACGGAGTCGGCCCCGCAGCTCGATGCCCGCGGCCGCCGCGGCGACCGCGCCCGCGACGAGGCCGAGCAGTATCTCCGCTACGTGCTCGAGAGCTTCCCTCAGTTCGATCGCCTCGTGATCGCGACGGTCGAGGGTGCGCCCCGACTCGAGGTCGGCGAAGGCGACGCGCTCCCCGACGACTTTCTGGCGGCGAACACGAAGCCGGCGGAGCACACCCGCATCAGCGAGCGGTTCCGCGTCGGCGACCACCTGGTCCAGATCGCGTCCGCGCCGATGCGCGACGCGAACCAGCGAACGATCGCCCGGCTCTTCGCGATGATCGACCTCTCGCATCTCGACGGCCTGTTGAAGAGCGACGAGCTCGGCGACTCCGCGAAGGTCTTCCTCGTGGACCGCGAGAAGCGCTTCCTGAACCCGCCCGAGGGCATCGATTCCGACGCGATCTGGCAGGGCGAGGAAGCCAAGCGCGAACACGCGACCGCCGTCGCCTACTACGAGGATCCGCTCGGCGAGGAAGTGATCGGCACCCGCCTGCCCTTCCCGCGCTTCGAATGGACCCTCGTGATCGAGCAGCCCTACGACGAGGCCTTCGCTCCGATCGTGAGCTCCATGAGCCGCGTCGCTGCGGTCAACCTGGCGATCGTGCTGGGCGTCGGGCTACTCGCCTTCCGGATCGCCGGTTCGATCGTGAAGCCGCTCAAGGCGCTCTCGGACGCAGCCTCGCGCCTCTCTCAGGGCGAGCGGGAGGTCGAGATCGAGGAGGGCGTCTACGGCACGGAAGAGGTCCACCTCCTCACCCGGACCTTCAACGAGATGAGCCGCGGCCTCGGCCGCAGCGCGCGCGTGCTCGAGGCGAACCAGAACGAGATCGAGATCGCGAACCAGCGCCTCCTCTCGAAGAACGAAGAGCTCTCGAACATGAACCTCGTGCTCGAGCAGCTCTCGATCACCGACGGCCTGACGAAGCTCCACAACCACCGCTACTTCCACGACGCCCTCAACGCCGAGTGCAAGCGCGCCTCGCGGACCGGGGCGCCGCTCTGCCTCGTGCTGGTCGACATCGACTACTTCAAGAAGTGGAACGACCGTCTCGGCCATGCCGGCGGCGACGAGATCCTGCGACGCATGTCCGAGGTCCTCAACCAGAGCTGTCGCGAAACCGACCTGCTCGCACGCTACGGCGGCGAAGAGTTCGCGATCCTCGCGATCGGCACCGACCTGCCCGGCGCGACCGCGCTCGGCGAGAAGATCCGCCAGTCCGTCGAAGAGACGGAGTTCGTGACCGACGTGCCCTCCGAGAAGCAGAACCTCACGGTCAGCGTCGGCGTCGCCGCCTTCGCCGGTGATCGCAAGCGGCTCTTCGTCGACGCGGACGAGGCGCTCTACGCGGCGAAGGACGCGGGCCGCAACCAGCTGATCGTGGCGCCGCCCGCGACGGATGGATCGCAGATCGATTCGGAAGCGCGCGCCGAAGCGGACTGAGCGCCGCCTACGGCTTCGGCGCGGCCGGGACGCTTCCGTCGGAGACGTGGTCACCCAGCAGGCTGCCGTGGATCCAACCGGCCGGGCCGCCGGTGACCTGGACGAGCGTCCACTCGCCTTCGGTCGCTTGCGGAATGACCGGCGTGCCGGAGGTCAGGACCGCGAGCACGCGCTGGCCGGTCGACGGCCCCGAGCGGAGGTTCACGCGCGTCGCCTTGATCAGACGCGCGTTGCCCGACCCGACGATCTGCGCGACCTCGTCGAGTACGCCTTCCGCGACGCGGCGGGCGCGATAGACGAAGAAGAGCGCGGCCCCGAAGCGGCCCTCGTCCACCTGGCGTTCGGCCTCCTCGAGCTTCTCCCGGGCGCCGGCGATCTCGGTGGCGCGCCAGGGCGCGCGGGACGCGGCGCGCTCGACCTGGATCCGCGTGACGGCGAGACTCGAGACGGCGTCGGCGCGACCGCTGCTGCCCGTCAGACCGGACTCCACCTCGACCAGCGCGGACTCCGCGGTCTTGAGGTCCGCCTGCAGACGCTCGATCTCTCGCTCCAGCTGCTCGGCGCGATCCGTCTCGGCCTTCCGGAAGAGCTCGGCCTGGGCGCGCTCGACCGCCACGACGTCGGCGGCGCATTCGGCGTCTCTCTGCGGACCGCCGAGCGGCAGGTTCGCGCAGCCGGCGACGGAGAGGGAGCAGAGGAGCGTGGCGGTGAGCGTCGTGCGTCGAAGGGTCGGGGTCGGTGCCATGGGATCGTCTCGCGATGTCGTCGGACCGCCGGCCGCGTCCGGACCCCCTGGACCCACGCCGTCAGGTCGCGTCGGTCGGTTCGGGCGGCTCGCGCCAGCGCCGATGGGTCCAGATCCACTGCTCGGGTGTGGCCCGGATTGCCTGTTCGAATTCGGCGGTGACCTGCTGCAGGAACCGCCGGAGGACCTCCTCGTCATCGGAAGCCTGCAGGCGCGGCTGGAGTGCGGGCTGGATCGTCAGGCGATGGCGCCGCCGATCTGGGCCGCGAGCCGCCCACCCGCAGACGACGGGCGCGGCCGCGCGCGCCGCCAGCTGGATCGGCGCGCTCCGGGTCGGCGCCGTTCGCCCGAAGAAGCTTACGAGAACGGATTCGCCGGCCTTGCCGCGCTGATCCAGGAGCGCGAGCACCGTCCGGCCGTCTCCGAGGGCGCGCCGGAAGTGCACCCCCGCGCGCGGCCCCATCGGGATCGCCGCGACGGCCGTCCCGCGGATGCGCAGCAGCGCCCGCTCGAGCGCCGGCCGAGCGGGATCGCGGTAGACCGCCGCGACGGGGAGGCCGAGGTCCGCGAGCTTCGCCCCGGCGAGCTCCCAGTTGCCGAGATGCGGTGCCACGAGCAGGACGCCGCCGTCGCCCGCCTGCTCGCGCGCGGCCGTCAGGTGTTCGAGCCCTTCGATCTCGGCCCGGGCGAGCAGCGTCGGCCGATGGCGCCCGGAGAGGAGGAGTCCCTCCGCGAGGCCGAGCGCGAGATGGACGAAGACGCCGCGCGCGGTCGCATCGATCCAGACCGCGTCACGCTCCGGAAACGCCCGAGCGAGCTGCGCGCGAACCCGCCGGCAGCGTGGCCCGCCGATCGCCCACCACGCGCCGCCCAGCCCTTCGCCGAACCGGAGCGTCGGCTCGACGCCGACCCACTCCGCGATCCGGATCGCGAGCGGGATCAGCGCGCCGAGCAGTCGATCTGCGAACGCCGCGTCGGCCTCGGGCGCGCCCGCCGACACCTCAGTCCCGCGACGCAGCCGGATCGAGCGCGTCGATCACGCACGCGCGCAGGTTCGACGGCGCCAGGATGTCGCTCAGCGAACCCACCTCCTTCGCGCGCTCCACGCTGTGGATCGCATCGAACGCCGCCGCCGTCTCCGCCTGCTTCTCGAGGGTGACCTCGTGCAGGACCGCATCGAGCGCCGCCCGGTTCTCCTCGGAGGGATGTCGCCGCACGACCTCGGTCTTGTCCTTGACGCGCGGATCGTCGAGGGCCATCGCGCGGACCTCGCGACTGAACACGACCGTGGCCGCCGGACCGCCGCCGATCACCGATGCGTAGGAGCCCTCGAGCGCCACCGCCTGCATGTCGTCGTTCAGCTCCTGGCTGAACACGACGTACGCCCCGCCGTGATAGCGGGACACGACGACGAAGTAGATCGGCCCCTCGAAGTTCACGACCGCCCGCGCGATCTCCGCGCCGTTCTCGAGCTGGATCTTGCGGAGCGACTCCGGCGAGCCGTCGAAACCGGACAGGTTCGCGAGGACCACGACCGGGCGATTGCCGCTCGCCGCGTTGATCGCTCGCGCGACCTTCTTGGACGACTGCGGGAAGAGCGTGCCGCCGTTCCAGGCCTCCGGGCCGTCGACGGGGTGGTAGCCGTCTCGCGGGACGTTGCGACTCTCGATGCCGATCAACGACACCGGCCTTCCTCCGATGTGGGCGTCCCAGACGATCGCCGTCTCGCCGCCGACCCACGCGTTCCAGCGCTCGAGATGCCCGCCGTCGGTGTCGACGAGCGACCCCATCACGGCGCGCATCGAGAAGGCGCGCTTGCGGCCCGGGTTCGTCTCGTCGTCGAAGAGCTCGCCGACCGTGGCCAGCCCGTCCGCGTCCTCGGCGCGGATGTCGGTGTCCCCGATCGACCGATCGCGCGGATCCGCGGTCGGGAAGGCGCGGGGACCGGCCTCTCCGGGCACGACGTAGGTGTAGCGGTAGTGCTCGTAGAGGATCCGGTAGGCCTCGGCCAGATTGCGCGCGAAGTACTGCGCCTCGCCGTTCGGGCCCATGATGCGCTCGAAGCCGCCGATCGCGACCTCGTCCTCCGCCGACACGGCGCCCGACGCCTCGAGCGCCGCGCGACCGGTCAGCACCATCGACGCGTTGTGCGTCATGATGAGGACGCCGCGGCAGTGCATCATCATGGTCGCGAGCGCGTCCCAGTAGCTCTGGGCGCCGACGTTGACGCCCTGCACGATCACGTGGATCACACCACCGCCCTGCGTGAAGGTCACGATCCGACGCACGACGCGCGCGGTCGCGTCCAGGTTCTCCGTCCCGGAGTCCATCGCGATCTTGGCGCCGGACGAGACCGGCACCCACTCGACGGGCACGCCGAGGCTCTCCGCGAGATCGATCGCCGCGACGATCCGATCGCACTCCGGCCCGGCGAGCGCCCCCATGCCCATGGTCGGGTCCGAGAGGACGAGCACCCGTGTCATGCCTTCCGGGACCTTGTCGGTCGGCGTACGGATCACGCCGAAGACGACGCCGGCGGTGTTCTGTCCGGGCGGCCGCTCGGAGACGGGGATCGCGCGGGGCGCAGCGGCGGCGGAATCGAGGTCGTATTCCTCGAAGCCCCCGCTCTCCGTCTCGTTCGTGAGCATCTTCACGATCTCGTACGGGTAGATGAGCCGACGCCGGCGCGCGGCGACGACCTTGCGCTCGTATTCCTGCGCGGGCGCGAGCGGTGCGTCGTGCGGCGGCCGCCAATC
Organism: Myxococcota bacterium; assembly: GCA_039187915.1. GTDB lineage: Bacteria > Myxococcota_A > UBA9160 > UBA9160 > UBA4427 > UBA4427. The sequence goes on from JBCCZJ010000104.1 coordinate 9,302, forward strand.
GATCTCGAGCTGCTCGCCCGAGTCCATGAAGACGAGCTCGACGGGGACCGCCGGTGCACCGGGTCGTTCGCGGTCGAGACGGTTCAGACGCACCAGCACCTTCTCGAGGCCGAGATGACGCGTCGCGGGCGCGAGTCGTCGGGCGACCTCGGCGGCGACGTCCTCCTCGATGAAGACCGGCGGCGCCACGGAGAGCGAGATCCGGTTCCACTGCAGCCGGCGCCGCGGGTCGTGCGTCTGGAGGATCGTCCGCAGTCGCCGCGCCGCGCGGTTGAATACGCGCTCGAAGGTCGCGAGGTGGTGGTAGAGCTCGCGTCCGGGCTCCGGCGAGCGGTCGCGCGCGTCGGCGAGCACGAAGATCCGCTCGTCGCCCGGCGCGGAACGTGCGCGGCCGTGGAAGGCGTAGACCCCCTCCTCCGCCTGCAGCCGCTCGAGCTCGAAATGCTCGTAGCGACCGAGCCCGATCCGGGTGGCGGTCTCCGGATGGAGATCGTGGTCCTCGGTCGCGAGCTCGAGTCGACCCTCCCGCCGCACCAGCGTCCGATAGACGTCGCCCTCGCCGTCCGGCGTGAGCCAGCCGATCGTCATGCGCGCTTCGAGGCCCGCTTCGCCCCACGTGGATTCGAGGGTCTCGAGGACGCCCCGCCAGTCGAGCTGGGATTCCGAGGGGACGAGGTACTCGAGGGCCAGGATCGGCGTCGACGGATCGTGCTCGAGGAGCTCCGAAGCCCCGCGAACGAGCCGGTCCATCCACACGACCGCATCGCCGCCGGGACCGCTCGCCGCGAGCACGACGCCCTTGTCCGGATACTCGACGCAGTGGATCGGCTCGCCGTCGACGCGCACCGCGCGATAGGCCTCCGGGCGCGCCGGCGCGTACCGTCGCTGGACGTGGGCCGCGAGCGCGATCGCGCGACGGCTGGGCTCGTCGCCCGAGATCCATCGCCCCACCCGCTCGAAGACGAGCCGCGGCGACGAGGCCAGCTCGAGGAGCACGTCTCCGGGCGGGGCCACGACGTCGAGCTCCGACTGCGCGAGCCACTGCTGGACCCCGCGCGAGGACCGCTTGGCGCGCGCCTCGATCCCCGGCTGCTGGAAGAGCACGTAGGCCGCCTCGAGGGCGGCATCGGCGACCGGATCCGTGACCTGGGGCCGCAGACGCGCGATCCGGTTGAGCGACCGCGCGAGTCCGTCGTCGTCGCCGAGATCGATCCCGGCGCCGGCGACCGCCGTCGTCCGACGCAGCACCCCGAGCATCAACGAGAGCCGGAGCGACTTGTCCGCCTGGCACGAGAGAATTCGCAGCAGGGCGCGGCGCTGGGCGTCGAGATCACCGAGGTCCGACACACCGTAGTGTCGGAAGGCGGCATGCACGAGCTCGAGGTAGCCCTCGTCGATCCCCGCGCCTTCCGCCTCGATCCGGCGCAGGTACATGCGCAGCCGCGCGCTGTTCGAGGGGCCGGACTCGCCGGAGATCGAGGCCGAGGGCGCGCGGACCGAGAGCAGCTCGACGTCCGCGAAGGCGGCGATCTCGTGGCGGATCTCGGCGAGCTCGCGCAGGAAGCTCTCGGAGATGCCGTCGGGCAGCGGCGCTTCGAGGAAGGCCGTGAGCGATTCGGCCCGATCGGGATTCGCGTCGTAGCCGAGCAGCACGCGACGGACCTCGTCTCGGATCGCGTCCATCGCCGCGCGCCGCACGCGCAGATCCGCCCGGTCCGCCGTCCGCAGGTCGGGCGTCGCGAGCAGACGCGTCCCGTCCTCGGTCTCCTCCGGCCGGAAGAGCAGCGCCAGGGGATCGACCTGCTCCGGCAGCGAGAGCCGGTTCGAAGCGGCGCCCGCCTCGTCTTCCGCGGACTCCTCGATCACGAGGATCACGTCGCCGGCCGCGACCTGTTGGCCCTTCGAGACGAGGATCTCCTTGATCGTGCCCCCGACCGGCGCGTTGAAGCCGATCTCCATCTTCATGGCCTCGAGCAGACCGAGCGGCTGACCCGCTTCGACCGTCTGGCCGACCTCGACCTGGACACCGACGACGACCGCCGGCGTGCTCGAACGGACCTGCCCCGCCGTCTGCGAGCCGAAACGGAGCGGATGGCCGTCGACCTCGAGCCGCAACCCGCGATCGTTCGCGTCGTAGATCACGCGCCGGACGCGGTCGTCGATCTCGAGCCGCGCCGCGTGCTCGCCTTCCTCGCGCATGGTCGCGCCGACGGCGACGCCGTCGAGGTGGACGCGGTAGCGCCAGCTGCCCATCGCGAAGACCTTGAGGCGATAGCTCTGGGTGCCATGCGTGAGGTCGATCTGCTGCCCCTCGGAGCTCGGCAGCCGATCCATGCGGCCGTCGGAGAAGACGCCGTTCCGGACCGTCGCGCGGTTGCGCTGATAGGCGAGGATCGCCGCGGCGACGAGGGCGTCCCTGGCGAGCCCGGGATGCAGCTCGGCGATCGTCGGACGCGCCGCCCCCCAGCGGTCGAGCCAGCGCGTGTCGACGCCGCCCGCGCGGAAATCGTCGCTCTCGAGGATCGAGAGCAGGTAGCCCGTGTTGGTCGCACCGCCCTCGACGACGAGCTCGAGGTCGCGCAGCGCGCACGCCATGCGCGCGAGCATCTCGTCGCGATCGTCGCCCGTGGTGATCACCTTCGCGATCAGGGAGTCGAAGTCGTTCGAGATCACGACGCCGGTCGTCACGCCGGAGTCGATCCGCGTGTTGGGGCCGAGGGCCGGCTCGAAGAGCGCGATCCGGCCCGGCGCGGGCAGGAAACCCTCGTCCGGATCCTCGGCGCAGACCCGGGCCTCGAGCGCGAGGCCGCGATTCTGACGCGGGATGTCCGCGATCGACTCGCCTCGGGCGATGCGGATCTGGATCTCGACGAGGTCGACGCCGGCGATCATCTCGGTGATGCCGTGCTCGACCTGCAGGCGCGGGTTCACCTCGAGGAAGAAGAAGTCCTCGCCGGTCAGCAGGAACTCGACGGTGCCGACGCCGCAGTAGCCGACGTGCTCGACGAGCCGGACCGCGGACGCCTCGAGGCGGCCCAGCAGCGCCGGGTCGAGTCCGGGCGGCGGGGCCTCTTCGAGGACCTTCTGGTGGCGTCGCTGGACCGAGCAGTCGCGGCAGCCGAAGGCGCGGGCGTGCCCGTGCTTGTCGGCGGCGACCTGGACTTCGATGTGGCGCCCCCCGGTGACCATCGCCTCGACGAAGAGCGCGCCGTTGCCGAACGCGTTCAGCGCCTCGGACTGGGCCGAGCGGAAGGCCTCGGCGATCTCCTCGGCCTTCTCGACGATCCGGATGCCACGCCCGCCGCCGCCCGCCGTCGCCTTCAGCACGACGGGGTAGCCGATGCGGGACGCTTCGCGCTCCGCGTGGCTCTCGTCGGCGAGCTCGCCGCCGCTCCAGTCGGTGACCGGGACGCCCGCGTGTTCGGCAAGGCGCTTCGACGTGATCTTGTCGCCGAGCGAGCGCATGGCTTCGCCGGAGGGACCGCAGAACTCGA
>JBCCZJ010000105.1:0-12775 GCA_039187915.1 Myxococcota bacterium
CCGCGGAGCGACAACACTAGCCATCCGAGTCGCCGTCCCGCCCCTGCCCGGGGCGAGCCGAACCCGAAATTGCCTTCGACTTGCGGGGCACGGATTCCGATCCGCGTATGCACGATTCCTCTCGTGGACACATTCGGAATCGGACGCCATGCTCCGGGTCTTCGAGGGGATGAATGCGGAGCCTCCCCGAACCGCCACACCCCGTCGGTCTCTGGTGGACGAAAAAATCGGGCGCGCATCCAGCGACGGGGGCGACGGGGGCGTCGGGGGCGTCGGGGGCGTCGGGCAACATGCAGCACACCGGCAGCCGGTCCGCAGACGCCACGCAATCTCCCCAGCCGCTCTTCCGGGCCGCGTTCCGCGGGTCACCCTGCCCCGGGCCGAGGTACTCACAGGGCGAGGGCGCGTTCCCGCCCACGCGCGGGCGAGCGAGCGCCCGGGGAACGAGGAGACCATGAAGCATCCTGCGCTGATCAAGCGGGTCCGGAGCCATTACGAGGGACGGGCGTTCTCGCCGCGTCTCGTGGATGCCCTCTGCGAAGAGATCGAGCGCCGCACCGGCCGCGAGGGCGTCGAGATCGCGCGGGGCTGGACCCTCCCGATCGAGCAGGTCACCCACGTCTTCGAGCCGATCGACCAGGCGCCGCGACCGGCGATCCTGCATCCGGCGCCCGCCGCCATCCTCGCGCTCTCCTTCGGCTACCGCCTCGACTCGCCCTTCGCGCGACGCCCCGAAGACCGCCAGCCGGGACCGAACAACGTCGCGCTCGCAGCGACGCTGGCCCGCTGTCACCGACTCTTCCCCGAAGCCTGGATCGGCGCGCAGCACGAGATCGGGCTCGCCCTCGCCGAGCGCGAAGAGGCCCCCGAGCCCGCGCTGGTGACCCCGCCGCGCGACTGGAACACGAGCCAGGTCCTCCGCCATTTCGTCGAGCATCTTCCGCGGTACGCCTTCGCCGGCAACCGCTGCGTGATCGTGGTGAGCCATCTCCATCACTACGGACGCTGCGAGGTCCTGCTCGCCCGCGAGGGACTCGACGCCTTCCCGGCGCCCAAGGAGGTCGCGGCCTACGCCGACTACGACCCGGGCGAAGCGCAGCCGCGATTCCGCTCGCCCTGGGAATACCTGGTGAACGACTTCCTGGCGCTCTGCAAGGCGTCCTCCGCACCGAACGCGCGGCCCGGAGACCTGGACGTCCCCTCCCTCGCCCCGCCGCGCTAACGCGCCACCCGCTCGACACGCCGCGCCCCGCGGCGCTAGCGCGCCACCCGCTCGACACGCCGCGCCCGATGGGCGCGCCCCGGGGATCCCCCGAGGTCGATCGGGGAACTGCCGACGGGTTGCGCTCCTCGTTCCTGTGCAGATGTCTCGGGCGTCCGGTGCCAGGGTCGGCCCGGGATTCGAGGACGCGCCCTGCCCGTCCCGAGTACAGCCGATGCGACGACGCGTCGATGATTCGGGAGACGGAGGAGTACGCGATGCGGATCGGGGTCCCGAAGGAGATCAAGAACGAGGAGCGGCGCGTCGGCCTGACGCCCGCGAGCGTGCGGGAGCTCTCGGCAGGCGGTCACGCCGTCTTCGTCGAGACCCGCGCCGGGCAAGGCATCGACGCCGACGACGAGGCCTACGTGCGCGCCGGCGCCGAGATCCTGGCGACGCCGGACGCGGTCTTCGAGACGGCCGAATTGATCGTGAAGGTCAAGGAGCCCCAGGCGTCCGAGCGCGCGCGCCTGCGTTCCGACCACACCCTCTTCACCTATCTCCACCTCGCGCCCGACGCCGACCAGACGAAGGACCTCGTCGCGAGCGGCGCGACGTGCATCGCCTACGAGACCGTGACGGGAGCGCGAGGCGGCCTTCCGCTGCTCACGCCGATGTCGCAGGTCGCGGGTCGGATGTCGATCCAGGCCGGCGCCGCCAGCCTCGAGGCGAGTCGCGGTGGCGCGGGACTGCTGCTCGGCGGCGTCCCCGGCGTGGAACCCGCGAAGGTCGTCGTGCTCGGCGGCGGCGTGGTCGGCGCGAACGCGATCCAGATGGCGCTCGGGCTCGGCGCCGACGTCAGCGTCCTCGACCGGAGCATCGACGTCCTCGAATCCCTCTCCGCCCGCTTCGGCGCCTCCCTCCGGACCCTCTACTCCACGACCGAGGCGATCGACCGCTTCGTCGTGGACGCGGACCTCGTCATCGGAGCGGTCCTCGTGCGCGGCGCCGCGGCGCCGCATCTCGTGACCCGCGAGCACGTGGCCGCCATGCGTCGCGGCTCGGTCCTCGTCGACGTGGCGATCGACCAGGGGGGTTGCTTCGAGACGTCGCGCCCGACGACCCACGCGGAACCCACCTTCGTCGTCGACGACGTCGTCCACTACTGCGTGGCCAACATGCCGGGCGCCGTCCCTCGGACGTCCACCTACGCCCTCAATCACGCGACCCTGCCCTTCGTCCAGCGGATCGCGGACCGCGGCGTCCATCCGGCGCTCCTGGGCGACCCGAACCTGTTGAACGGACTCAACGTGTGCGCGGGCCACGTGACCGAGCCGCACGTCGCGCAGGCCCTCGGCTACGACTACGTGGAGCCGATCCTGGCGCTGGACGCGCGCTAGCGCAGCGCCCGCCCCTCCGGCGCGCGATCCCCGAGCGCTCTACCCTCCCGGCCGAACCCGGCCAGGAGCGTCCCATGACCCCTTCGCGCATCGTCCTGTTCGCGACCCTCGTGCTCTACGTCACCTTCGTCCTCTGGTACGGGGGATCGGGCACGCCGCTCACGGCGGAAGAGACCGAGGCGATGCTCGCGCGGATCGAAGCGGGCCGATCGGATGAAGAGGAGCACGCGGAGGCGCACGACGGAGACCTCCTCGAATCGTTCCGGGTGCTCGCGAGCCAGGACGACGGGGACGAGTTCTACATGCTGAACCTGATGCGCTACCGCGAGAAGGCGCTCTATCCGCCGGACGCGCCCTACGACGACGATCCCCGCGCCGCCGCGAACCGCTACAGCCGGGCCGTCCTCCCCGCGCTCCTCGCCCGCGGTTCCCACCCCTTCCTGATCGCTCGCTACGCGGGTCCCTTCATCCCGTCGGACGCTTCGGCGGGCACCTGGGACCAGATCGGCATCGTGCGCTATCGCAGCCGGCGCGACATGCTCGACATGGCGATCGCGCTCTCCGCGAGCGGAGGCGGTGCACACAAATGGGCGTCGATCGAGGAGACGATCGTGATGCCGATCGATCCCATCTTCGACTTCGTGTTCGTGCGCGGCTTCGTCGCCGTCGTCCTGGGCGCGATCGGCGGCGGGCTCGCCTTCGCCCTGCGCAAGCGGACCGCCTGACGGCAACCGGCCCGCCTGACGCCACGCGGCCGGCCTGACGGCAACCGGTGCGCCTGCCGGAACACCGCGCGCCCGCAGCGCCCGGCCTCAGTCTGCCGTCCGGAACACGACGATCTTCGCGTACGCGCTTCGATCCTCGAGCAGGAAGGCGTGGCCGCCCTCGAACCAGGCGAGCTCGGCGTCCGGGATCCGCGCGTGCAGGTTCTCCATGTTCTCGGGCCGGGCGATGCCGTCGTAGCGCCCGCCGCAGAGCAGGGTCTTCGCGCGGATCCCGGCGAGGCGATCCCAGGTGTCGTGACCACGCCGGGCCTCCAGCTGGAGCGCGGCGCCGCGCGCCTTCGTCGCCGGATCCTCGCCGTCGTCCGGGAGCTGCCGTCGCTTCTTCATGAACTCGACGATCAGGGCGAAGCGGTCGGCGTCGCGCCCCGCCTCGCCCGAAGCCCAGCGCGTATCCCCGATCTCGAGCACGCGCGTCATGAAGCGATCGGGCTCGACCTCGGCGAGCTCGTGCAGCGGGTACGACGCGCCTCCGGCCCCTCCGCTCGACGTGCAGCACAGCGCCAGTCGATCGATCCGATCCGGATGCCGCAGCGCGAGTTCCTGGGCGACCATTCCGCCGAAGGACACGCCGAGCACGTGGACGCGGTCCCAACCGACGTGATCGAGGAGCGCCGCGGCATCGTCGGCGTAGTCGGCCATCGTGTAGGGCCCGTCGGGCTTTGCCGACTGCCCGAGCCCGCGCTGGTCGTGCGCCACGATCTCGAACGCGTCCGTGAGCGGACCGTCGAACAGCCGTGGCTGCTGTCGCAGGTCGCCGCCGGTCCCGTTCACGAAGAGGAGCTTCGGACGCCCGTCCCCCGAGCCCGTCTGCTCGTAATAGAAGTCGAGGCCACGCAGGGTCGCTCGGGCCATCAGCCGCGCTCCTCCGCGAAGTAGAACCGGACGACCTCGTTCAGCACGTCGGCGCGCTCCCACTGCAGAAAATGGCCGCACTCCGGCACGATCAGCGGGCCCGTCCGATTCGGGAAGGCGATCTCGCAGCGCTTCGCGAAGTCGCTCGGCACCACCCGGTCCTCGGGCCCGTAGAGCACGAGGGTCGGCGTCTCGGTCTTCTGCATGAGGAGCGGCAGCTCGCTCATCGGCCGGCCGTACTCGAGCTGGTACGGCGCCCAGGCCGCGGCCAGGCGCTCGAGATCGGCGAAGGGCTCGGTCATGAAGTCGTAGTCGGCTTCTTCGAAGGAGTACGGGGACGCGAGGAGACGATGCTCGTAGAAGTCGCGGACCCACTGACGGCAGCGCTGCGGCGTGTCGAGCTCTGCACGGAGCGCGTCCGGGTCCCGGCCCTGCCGGATGCGGTAGTCGCCGGTCGGGCCGTGGGGCAGCGGATCGAGGTCGAGCTTCCGCGCCTCGTACCAGGCCACCTCGTCGGGCACGAAGGGCGCGACGGTGTTGAAGAAGACCATCTTCGACACGTGCTCGGGGTAGCGGTTCGCCATGTCGACGATCACCGTCCCGCCCACGTCTCCCCCGACGAGCCCGAATCGCGCATGCCCGAGGACGTCGTGCATGAGCGCGAAGCAGTCCCGCGAATAGAGGACGAGGTCGTACTCGTCCTTCCCCGACAGATCCGAGTCGCCGTAGCCGCGCAGGTCCGGCACCACGACCTCGTAACCGGCGGCGACGAGCGGTTCGATGTTGCGCCACCAGATGCGCTTGGATTCGGGGTAGCCGTGCACGAGGAGCAGCGGGTAGCCCCCCACGCCCTCCCGGACGTAGCCCAGGGTCATGTCGTCGGCGACGGCGCTGCGGTGGATCGGGAAGGCGTCGGGCGCCGGCGTCGGCGGCTGCGCGGGGCGAGGGATCGGCATCGGTCTCCTGCTGGGCGAAACGGGCGGGGGGCCTTCGACCCCCCCGGGCCGAGCATCGCGCGGGAGGCGCCGCCCCGAAAGCGCAGCGCCGCCATGGGGCGTGATCGCGGCCGACTTGCCTCTCGCCGATGTGTCGCCGCGGACCACGAGTCAGCTAGACTCCGGGGGCACGAACGATCGTTCGGCCCCCGCTCTCCGGCTGCAGGCTCCGCCGCGGCACGCGCGCGCGTGGCCCCCGCCTCGATCTCACGACCCGGATCCCTACAGGAGCACGCCCATGGCCTTCTCGAACGCCCACGCCACGGACAATCCCGTCGCCCAGGAACTCGGCTACCTGCCCTTCGACTGCGACAATCACTACTAAGAGGCGCTGGACGCCTTCACGCGCCACGTGCCGAAGGAATGGCACGCGCGCTGCGTCCAGTGGGCGGAGATCGAGGGCCGTAAGCACCACGTCGTCGGCGGCAAGCTCGCGCACGCGGTCAAGAACCCGACCTGGGATCCCATCGCCATGCCCGGCGCGATCTCGGATTTCCTCCGCGGCAACCCCGACGGCACTTCCATGATGAAGGCCCTCCGCGAGCGCGAGCCGCTGCCCGACTACTACATGAACCCCGACGCCCGCCTCGACAAGATGGACGAGCAGGGCATCGAGGCCATGTGGCTCTTCCCGACGCTGGGCGTCCTCTACGAAGAGCTGATCAAGCACGACACGGAAGCGGTCAAGGTCCTCTTCCACGGCTTCAACCGCTGGCTCCACGAGGACTGGGGCGTCGCCTACCAGAATCGGATCTTCGGCGCGCCCTACATTTCGCTCGCCGACGTCGACTTTGCCGTGAGCGAGCTGGAGTGGGCCCTCAAGGAAGGCGCGCGCGTCGTCTGCATGCGCCCGGCCGCGGTCCACACGCGGGAGGGCACCTTCTCGCCCTCCCACGAGCGACACGATCCCTTCTGGGCGCGGGTCTCGGAGTCCGGCATCGCCGTCGTCGTCCACGCCTCCGACTCGGGCTACACGACCCACGGCTACGTGCAGGACGGTTTCACCGCCGACGGCCTCGGCGCCGCGATGGCCCCGAACATCAAGCACTTCAACATCGAACGCGCCGCCTACGACTTCCTGATCACGTGCGCCTTCGAGAAGCTCTTCGAGCGCCATCCCGGCGTCCGGATCGCGTCGATCGAGAACGGCGCCGAGTTCCTGCCGGACCTCTATCGGAAGCTGAACCAGTCGGCGAACCGCCTCTCGATCGCGAACTACTACAAGGATCACCCGGCGGAGAGCTTCCGCCAGCACGTCTGGATCAACCCCTTCTGGGAGGACGACGTCAACGAGGTCGCCCACCACATGGGGACCGATCGCGTCATCTTCGGCTCCGACTGGCCGCACATCGAAGGCATGCCCACGCCGCTCGACTACGTCAAGGAGCTCGACCAGTTCGACGAGACGCAGACGCTCCAGATCCTGCGCGACAACACGCGCGAGCTGAACCAGCTGCGGCCGGTCTCCTAGCGCGCGCAGGACGCGCTCGGGCCGCGGGCGCTTGTTCCGGGCGCGCGCAGGGCGCGCTCGGGCCGCGGGCGCTTTTCTGGCGCGCCGCACGGGCCTCGTTGCTGATCGCAGAACGCCCGCGCGACCCGGTTGACCCGGGGCCGCGCGGGCGTTTCCATTTCGCGGATCCGCCCACCTCCGGGCGGATGCCGCTCCCGACCCGAAGGAACGCCCCATGCCCTGTCGCGCCCTCGAAGGAATCCGTGTCCTCGACCTGACCACCGCCCTCGGCGAAGCCACCGGCCGCATCCTCGCCGACCTCGGCGCCGAGGTGATCAAGGTCGAGCCGCCGGGGGGCTGCGATGCCCGCTTCGCCCCGCCCTTCGCGACGACGCCCTCCGCGGACGCGCCGCGTCCGGAGCCCGGTAGCGGTGACCCGGAGCAGTCGCTCTTCTGGCGCGCCTGGGGCCTCGGCAAGCGAAGCGTCGTGCTCGACCTCGACGACCCGGACGATCGCGACCGCTTCCTCGCCCTCGTGAAGACGGCCGATCTGCTCCTCGAATCGTCGACCCCCGGCGAGATGGCGTCGAAGGGCCTCGGCTACGCGGACCTCGAGGCGCTCAACCCTGCGCTCCTCTACGTGTCGGTCTCGCCCTTCGGCCAGGACGGCCCCTATGCGAAGCAGCCGGCCACGGATCTCACGCTCGCCGCCGCCGGCGGGCTCCTGAATTCGACCGGAGACGGTGATCGTGCCCCGCTCCCGATCGGCCTGCCCGAAACGGCCCATCTCGGCGCGACGCAGGCCGCCGCCGACGCGCTGATGGCGCTCTACGCGCGCAACCGCTCCGGCGAGGGACAGCATCTCGATTCGTCCGTCCAGACGGCGGTCCTCTGGAGCCTCATGAACCAGACGAGCTTCAGCGCCGTCGACCAGGAGATGCCGAACTTCGGCGACGACCGCGCCGGACGAACCGGGACGATGGTCGTCTTCGAGGGACTCGACCTGCCCGTGATGGAGCCCTGCAAGGACGGCTTCGTGGTGATCGTCCTCGTGCTCGGCGCCCAGGGCGCCTTCGGCTTCGATTCGTGCATGAAGTGGATCGGCGAACAGGGCGGCCTCGACGACGACCTCAGAGAGGTCCAGTGGCTGACCTGGATCCAGGACCTCCAGGAGGGCAAGCTCGAGCTCGCCACGGCGCTGCGCGGAGTCGAGCAGTTCAAGGCCCATCTCAAGACGATGACGAAGGCCGAGATCCAGGCCCAGGCGGTCAAGGGGAAGTGGCTGATCGCGCCGGTGAACACGGCCCCCGATCTGCTCGCGGATCCGCAGCTGATCGAACGCGAGTTCTGGGTCGACCTCGACGGGGACAAGGTCCCCGGGCCCTTCGCGCGGCTCGGCCGGACGCCGATCGAATACGACCGACCGGCGCCCGCCCTCGGCCAGGATCAGGCGCTCACCGACGACCTCGAGCGGACGCCCCTCCCGCCCACCGTGCCGAATCCCGCGCCGCGAACCCGGGTCTTCGAAGGCCTGAAGGTCGCGGATTTCTCCTGGATCGCCGCGGGTCCGCTCATCACGAAGGATCTCGCCAACATGGGCGCGACCGTCCTCCGCGTCGAGACCGAGAGCCGCGTCGACACGCTCCGCTTCATACCGCCCTGGCTCGGCGATCCGGGCACGACGACCGGCCACATGGCCGCCAACTTCAACCAGAGCAAGAAGGGCATCGCGATCGACTTCACGAAGCCCGAAGGCCTCGCCGTCGCCCATCGCATGGTCGAGTGGGCGGACGTCGTCATCGAGAACTTCACGCCCGGGACCGCCGAACGGATCGGCCTCGGCTACGAGCAGCTCCGCGAGATCAAGCCCGACATCGTGATGCTCTACAGCTGCATGCGCGGCCAGACGGGCCCCGAGCGCAAGCACACCGGCTTCGGCATCCACGGCGCGGCCCTCGGCGGCTTCACCGGGATCACGGGCTGGCCCGACCGCAAGCCGGTCTCGCCCTGGGGCGCCTACACCGACTTCATCTCGCCGCGCTACGCCCTGTCGGCACTGGTCGCCGCGCTCCACCACCGGGACCGGACAGGAGAGGGGCAGCTGATCGACGTCTCCCAGATCGAAGCCTCGATCCACCACCTGGCGCCCACGATCCTCGACTCGCAGCGCACCGGCCGCGTGCTCGCGCAACCGGGCCTCGACTCCGAATGGGGCTGCCCGCACGGCGTCTACCGGACGAGCGAGACGGAGCGCTTCGTCGCGATCGAGACGCGGACGAGCGACCAGTGGCGCGCGCTCTGCGGCCTCGTGCCCGAGCTCGAGGCGCTCGGCGGGGCGGAGCTCGACGGGATCGACGCGCGGATCGCCCGGCGCGACGAGATCGACGCGATCCTCGACCGCTGGGCAGCCTCCGAGAAGGCCTTCGAGATCGCGGACCGGCTGCGAGTAGCCGGCGTCCCCGCCTACGTCCCGCTCCGCGCGCGCGACTACCGACACGACCCCCAGCTCGAAGCGCGGTCTTTCTGGATCGAGCTCGACCACGCGGGCTTCGGCCGCCAGAGCTTCGATGGGCCGGTCACGAAGTTCTCGAAGACCCCGTCCGCCCCGACCCACGCGGGCCCGCTGATCGGCGAGCATACCTTCGAGGTCATGAAGGAGATCCTCGGCTACGACGACGACGAGATCTCCGAGATCGCGGCGGCGGGCGCGCTCAGCTGAGTCGACGGCCCGTCCTCGGGGCGTCGACGGGTCGCGTTCACTCGCCGGTCGGAATCACCCCGAGCTGGGTCATCAGCCCCATGGTGTCCGAGTATCGGAACGTCTCCTTGACCTTGCCGTCGACCACGCGGAGCAGCGTGCAGTTCTCGACGTGGAACGACTTGCCGGTCGCCGGCAGGCCGAAGAGGTCTCCGTCGTTCGTGCCCGTCAGCGTATAGCGGAGCGTCACGAGCCCGTCGGTCTCGACCATCTCGAGGATCTCGAGATGGACGTCGCTCGCCGCCTGCCACCACGCCGCGAGGGCAGCGACCTCGACGTCGGCCCCCTCGTTCTGCGCGTTGCCGTGCACGTAGGACAGGTAGTCGTCGTGCAGGATCGCCCGGTAGCCTTCGGCATCCCGTCCGTTGTCGCATTCGACCACCCGTTGCACGACCTCGATCGGACTCATCATGTTCGCTCTCCCCATCTACCGCCCGGTCCAGACCGGGTCGCGCTTCTCCATGAACGCGCGCGGCCCCTCCCGCGCGTCCGCAGACGTCGCGACGCGCGCCGACACTTCGTTCTCGATCGCGAAGGCCTCCTCGAGCGGCAGCCCGCTCGTGCGGAGCGCGGCCTCCTTGACCGCGGCGACGGCGAGCGGGGCGTTCTTCTTCAGTCGCTCGGCGAAGGCCAGCGCGCGGGGCATCAGCGTTTCCGGCTCCACGACGTCATTGACGAAGCCCATCGCCAGGGCCGCCTCCGCCGAGACCGGATCGCCGGTCATCAGGATCTCCATCGCCTTCGCCCACGGCACCTGACGCGGGAGGCGAACCATCGACCCGGCGCCCGGCACGAGGCCCCGCTGGGGCTCGGAGAGACCGAAGGACGCGTTCGTGGACGCGATCCGGATGTCGGTCGCCTGCAGCAGCTCCGATCCTCCGGCGAGGGCGAACCCGTTGATCGCCGCGACGATCGGCTTGTAGAGCTCGAAGGGCCGGAGGAGCGCGGTCGACATGTACTCCGCGACGTTCGCCATCAGCCGCTCGCCCCACTCGTCCTCGGGCTGCTTCGCGCCGGTGAAGAGCGGAAGCAGGCTCCCGAGGTCGCCGCCGGCGCAGAACGCCTTGTCCCCGGCACCGGTCAGAATGGCGACGCGCAGGTCGTCGTCGTCTCGATAGTCGATCCACGCCTCCGCGAGCCGGATGATCGACTCGGGACTGAAGGCATTGCGCCGCTCGGGGCGGTTGAGCGTGATCGTCGCGATCCCGTCACGCTTCTCGTAGAGCACGTGGGGCGTGTCGTCGGCCATCGCAGGGTGGACTCCTCGGCGGATTGAGCGGGCGGAACAATGAGAGCCGATCGCGCGCGGCGACGCTAGGGGCGCCGCCGCCGAATCGCCCCACGCGGGAAGAGCAGGAACGCCCGCGGCACGCGGTCGACGAGCCAGACGCCGTTCTCGGATCGGTAGAAGGCGAAGCCCTCCGCCGCCATCCGGCCCGACTCGACCTTCAGCACGACCGCCTCGCCGCGCCGCCCCCCGACCTGACGCGCGATCGACTCGGTCGCGGACAGGTGGACGTGCGTCCGCTGCTTCTTCCGCAGCCCTTGATGGCGGATCGAAGTGAGGAACCGCTCGACCGTCCCGTGAAAGAGCAGATCCGGCGGCGTCACGGCTTCCAGCCCGAGGTCGACCTCGATCGAGTGACCCTGCCGGGCCCGAATGCGAATCCCGTCCTCAGAAAGGGCGAAGCGCTGCTTGTCGTTGTCGGCGACGACGCGGTCGAAGTCGGCGCGATCGATCGGCTTTCCGTTCGCCGCCGCGCGCTCGAGGAGCGTCCCGATCTCGACCCATCCCTGCGCGTCCAGCACGATCCCGATCGACTCCGGGCGGTGGCGCAGGACGCGCGAAAGGAAATTCGAGAGCGAGACGAGAGACGGGTCCACCGCGCCAGCCTAGCGCGGGCCCGTCCCGCACACGCCGTCGAAGAGCCGCCGAAGACGCTTCGGCAGCGCGCGACGTGCGGTCACCAGCGGGTCAGTACGACAGGAACAGGTAGGCGAAGAGCAGCGCCGCAGCCCACATCGCCGTCGCGCCGGTCGGCCAGGGCTCGCCGAAGCGCGACCAGGGCGAGAGCAGCGCGGAGAGCTGGCCTAGCGCACGGACGCGGACGGTCTCCGCGATCATCCCGAAGGTCTCGAGTCCGTCCGTCCAGACGGAAACGATCCCGTTCCAGGTCGCCGGCAGCGCGCGGCGCCAGATCCAGTCGACGTCGAGGACCACGCTGCGGAGCTCCGGCGGATAGAGCTTCGTCTTCATCAGGAACGTGAAGGCGAGCGCAGAGAAGAGCAGGAGCTGGAGCTGCTGCACGACGTGGGCCGTCGTGTACGGGACGTAGTCGACCTCGTAGGGCAGCAATCCGTAGAGCACGCTCGGGAAGCAGCCGATCGCGATACAGAAGAAGGACGCGACGGCCATGGCGGCCAGCATGTTCGCCGGCGCTTCCTTGACCCGGAAGCCGCGGTCGTGCGCGAAGAAGGCGAAGAAGGGGATCTTGATGCCCGAGTGATGGAAGACGCCGGCAGAGGCGAAGAGCAGCACCAGGAAGGGGATCAGGTAGTGCCCTTCCGCGGAGGCGGTCAGGATCATCGACTTCGAGACGAAGCCGGAGGTGAGCGGGAAGGCCGAGATCGAGGCGGCGCCGACGATGCAGAAGAAGGTCGTCCAGGGCATCGACTTGTAGAGCCCGCCGAGATCGGAGCCATTGACCGTCCCGACCCGGAGGAGGACCGCGCCCATCGACATGAAGAGCAGCGCCTTGTAGATCACGTGCGCGAAGACGTGGGCGACGGCGCCGTTCAGGGCCAGCTCGGTCCCGATCCCGATCCCGACGACCATGTAGCCGAGCTGATTGTTCAGGCTGTAGGCGAGCACCCGGCGCAGGTCGTTCTCGATCACCGCGAAGAAGATCGGGAAGGCGGTCATCGTCGCGCCGATCGGGATCAGGATCTCCGTGCCGGCGAACCCGCGCGCGAGCGCGTAGATCGCGAGCTTGGTGGTGAAGCCGGAGAGGAAGACCGTCCCCGTGATCGTCGCCTCGGGATACGCGTCCTTCATCCAGCCGTGGAGCAGCGGGAAACAGGCCTTGATCCCGAAAGCGAGGAAGATCAGCGTGCCACCGCTGGAGCCCAGACCGATGTGCTCGAAGACCAGGGAGCCGGATTCCTGGTGGAGCATGATCGCCCCGAGCAGCAGGAGCAGGCCGGAGCTCACCTGGATCACGAGATAGCGCTGGCCGGCGCGGAGGGCGCGCTCGGTCCGACTCGCCCAGACGAGGAAGACCGACGAGATCGCCGTGAGCTCCCACCAGACGAAGAGCGTGATCAGGTCGCCGGC
>JBCCZJ010000106.1:0-12749 GCA_039187915.1 Myxococcota bacterium
CTGCCGATGTCGACCGCACCGCCCTCGCCGTACCGATCCCTGCTCGAGACGCGCACCGTCGCGCTCCTCGCCGGCAAGACCACCAGCTGGGACGACTACCGCTTCCACCTGGACGACCTGGCCAAGCTTGGGCTGACCGAGCTGGCGGTGTACGCCTTCTCCTTCTGGAGCGACCAGGGCCCGAACTTCTACGACAACGCCGTCGACTCGCCCGGGCTCGTCAAGCTGGGCGATCAGCTGCGCGGAATGGGCATGCCCTTCGGCGTGTACACCTACTTCGGCCCGATCGAGTCCACCTCGACCCTCTGGGACCCGAACGACGTCGCGCTCGACTCGGACGGCCTCGTGAAGACGGAGTTCGACCTGCCGTCCCTCACCGACGCGGCGATCCACGACGAGGTCGAGTTCCCGCGCCCCCTCGCCCCGCCGCTCCCGGTCGACGTCTCCGTCGCCCTGCTCCGCGAGGAGCAACCCGGCACCGGCGCGACGCGCCCGATCGTGGTCACCATCCGCGACCGCAGCGCCGCCCGCTCGCTGCGCGAGGAGATCCGCGAGCGGGAGCGCCAGGAATCGTACGGCCACATCGCCGCCGGCATCGCCCATGAAGTGAAGAATCCCCTCGGTGGCATCCGCGGCGCCGCGGAGCTCCTCTCGATCGGCGCGAAGAACGACCGCGCCCGGAAGGCGGCGGACCTGATCGTCGGCGAGGTCGATCGTATTTCGGGCCTGGTCGACGAGCTGATGGTGTTCGCGCGCGGCGAAGCGCTCGACGTCGAGGACGTGAACATCCACAAGCCCCTCGACTCGCTGCTCGATCTGCTCGAGCTGGAGCGCGGCTACGAGGGCATCGAAGTACGGCGTGTATACGACCCGTCGCTGCCGGAGCTGCAGGCGGATCCGGCGCGGCTGCAGCAGGTCTTCCTGAACCTCGCGCGCAATGCGATGCAGGCGATGGAGGACACGGGCGGCACGCTCACGCTCTCGACCGGCATGACCCTGGAACATCGTCTGGTCGGTCCCGACGGCCGACCGCGTCCGACCATCGAGGTCAGCGTCTCCGATACCGGACCGGGCATCCCGCCCGACACCCTCGATCGGCTCTCGACGCCCTTCTTCACGACCAAGCAGAAGGGAACGGGCCTCGGCCTGTCGGTCGCCCGGCACTGGATCCGGCGCCACGGCGGCCGACTGCGACTCGACTCCGTCGTCGGCGAAGGCACGCGCGTCGCCGTCGACCTCCCCCTCACGCCCCTCGTGCCGCAGCCCGCGAACACGCGCGACGCACCTCCGAAGGAGCTCCCCGCATGAACCCCGCAAGCGACGCCATGCGCGTCCTCGTCGCCGACGACGAAGCGTCGATCCGCTTCGTCCTGCAGGAGGTCCTCGAGGGCCTCGGTCACGAGGTCGTCGCGGTCGAAGACGGCGAAGCGGCCGCCCGCGAGCTCGCGAGCGACGGCTTCGACCTGGCCTTCATGGACATCCGGATGCCCGGCATGACCGGGATCGAAGTGCTCCAGCAACATCGCGCCGCGGGTGGCGACGTGGCGATCGTGATCATCACGGCCCAGAACCTGCTCGACAACGCCGTCGAGTCGATGAAGTCCGGCGCCCTGGACTATCTCGTGAAGCCCTTCGCGCTCGCCGAGGTCGAGGCCCTCGCCGAGAAGGCGCGATCCACCCGCGCGCTCAAGGACGAAGTCCGGTCGCTCCGCCGCCAGGTCGGTCGCGCGGTCTCTCCCGGCGGTGATCGCCTGGTCGGCTCGAGCCCGGCGCTGCTCGAGATCTTCAAGACGGTCGGCAAGGTCGCCCCGCGCAACGTGCCGGTCCTGCTGACGGGCGAGAGCGGCACCGGCAAGGAGCTCGTGGCCCATGCGATCCACGCGGCGAGCCCGCGCGGCGAAGGTCCCTTCGTCGCGGTGAACGCCGCCGCGATTCCGCGGGAGCTGCTCGAGAGCGAGCTCTTCGGCCACGAGCGCGGCGCGTTCACCGGCGCGACGAGCGCGCGCGCCGGTCGCTTCCGCGAGGCCTCCGGCGGAACGCTCTTCCTCGACGAGATCGGCGACATGCCGATCGACCTGCAGGCGAAGCTCCTGCGCGTGCTGCAGTCCGGCGAGGTCACGCCCGTCGGCGGCCGCGATCCGATCCTGGTCGACGTCCGGATCATCGCCGCGACCCACCGCGATCTCGACGAGGGAGTCCGCGAGAACACCTTCCGCGAGGACCTGCTCTATCGCCTGCGCGTCGTCCCGCTCTCGATCCCGCCGCTGCGGGAGCGCGTCGAGGACATCCGTACCCTCGCCCTCCACTTCACCGAGCGCTACGCGCGCGAGCTCGCCGAAGGCGCGGTCAGCCTCCCGGATGCGACGATCGAACGCCTCGAGCGCCACAGCTGGCCGGGCAACGTGCGCGAACTCGAGAACGCGATCAAGCGCGCCCTCGTGCTCTCGACCGACGAGATCCTGGCACCGACGGAGTTCGACTTCCTCGAGGCGACCGCACCGCCGCTCGTCGCGACCACGAGCCTGGAGTCGCTCGTGACGAACGAGGTCGAGGCGCTGCTCGCCCAAAGCGAAGAAGAGGGTGATCTCTACCGCGAGATCCAGGAGCGCGTCGAGCGCCCCCTGCTCGAGGTCGTGCTCGACCGGACCGGCGGCAATCAGATCCGCGCGGCGGCGCTGCTCGGCATCAACCGGAACACGCTGCGCAAGAAGATCACCGAGCTCGCCATCGAGCTCCCGAAACGGGGCTGAACGATTGGGCGACGTGGCCGATCGCGGGTCCGACTACCGCGGCCTGCACGTCCTCGCGGACGACGACCCGCGCTGGCCGGCGGATCCCGTCGAGCAGGCGCGCCAGGCCTGCGCCGGCGGCGCCGCCGTGGTCCAGCTCCGCGCCAAGCACGCGACCGATCGCCAGGCGCTCGCGTGGGCCCGGGCGATCCGCGAGGAGACCCGCGCGGCCGGCGTGCGATTCGTCGTGAACGATCGCTTCGACCTCGCCCTCCTGGCGGAGGCGGACGCGGTCCACTTCGGACAGGACGACCTGCCGCCGGACGCGCTGCCCGAGGACGTGCGCGCGCGCCTCGCGATCGGGCGGTCGACGCACACGCCCGAACAACTGCGCGCGACCCGCGACGAGGACGTCGACTACGTGGCGTTCGGACCGGTCTTCGGAACCACCTCCAAGGACTCGGCCTACGACGCCCGGGGACTCGAGGCGCTGCGGGAGGCGGTCGCCCTCGCCGCGCCGCGCCCGCTCGTCGCGATCGGCGGGATCACCGCCGAACGCGTCGGCGCGCTCCGCTCCGCGGGCGTCGGCGGCTTCGCGGTGATCTCGGTCGTGGCCGGGGCCTCCGAACCGGTGGCCGCGGCGCGGGACCTCGTCACGCGCTTCGCCGGAGACGCGGGTTGAGCGAGCTCGGGTTGCGCGCCGTGTCGGCCGTCGGCTTCTTCGTCCTGCTCGGCGGCACGGTGCTCCTCTCCACGGATCGCCGCGCGATCGACCGCCGCACGGTCGTGGGCGGGGTCGCGCTCCAGCTCGCGATCGCGGGTCTGCTGCTCGCGACGCCGATCCGCGACGCGCTGCTGCCCTTCTTCGAGCGGTTGGTGTCGCTCCTGGTCGACGGGTCGCAGGCAGGCGCGCGCTTCCTCTTCGGCCCCCTGCTCGACACGGGCCCGAGCTTCGCGCTGGGCGTGCTGCCGCTGATCATCTTCATGGGGACGCTCTTCGGCGTGCTCTACCACCTCCGCCTGGTCCAGCCGATCGTGCGCGGGATCTCCCGCCTGCTGTCCCGCACGATGGGTATCTCCGGAGCGGAGGGCCTCGCCGCCGCCTCCAACGTCTTCGTCGGCATGATCGAGTCCGGCATCGTCGTCGGGCCCTACCTCTCCCGCATGACGCAGAGCGAGCTCTTCGCGTTCATGACCCTCGGCATGTCGACGATCGCCGGGACCGTGCTCGTGACCTACGCGCAGATCCTCGGCGCCGCGGACTACGCCGGCCACCTGATCGTCGCGAGCCTGATCTCGGCCCCGGCGGCGCTCGTCGTCGCCAAGATCATGATCCCCGAGACGGCGACCCCGGAAACGGCGGACGGTCGCGCCACGGCCCACGAGGCGCGCGCCGAGAACGTGATCGACGCTGCCGCCGCCGGCGCCCTCGCCGGCCTGCGACTGGCCCTGGCCGTGGGCGCGCTGCTGATCGCCTTCGTCGCGCTGATCGCGCTCGCGAACAGCGCCCTCGGCGGTCTGGGTGGCCTCTTCGGCTACCCCGAACTGACGCTGCAGGCGGTCCTCGGCATCGTCTTCGCCCCGGTCGCCGCGCTGATGGGCGTGCCGTGGGCGGAAGCGCGAGAGGTCGGCGCGCTGATCGGCGTGAAGACCGTGCTGAACGAGTTCATCGCCTATCAAGACCTGGCGACGGCGATCGACAGTGGACGCGTCGGCGCCCGGAGCGCGCTGATCGCGAGTTATGCGCTGTGCGGCTTCGCCAATTTCGGTTCGCTCGCGATCCTGCTCGGCGGCCTCGAGGCGTTGGCCCCCGAACGCCGGTCCGAAGCGGCGCGCCTTGGACTACGCTCGATCCTCGCCGGCACGATCGCGACCTGCCTCACGGGTTGCCTCGCCGGCCTGATCGCCTGAGCGGACGGCCCGCCTGCGGCGCCCTCGCCCCTCCCGGAGACCCCTTCGATGCCTCGATCGCGAACGGCCACGCGGATCGCCTCCATCCTCGGCGCGGTCCTCGTCCTCGGCTGGCTGTACCTGGGCCTCCGCCTCGAGAGCTGGATCAACGTCGTGGCCCCGGAGCGCCTGCCGGAGGTCGGCCCGCGCGCCGAAGCCCTGCACGGCACGAGCTTCGTCGCCGATCTCCATGCGGACTCCCTGCTCTTCGGACGGGACCTGCTCGAACGCGGCACCATGGGCCACGTCGATCTCCCACGCCTGCAGGAGGGCGGCGTCGCGCTGCAGGTCTTCTCGCTGCCGACGGTCGTCCCCTTCGGCCTCAACATCGAAGCCAACACCGGCGACGGCCTCGACAGCCTGACCTTCGCGGGCGCCGTCCAGCTCTCGCCGACCGCGCTGCTCGGCCCGACGGGTCGCGCACTGCACGCGGCGTCGCGTCTCCAGGACTTCGTGGCGGCCTCGGACGACGAGTTCGTGCTCATCCGGACCCGCGCCGACCTCGCCGCGCTGCAGGACGCGCGCGCGGCGGGCGCGGACGTGACCGGCGCCTTGCTCGCGATCGAGGGCGCGCACGCGCTCGAGAGCGACCCCGAGAACCTCGGGCGGCTCTTCGACGCGGGCTACCGCATGATCGGCCTGACGCACTTCTTCGACAACGACTACGGCGGCTCCGCGCACGGGCTCGAGCGCGGCGGGCTCACGCCCCTCGGCCGCGAAACGATCCGCGAGATGGAGCGCCTCGGGATCACCCTCGACCTGGCGCACCTGGCGCCGACCGCGGTCGACGAAGCACTCGATCTCTCGACCCGTCCGACCGTGTTCTCCCACGGCGGCGTCCGCGGCACCTGCGACAACCAGCGCAACCTGTCGGACGCGCACGTCCGGCGGATCGCGGAAGGCGGGGGCGTCGTCGGCATCGGCTACTGGGAATGGGCGGTCTGCGGGACCAGCCCCGGCGACGTGGCGCGCGCGCTCGCCTACGTGGTCCGGCTGGTCGGCGCCGACCACGCGGGGCTCGGCTCGGACTACGACGGCGGCACGACCGTCGGCTTCGACACGAGCCAGCTCGCCGCGCTCACGCAGGCGCTGCTCGACGAAGGCCTGACCGAAGCGCAGGTGCGCAAGGTCATGGGCGACAACGTGCTCCGCGTGCTCGCCGGGAACCTGCCCCCGGCCGGACGAGCGGCGGACGAGGCGCGTTAGGCGCCGAGCCCGGCCTCGGGCGGCGTCGGATCCTCGGCGGCGGGCTCGGGGTCGCCTTCGAAGAACATCTGGACCATCAGCACGATCACGCCGACCACGATCCAGCAGTCGGCCATGTTGAAGGTCGGCCAGACGTATCCGCCGATCAGGCGGAAGTCGAGGAAGTCGATCACCTCGCCGTAGTAGAGCCGATCGGTCAGGTTGCCGAGGGCGCCGCCCAGGATCCCCCCGATCGCGAGGGGCGCGAGCCGCTCCTCGGGCTCGACCTTGGCGAGGAAGTAGAGCAGGAGTCCGACCGCGAGGGCCCCGGTCCCGAGGAAGAAGGTCTGGCGGAGACCCTCCGGCAGGGTCGCGAGGAAGCTGAACGCGCCGCCGGGGTTCCGGACGTGGGTCAGGTTGAAGAAGCCCTCGATCACCGTCAGCCGCTCCCCGTACGAGAACCGCTCGACGATCGCGATCTTGGTCGCCTTGTCGATCGCGAAGGTGATCAGGAACGTGGGGACGAAGATCCAGAGCTTGACGGGCACGTGGGGCACGGCCGGGAGCGTACCCCATCGGCGCGGCTTCGCCCCGGGGGAAACAGAAGCGGCCTGCGGCGTCTGTGGAGCGCCGCCGGGCCCTTCGAAACATTACAGTCTTTGCAACCGACTCACCGATCAGGTAATTAAATGTCCGTGCAGCAGCCGACCGCCCGCAGCCTCGTGCTCGACCTCCTCTCGACCCTGCGTCACGGGACGATGCCCGTCCGCGCGCTCGTCGAAGCCGGGGCCCTGCTCGGTATCGAAGAGAACAACATCCGGGTCAGTCTCGCGCGGCTCTACGCCTCGGGCCGGATCGAGCGCGACGAGCGCGGCCGCTACCGGCTCGGCCCGGCCGTCGCCGCGATCAGCGGCCGGCTCCGCAGCTGGCGCGATCTCGGTCAGCGACAGCGTGCCTGGCGCGGCGACTGGATCGCCGTGCACTGCGCGCGGCTCGGCCGGGGCCCCGCGCGACGCCGCCGAGAACGCGCCCTCGAGCTGCTCGGCTTCCGGGAGCTCGAGAGCGGCTTCTCGCTGCGCCCCGACAACCTGCGCGGCGGCCTCGACAGCGCCCGCGAACAGCTCGTCTCCCTCGCCACCGGCGTCGACGCGACGGACACCGCGCTCGGTCGCGTCTTCCTCGTCCGCGACCTCGATCCGGCGAGCGACCTCGAAGCGCGCAGCCTCTGGGACGCGGCCGCGCTCGCCGAAGAGGGCCGCGCCTCGCTGGCCGACCTGCGCGAGAGCGAGGCCCGCCTGCCGATGCTCTCGGACGAAGAGGCGATGGTCGAGTCGTTCCTGGTGGGCGGTCGCATCCTCCGCCAGCTCGTCCGACACCCCCTGCTCCCCCCGCAGATCCTCGACCCGACGCCCCTCGCCGATCTGCTGCTGGCCATGCGGCACTACGACAAGCTCGGCCGCGATGCCTGGGCCCGCTTCCTCTCGCGCCACGACGTCCCCCACCGCGCGCTCCCCCTCGACTCCCGCGACGCGGCGGGTGATCGACCGAGCGCGACCCACTGAGATCCCCGTTTCCCTCGCGCCCCCGCGCGCGACCCACCGGAGTGCACACCCATGATGGCCACCGCCCCGCCCCCGAACGAAATCGAGGACGCCCCCGAAGAGCCGATCCTCGGCAAGGCCCACTGGCTCTCGAAGTTCACCAAGGAAGAGCGCAAGGAGATCCTGGCCTTCGACGACAAGCGGAGCGTCTTCACCCTCGTCTTCAACTGGAGCGTCGTGTTCGGCGCGATGGCGCTCGTCGGCGGATCGAGCGGACTCTGGCTCGTGCTGACGATCCCGCTCGCGCTCTTCCTGATCGGCGGCCGCCAGCTGGGCTTCGCGATCGTGATGCACGACGCGGCCCACCACTCGTTCCTCTCGAACCGCAAGTGGAACGACCTCGTCGGCAACTGGCTCGGCGCCTATCCGACCTGGTCCGACGTGAAGCCCTACCGGCCCTACCACCTGGTCCACCACGCCAAGACCGGCACGAAGCAGGATCCGGATCTCTCGTTGACCCTGCCCTTCCCGCTCACCCGCTCGAGCTTCCGCCGCAAGGTCTGGCGCGACCTCTCCGGCCAGACCGGCTGGGCGCAGATCAAGCAGACCTTCCTGCGCGACATGGGCTGGGGCAACCGCCGGACCCAGCGCAACCAGGGCCTCAAGCCCGGCGAGAAGCCCGACGTCGGGTGGCACAAGGTCGCGCCGGTCTTCCTGACGAACCTCGTGATCTTCGCCGTCCCGGCGAGCTTCGGTCGCCCCGAGCTCTACCTGCTCTGGGTCGTGGCGCTGCTCACGACGTACCGGCTCGTGATTCGCATCCGCGCGATCGGCGAGCACGCCATGGCGGGCCCGGCGGAGGATCCGCTGCGCAACACGCGGACGACGCTCGCTTCCTGGTGGGAGCGCCTCTTCCTCGCCCCGAATTTCGTGAACTACCACCTCGAACATCACCTGCTCATGACCGTGCCCCATTACAACCTGCCGAAGATGCACCGCATGCTGCGTGAGAAGGGACTGCTCGAGAACGCCCTGGTCTCGAACGGCTACGTCGAGGTGCTTCGTCGCGCGACGTCGAAGCCGGAGCCTTCGCAGGAGGCCGCGCCCGCCTAGCGGGCCAAGTCCAGCCGGAAGCCGTCGCCTGGCAGACGACGGTTCCGGCCCGCCCGCCGATCCCGAACGCGGCATCGGCACCCCGCCGCTGGAACACGGGATCGGGGTCACGACGACCCTCGCGCCAGCACGCCTCGGTCCTCTCGATCGCGCGCGCCGATGGCTCGCGGCGAGCCGCGGGCAACCCGGCCGTCTCGCCCGCGCAGGGCAGCGACCCGGGCCTCGGCACGCCTCCGCCGCCCCTCCGGCGAGCTGCTAAGATCCGCCTACGCCCGGCTCAGCGCCCCTCCCCCGAGGAGGGCCGAGGTCCCTCGTCGCAAGCGTGTTCGGCATGGACACCCGCTCCGTACCCGGCCGCTGCGAGCCCGATCCTCTCCCGTTCGCATCGCACCCAACCGAACAAGGAACGCCGCCATGGCCGACCCCGTCAGCCCCGCGCAGGTCCTCGACGCCCTGCGCCCGATCATCGACCCCGACTTCCAGAAGAGCATCGTCGACCTCGGGTTCGTCAAAGACCTGAAGATCGAAGGCGGCGCCGTCTCCTTCGCGATCGAGCTCACGACCCCGGCCTGCCCGGTCAAGGACGAATTCAAGGCGGCGGCCAAGGAGCGCGTCGAGGCACTCGACGGCGTCGACGAAGCGTCGGTGACGATGACCGCGAACACGCGGACGGCCGGCCGGACCGGCGCCGAATCGGGCAACGACCAGCAGGTGAACCTGCCGGGCGTGAAGAACATCATCGCGGTCGCGAGTGGCAAGGGCGGCGTCGGGAAGAGCACGACGGCGATCAACCTGGCGCTCACGCTCCGCGATCAGGGCGCCGAAGTCGGCATCCTCGACGCCGACGTCTACGGCCCGTCGCTCTCGCTGCTCGCCGGCGTGCACAGCCGACCGGACACGACGGCCGACCGCAAGATCATGCCGCTCATCGGTCACGGCATGAAGCTCATGTCGATGGCGTTCTTCATGACCGACGACTCGCCCGTGATCTGGCGGGGCCCGATGGTCCACGGCCTGATCAAGCAGTTCCTGACCGACGTCCAGTGGGGCGAGCTCGACTACCTGATCGTCGACATGCCGCCCGGGACCGGCGACGCCGCGCTCACGCTGACCCAGATGGCCCCGCTCTCGGGCGCGGTCATCGTCACGACCGCCAACGACCTCTCGCTGATCGACGCCCGCAAGGGATTGCAGATGTTCGAGAAGGTGGGCGTCCCGATCCTCGGGATCGTCGAGAACATGTCCTACTTCACGCCGAGCGACCTGCCGGACAAGAAGTACTACATCTTCGGGCAGGGCGGCGGCGAGCGCGTCGCCAAGGAGCTCGGCGTCGACTTCCTGGGCGAAGTCCCGATCGATCCGCGGATCGCCGAGAACGGGGACATCGGCCAGCCGATCGTGGCCAGCGAGCCGGACTCGCCCTCGAGTGAAGCCCTGCGCGCGGTCGCCGGCGAAGTGGCGCGCAAGGTCGCGATGCTCGCGGTGAAGAGCCCGCCGGTCGCGGACGCGAACATCACCTGGGTGAACTGATCGGAGATCCGTTTTCTCCGGCGCGCCGCGCCGCTCGAGACGGCCTTTCGGGGCCGTTTCTTGCGCTGAGGGCACGCAGGGCGGCGGCGAGCCTGCGGAAGGGTCGCGCGATGTTCTGCGCGCCTTCGGGACGCGGGTGCGGAAGTCGGGTCAGTGGCGGCGTCTGCGGGCGAAGGACGTGAGCAGGGCCAGGCCCGCGGTGAGGGCGAGGCCGGTCGTGGGTTCGGGGCAGTTCCGGGAGGACTGCCAGCCGGTGCCCGGGACGTAGGGCGTGCTCGCCGTTGCGGTGAACTCCGGGCGGCCGTTGGGCGCCCAGACGAAGATCGGGACGCAGTCGCCGGCCTCCCAGACGAAGGTGCGGGTGGCTTCGATCGAGCCGTCGTCGTCGACATCGATCGACTCCGATTCCAGCAGACCCAGGCCGTCGTAGGCGAGGGTCTTGCGGTAGTCGAAGCCGACGAACTCCGCCGGGAACGCGCCGATGCCCCCGCTCGAGGTGAAGACCTCTTCGATGCGACGGCCCGCGCCGTCGTAGACGTAGTCGCCCGACCCACCGCCGATGGCGACGAAGCCCGCGCCGGAGCCGTCGTCGACCCGGGCGACGGAGATCACGTCGTCGGCCTGGCCGTCGGCGCGGAACGTGTAGGTCGTCTCGACCTGGAACGCGGGGATGCCGTTCGTCGGATCGGCCGGGGATTCGAAGACGACCGTGTCGGGCAGGTCGTCCGCGCCGTAGCCGATCGAGAGCGTCCACACGAGCGAGTCGTCGATCGGGTTCCGCGTCACGACTTGATCGAGTCGCGTGCCGGTGTAGGCGAAGACGGATTCGGTCGAATCGGTCGCGCCGCCGAGGGTCGATGCGAAGGTCGAATCGGTGAGGAGACCGCCGGCGAAGACCTGGGCCACGGAGAACTGCTCGGTCGCCGTCGAGAAATCGATCCGGTCGAGCACCGACGAGAGCAGGAACCCGTTGCCGTCGAGGACGTAGGTCACGGTCTCGCTTTCGGCGTCGTTGTCCTCGGTCCGGAACAGGTCGGGGGTCGTGTCGCCGATGTACGCGTAGCTGCCGTCGGTCGGCGCGCCCGACCCGTCGTAGACCAGGGTCGACCGCGCGTCCTCGACGCCGTCGTCGTCGAAGTCGTAGGAGATCTCGGCGACCCGGTACGGGGCGGTCTGGGCAGAGGCCGCCGGTCCGATCAGCAGGGCGGAGGCGCCGAGCAGGAGCGGGGCGGCGATCGCGAACGGCGAAAGCGGTCGGGCAGCACGAGCAATCATGGATCGAGGACTCCTTCGTCGAGCGCTCGTCGGGTGCAGCGAGTCCCGTCAGGATAGTCGGGCCCGGCAGCCCGGACCTCATGATCGCGGCCCGGTCGCCGCGATCGAGAGGTCGGTGCACGCGACGGGCGATCGGGTTCCGCGAAGACGCTTCATTTTCCGCCGGTCTCGCGGGCTCGACTTTCCGCGCCGAGATTCGATCGTACGATCGGACACGGAGCGCGATCCGCGCGGGGGCGGCGAATCGGGACTCCGCCCGCGCCGCCGGCTCAGTCGACGGTATCGAGGAAGCGCAGGCAGAGCGCCGGGGTGATCGTCACGTCGACGACCCAGGCGATCGCGAGCGTCGCGGCGCCGAGCAGGCCGAACTCGGCCTGGTTCTGGAGCGCGCTCGCACCGACGATCAGCAACCCCACGCAGACGGCGAGCGTCGTGCAGGTGATCGCGCGGCCGACCCGGACCAGCGCCTCGCGGAGCGCGGCCTCGCGCTCGAGTCCCGCTTCGAGGCCGCGGCGGAACTCGACGACCAGGTGGAGCGTGTCGTCGACGGCGATGCCGAGGACGATCGAACCCATCAGGGCGGTGGAATTGTTGAGCGTGATCCCGGTCGCGCCGAGCAGTCCGAAGTAGAGGCCGACGGGGAGCAGGTTCGGCAGGAGCGCGAAGAGCCCGAGCCGAAGCGACCGGAAATGGACCAGGAGCAGGAGCCCGATCATGCCGCCCGCCCAGGCCAGGCTCTTCGCCTGCCCGAGGGCGATCCGGTCGGCCGAGCGGGTGAGCAGGATCGCGTTGCCCGTCGTGTGGCTGGTGACGTTCGCCGGGAGCTCGGCGAGCCGCCGGTCGATGCGCGCGGCCAGCCGGTTGAACTCGCGGGTCTCGGTCGCCGTCGAGCGGACCAGGATCGTGATGACCTGATGGGCGCGTTCGAGCAGGACGTCGAGCTCTTCGTTGGCGCCGAAGAGCAGGAGCTGAGCGACGAGATTCGCGCTGTCGGGGATGCGCCTGACCGGGTCGTCTTCCGGACCGAGTCCCGCGTTCAGGACCTCGACGTACTGAACGACGGAGACCGAGCCTCCGATCTCGGGCTGTTCGCCGAGCCAGGTCTGGAACGCCTTCACCTCGCGCAGCAGCCCGGGGTCCTCGAAGGCCTTCGGCTGCTCGGCCCTCAGCATCACGAAGAACTGATTGGCACCACCGAAGAGCGCGTCGACGGTCTCGTAGGCGAGACGGATCTCGGCGTCCTCGCGGAAATTCTCGATCACCGGGAGGTTCACCTCGATCCTCGTGGCGAAGAAGAGCGCGAGCACGATCGATGCGCCGCCGATGCCCAGGATCGCGGTCGCGTGGCGCGCGTCGAACGCCGCCAGGCGGGCGAAGCGCGCGTCGAGGAAGTCGGTGGTCGCATTCGGCCCGGCGACGCCTTCGC
>JBCCZJ010000107.1:0-12743 GCA_039187915.1 Myxococcota bacterium
CCGCCGGCCCAGATGACGTAGAGGGCGTTCGGATCGGCCACGCCGCTCACGTCCGAGCTGAAGAGCGGGATCTGGCCGATGCCGCTCGATGCGTCGCCGGTCACGCCGGCCCCGAGCAGCTCGTCGGACCGCTCGCCGCCGATCGCGTAGTTCGTGCCGCCGCCGGGGGCGTAGGCCGTGTCGGCCGAGTTGCCGAGCGCCGTCGCGAAGTTCTCCACCCAGGTGGGGCCGTTCGAGAAGCGGCAGCCGTCGTAGGGCGCCGCGGGACAGGCCAGGCCTCCGAAGAGATAGGTGAACGCGCCCGCGTCCGAGAGGGAATCGCCGAAGACGAACACGTCCGAGAAGGCGAAGGCGGGGCTCGCGCCGAGGGTCAGGACGATCGACGCGGAGACAGAAGCGAACAGGCGATGCAGGGTCACCATGAGCGAGGCACCTCGAGCTTGGACCGCGGTCGGGAAAAACCGGGCCTGGCAGATTGAGCGTTCGAGGGTGCCCATTCGCGTAGACAAAAGCCGAAGCGCACCCTTCCCAGCCCGCATTCTGGGATGTTTTGCCCTCGAATGTCAACGCATTTAAGCGGACTGCCGGCCCGAAAGCGCCGCCCGGCCCGCGAATCCGGCGCGCACGGCAACGCCGCCCGGCCAGTGAAGCCGGGGCGGACGGTCGAACCGGCGGGCCGCGAGCGGCCCGGACGCGACCGGATCGCGCTCCCTGCCCTCGCGCCTTCGAGATGAGCCGCTTCTCGCCCACGTCGCAGCGCGCGGATCGGAGATTCGATGCCGGGGGCGCGCACGCGTCGCGAGGGACGAACCCCGAACCGCCCCCGCCGGTTGCCGGCAAGCCGCTCGCCGGACCGGGGCGCGCCCCCGGGCGGCGCCGCGAGGCGTTCCTGGAATCGGGGTGCATGGTTCCGCTGGCGGGCGTTCTTTCGAGATCCTTGCCGCGGCCGGCGGTCGCGCGATCTTCGTCGAGGGATCAGCTACCGCGCCGCGCGAAACACCGTCCTCTCGCACGAGCGCGAGCGCGAGCGTGCCCGACGCGAGGAGGCGATCCAGCCGCTGCGCGCACCTACGGCTCGTCGGGTCGGGATCGGACCCGGCCCCGGTGGCCGGCCCGGCCTGACGCTCTCCTTCGCGTTCCAGCGCGAACGGTCGGGAAGCAGCTCCTCCCGCGACGCGCGCCGAGAACGAGCCCGCGGCGCATCGCGCGGCGACTAGTCGTCGCTCGGGGCCAGCACGGTCAGGCTGGCCTCTTGCGGGTTCACGAGCAGCCCGCGGAGCAGCAGCTCGATCGCGAAGTCGTAGGTCTCGTGGAAGGGCCGATCGCGCATGCGACGGCGCGCGCGGTTGTTGTCGTGGTCGATCAACGTCGTCGCGAGGGTCCAGAAGGACTGCGCCGCCTTCCACGTGTCGACCGGGATCAGCTCGCCGCGCGCGACGCCGTCGTCGAGGACCTGCTCCGTCAGCCGGAGCGCGCGCGTCCAGTTCTCCGCAATCCGGTCGGTCAGCCCGTCGGGCAGCTCACCGAGCTCTTCCGCGTTGTCGAAGGCCCAGAAGATCTCGAAGTCGGTCGGGTTGCGGAGCCAGTGCTTGAGATAGTTGCCCCAGAGCCTCCGGATCCGCTCGGCGGTCGGCAGGTCCTTCGTATCCTCGACGTGCTTCTCGGAGCCCTCGAAGAACTCGTGGCTGTTCGCGGAGAGGACCGCGAAGTAGAGGGCGCCCTTGCTCGGAAAATGGCGATAGATCGAGCCCTTGGACACGCCCGCGGCGACGGCGATCGCGTCGACGTTGGCCTCGGCGTAGCCGAACTCGACGAAATGCTCGCGCGCCGCGTCGAGGATCTTCGTCCGCATCTCGTTTCCGCGTTCGTTCTCGGTCAAATCAGGTCCCCCGGGCCCCTTCAGAATACCCTGAACCGCTTCTGGACGTGGCGCTCGCGGATCCGGATCGCCTCGGCGCGCTCCGCCGGGCTCACCTTCGGCTGGTCGGCGGGGAAGCAGGCCGCCGCCTCGTCGAAGGGGACGACCCGGCAGGTGATGGTCGGCCAGTCCTCCTTGTCGGGGAGCTCCGAGTAGGCCCAGCGATGCGAGAGGAAGCCCGAATCGAGGCCCGTCGTATCGATCCAGTTCATCACGCCCGGATCCCGATGGGCGACGATCCAGCGTTGGACGCCGTCCTCGCCCATGTACATCTGATGATGGTTCAGGCTGCTCTGCGCCGACGCGTAATCGGGGGACTCGCCCCAGAGATTGCCGAGATGGATGCTCGTGTAGACGGGCTCGCCGGTGTACGTCGCTTCGATGTAGAGCGCTTCGTCCTCTTTCAGGTCGAAGATCCCGCCGGCGTAGATGTTCGTGCTCATCCCGCCGCCGGTGTCGCTCGAGGCGCCGTTCGGCGTGTTGTAGGCGTTGATCGGCATGAAATAGGGCCGGCCGTCGTGTTCGTGGGTCTGCTTCACGTTCAACACGACGTCATAGAACTCGAGCCAGAAACGCATCTGCCCCTTGATGATCGACCCCATGCGCCGCAGGCTCGCTGCGGCGCGCTCCGCCGTGAGCGCCGCGCGACGCGCGCCCGCCTGGTCCAGGCACTCGATCGTGAGATGGATCGGCTCCTCGTTCG
This sequence comes from Myxococcota bacterium, assembly GCA_039187915.1. Taxonomy (GTDB): domain Bacteria; phylum Myxococcota_A; class UBA9160; order UBA9160; family UBA4427; genus UBA4427. The sequence goes on from JBCCZJ010000107.1 coordinate 2,622, forward strand.
CCCAGTCGTAGAAGAGCTGGCGGCCGCTCACGTAGTCGGCGAAGCGATCGCCGCCGTCGGGATCCCGGCGCGACGGCCCCTTCTTCGTGCAGATGAAGTGGCCCTCGAACCCCTCGGGCTTCTCGGGGCCGAGGATCAACTCGAACGTTCCGTCGTCCTCGACCCGGAGCTTCGAGGAGTCGAGCGTGCCGAAGCCCGTCCGGTAGCCCGGCTGGAGCTCGGCGAGCGTTCCCGTATCGCCGGCCATCGGCCCCGACGCGACTTCGAAGATCAGGTACTGCGGCGCGGTCGGTCCGCCCTCGCGCCGCGGCGCGCCCTGCCAGTGACGGCAGTCCTCGACGCGGCCGGTCACGCGATAGGTCTGCCGGCCATCGATCGGCGAATAGAAATAGATGGCGTCGGCGTTCTCGATCGTCGACTTGTTGAAGATCGACAGCGCGTTCCGGAACGCCGGATGGTCCGGATCTTCGTGGAAGGCGCGTTCGACCCCGTGGTGGACGAAGCCCGCGAGGTAGCGGTAGCCCTCGGCGAGGTTGCGCGGCGACGCCGGCGGACCGAAGTACTTCGGGTCGTCGATCGTGTCCCGCGCGGCCTGCAGCTCGCCGATCAGGTCGTCGAAGGCGGCGCGAAGCGCGTCCTTGGCTTGCTGGGTTTCCGGGTCGAGGGTCTCTTCGGAAGTCGTCATCGTCGTGCCTCGGCGTCCGCCCGACCGCCTCTCCCGGCCGCGGCTGGGAGAATCCACCCACGTCGCGGGCAGTCACGAAAGGCCACGCGGCCTCAATGGATTATCGCCGCGCGCCGTTGGCGTCAACCGAACCCGGGACGACTCGGGACGACGACTTCGCGCGCACGCTGGCGCGTCCCTTCGCCGCGACGCTCCGCGCTACTGGATGTTCATGGGGTTGTCGCGCTGTCCCATCGCGACCTCTCCGCAGTAGCCGTAATCGACGGGAAGATTCACGCCCGAGACGAAGCTCGCGAGATCGCTCCCGAGCATCACGAGCGCCTTGCCCATCTCCTCCGGCGGCGCGAAGCGACCGTGCGCAGGGGCGAAGCCGTTGATCGCCTCCTTCGGGATCGTCTTCGTCAGCTCGGTCATGAAGTTGCTGTCCGTCGGCGAAGGGCTGATGCAATTGATGCGGATCTCGCGCTTCGCGAGGGAGCCGGCCAGCATCTGCGTATAGACGATCAGCGCCTGCTTCGAGAAGCCGTACCCGTCGGGCGGGCAGTTCTGCCCCTCCTCGAGCCAGGCCGCGGCCGCGTCGAAGGTGTCGAGATCGAGGAAGGCCTTCACGGCGTCGAGGTTGGCCTTCCAACCCATGCCCGCGGTCGAAGAGATCGACGCGATCGCCCCGCCCGATCGGATCCGTGGCAGCAGCGTGTCGGTCAGGTGGCGCAGCCCCACGAAGTTGATCATCACCGTGTCGAGCGCCGGCGTCGGCGGACTCGGCACGCCGGCGCAGTTGAAGAGCACGTCGATCTCCGCGGGAAGCTGCGCGATCGCGGCGTCGACGGAGGCCTTGTCCATCATGTTGCAGTGGATCGCCTGCTTGACCGGTGCGTTCACGTCGCCGATGTCGAGCGCGTGTACCTCGGCACCGAGCTGGATCAGCAGCTCCGTCGCCGCGGCCCCCATGCCCGAGGCCGCTCCCGTGATCACGCACACCCTGCCCTCGTAGCCGAGTACGTCTGCCATCCCCTGCCCTCCTCGCGTTCGCGTCGTTCGGATTCGTGCTCGACGGTAGCGCGACGATGCGCGCGCGATCGCCGACCGGCGGCGCCTACTTCGGCGCTCGACTCGGCTCCAGATGCGCCCAGGCCGCGGGCAGCGAGACGTCCCGGTTGGGCTGTCGCGGCGGCATGTTGAATTCCTTCGGCGGACGCCAACCCATGTCGCGCATCGTCTGCCCGATGTGCGTCATGTTCAGGTAGTCGTGGCTGTAGCAGAAGCGGCCGTCGCCCACGTAGTAGAGGATCGACAGTCCGGCGACGGCATAAGGAGAGCCGTCGGGCTTCTCGCCGAGGACCTGGTCCCACTGGCTCACGAGGCGATGACCCTCGACCATCGTCCAGTGCTCGGGCGTCGCCCAGCCGTAGCCGGTCAGTCCGGCCATCGACTTCTCGAAGAAGTCCCGGATCGCCTCCCGGCCCTCGACGCGCCCCCAGGCCGGATCGATGTAGACCGCGTCCTCCGTGAAGAAGTCCGCCAGCGACGACCACGACTCGTCCCCTGCGTCGATGCGGTCGCGCATCGCGACGAAGCGTTCGTAGGTCTCGGTGGCTTCCTGTTCGAGCTCGGTCGGCATACGGCCCTCCCACGCGGTTCTGATTCCGGCACGAAACGGGTAGCGGGCTGGATCGAGACCCGCACGGCCCGCGTATGCGGGCGAACCCGGATCCAATCGCACGCGCCCCGCTCGAAGCAGCCCGCTCCGAGTGGCGAATCCATGGACTCCGCGGGATGCTTCCGCCGGCGGGTCCGACCCCCGGCGCGCCGCGAGGCTCCTCGATTCATGATCGCCGCTGTCATCCGTCACCGGTCCGCGCCGCTGCTGTTCCTCCTCGTCTGGCTCGTGAGCGCTTCGCCCGCCCTGGCCGAAGACGTGCCCGCCGCCGACCTCACGGACGATGCGACGACGGCCGGAGCGCAGACCGAGGCACCCGAGCCGCTCGGCCCCTTCGCGCTGCTGCATCAGGAAGTGCAGCCCGGAGCGCTCTCGCGGCTCACCCTCCGGACCAGCGAGTCGTTCGCGGGCGCCTGGGTCGAGACGCCCGTCGCCGTCGCGCACGGCACGCAGCCGGGCGAGACGCTCTGCGTGGTGGCGGGCATCCACGGGGACGAAGTGAACGGCGTCGAAGTGGTCCGACGGCTGCTGAACCAGATCGATCCCGAGACCCTGCGCGGCACGCTCGTGGCGGTCCCGATCGCGAACCTCTCGGCGTTCCGACGCGGCTCGCGGTACCTGCCGGATCGCCGCGACCTCAATCGCTACTTCCCCGGACGCGCCTTCGGCAGCGCCGCGTCGCGCATCGCGCACGGCCTCTTCGACGGCGTCTTCCGCCATTGCGACGCGCTCGTCGACCTGCACACCGGCTCGTTCCAGCGCTCGAATCTGCAGCAGCTCCGCGCGCACCTGGGCGACCCGGAGACCCTGAAGCTCGCGGTCGATTTCGGAGCCGGGATCGTCGTGAACAAGATCGGCCGGACGGGCACCCTGCGGCGCTCGGCGACCGATCTCGGGATCCCGGCGATCACCGTCGAGGCGGGCGAGTCGACCCGCTTCGACGAAGTGCACGTCGCGGAGGCCCTCGCCGGCATCGAACGGCTCCTGCGAAACCGCGGCATGATCGCGGACCCGTCCCCCGCGCCCGCGCCGGAGCCGCCCATGGCCTATCTCAAGACCCGTTGGGTGCGCGCGGATCGTGGCGGGATTCTCGTCTCCCGGGTCGCGCTCGGCGACCCCGTCGAGCCCGGGCAGGTCCTCGGCGCGATTTCCGATCCGCTCTCGGACGCCATGACGATCGTGGGCAGCCCGATCTCGGGCCGGGTCATCGGCATGGCGGTCGATCAGGTCGTGATGCCGGGCTTCGCCGTGTTCCACCTCGCCTACGACGCCTATCCCCTTTCCTCCGACACCTTGCTCGTCCCCACGATCCCGGACGTCTCGGCCGACGCGGCCCCGGAAGAGTTGGACCTCGACGAGCGGCCCGAGTAGCGTCCCGTCATGCGCTCGTCCGTCCTGATCTCGGCGCTGGCGCTCTGCGGCCTCGGTCTCGGTCTCTTCCTCTGGAAGCACGTCCAGCACGACATGCCGATCGTGCCCGATCCGTCGGCGCGCGTCTGGCGACTCGACTGGACCATCCCGTACGAAGCGACCTCCACGCGGACCCGGATCGAGTTCCTCCTTCCCGAGGCCACGCCCAGCCAGGCGATCGTCGACGAGTACGCCGACGCCGGCGGTCTCCGCTTCGCGGTCGAGAACCGCGACGGGACCCGCGTCGCCCTCTGGGAGGGCAATGCCGACTCGGGGGAGATCGCACTCGGCTACTCGGTGCGCGTCCACCTCCCCGAACGCACGGGCGCGCGCCCTCCGCGCCTTCCCGAACGCGGGCCGGCGACCGCGCGCCGCCCCGAGCCCCCCGTCGACCCGGCGGTCGCCCGGCTGCTCGACCGGCTCGGCGTCGACCCCGAGGACGACCCCGCCGCGCGCGTCGCGCAGCTCTTCGCCTTCGTCGCCAACGAGATCGAGGCGGTCGACGTCGGACCGCGGGATCCGCGCTACGTGCTCGCCAACCGGGAAGGCGACACCGAAGGCCGGCACGTCCTCCTGCGCACCCTGCTGCGCGCGGCCGGCCTCGACGCCCAGCTCCGTCGGGGCCTTCGCCTTCCGCGGCGCGGGTCGGCGGAAGTCGAGACCTTCGTCGAGGTCGCCGGCGGCGACCTGCGGCGACGACTCTCGATCGAGGAGCGCCACCCGAACACGTTCCCCGAAGACTTCGTCGTCCTGTCGGGGGCGAACCGGCCGCTGATCACGGCCCGCGGCGCGATCACGGGCGAGACGCGGATCGACGTCCTGCGCGAAGAACGCCCGCCGGACGAGATGGCCTCCTTCGTGGCGCCCTCGAACGCCTTCCTTCGCGCGACGACCCTCTACCGGCTGCCCGTCGCGACGCGCGAGGTCCTGCGCGTCCTGCTCGTCGTCCCCTTCGCCGTGTTGATCGCCGCGCTCTTCCGCAACCTCGTGGGCCTGCGCACCTTCGGCACGTTCATGCCCGTCCTGATCGGTCTCTCGATTCGCGACCTCGGGCTGACCGCGGGCTTCCTGCTGATCGGCGGCTGTCTCGCGCTCGGCGTGGTCGGCCGTCTCGCGCTCGATCGCCTGCGCCTGCTCTTCGTACCGCGGGTCTGCTTGCTGCTCTGCCTCGTCATCCTCACGGTGACCGCCCTCGCGCAGGTCGGACACGCCTACGGCTTACGCGATCTCGGCCAGGGGCTGCTCTTCCCGATCGTGATCCTGGCGATGCTGATCGAGCGGATCTCGGTCTCGACCCTCGAAGAGGGATGGCTCTCGTCCGCGCGGCTGCTGGCGGGCTCGCTGGTCGTCGGCGGCGCGACCTACCCGATCTTTCGCTCCGAGACGCTCGCCTATCTCTTCTTCGGCTTCCCCGAGCTCGTCCTGGTCGTGATGGGACTGCTCGTCGCGGTCGGCGGCTACACCGGCTACCGCCTGGCCGAGCTCTGGCGCTTCCGCTCCTTCCTCGCCGCCGAAGAGAACGGAGGGGCCGCGCGATGACGCCCTGGGCGCGACTGCGTGAACGCGGCGTGCTCGGGATCAACGCGCGGAACATCGCGTTCACCCTCGGCGAGAATCCGCGCCACCTCTATCCCCTCGTCGACGACAAGCTCCGGACGAAGGGGCTCTGCAAGGCGGCCGGCATCGCCGTCGCCGACGTCCTCGCCACCGCCGACAACCACGCCGCCGTCGAGGGCCTCGCGGACACCCTCGAGGGTCGATCGGATTTCGTGCTGAAGCCGGCGCGAGGCGCGATGGGCAACGGCATTCTGGTGTTGGGCGAGGCCTTCGAAGGCGGCTGGCTCGATGCTCACGATCGCCCCGTGAAGGCCGCAGAGCTCCGGTACCACGCCGAGAGCGTCATCTCGGGGCTCTACGCCCTCGGCGGCCAGCCCGACGTGGCTTTCGCCGAAGAAAGGTTGTTCGTCACAGAAGCCTTCGATCCGATCGTGTATCGAGGGGTGCCCGACATCCGCGTCATCGTCTATCGCGGCGTGCCCGTGATGGCGATGACCCGGCTGCCCACCCGAAGATCCGGCGGCAAGGCGAACCTGCATCAGGGCGCCGTCGGCGCCGGCATCGACCTAGAGAGCGGAAGGACCACCCACGCGATGATCGGCACCCGCAGCGTCCAGGACCATCCGGACACCGGGCAAGCCATCGTCGGCTTCCCGATCCCATGCTTCGACGAAGCGCTCGCCACGGCACTGCTGGCGACGGACCAGACCGGACTCGGCTACGTCGGCGCCGACATCGTCGTGGACCGGACGCGCGGGCCGATGATCCTGGAGCTGAACGCCCGGCCCGGCCTCGCGATCCAGCTCGCGAATCGATCGGGGCTCCGATCGCGACTCGAGGCGATCCGGACGCGGACCGCGGCGGGGCTCGACTTCGAGGACCGCCTCGCGCTCGGACGCGCGCTCGCGCGGGGCGCGACGTGAGACTCCATCGCACCGACGCCGCGATCGCCTCGGTGCTGGCGACGGCCGCCGTCTGCCTGCTGCTCCTCGGCGCGGCCCGCGCGCAGGACGAGGCCCCGCCGCCGGAGCCCACCCGCTTCGGCGTCGTCTTCGACGTCGGGCTCGTGCCCAGCGAGAAGAGCGCGCACGTCGAGATCCGGATCAGCGATCCCGCCGACGCCGTCGAGTGGCTGCGCTTCGACTTCGACGACGCCCGCTACCGGGCGATCGAGGGCGACGGTCGCCTCGAGACGGACCAGGACGGTACGCGCTGGACGCCGCCCGCGGGCGGCGGGACGCTCCGGTACGTCCACGCGATCGATCACCTCCGGAGCGAGGGCGAGTACGACGCGCGCTGCGCCAAGAAGTGGGCCCTGCTGCGGGGACAGGACCTCGTCCCGCGCGTGCGGATCCGGACGACACCCCGCGCCGAGTCGGACTCGACGCTCCGGCTCCGACTGCCCGAAGGGTGGAGCGCGGCGCTGCCCTACGCGCGGCTCTCGAACGGTCGATACGACCTCTCGACGCCCCGCACGCGCTTCGATCGCCCCTCCGGCTGGTTCGCCTTCGGCCGCCTCGGCGTCGCGCGCGAGACGGTCGAGGACATGCGCCTCGCGATCGCGGGTCCGGCGGGCCAGGGCATCCGACGCATGGACGTGCTCGCCCTCGTCCGCTGGGTGGCGCCAGAGATGTCGCGACTCTTCGGCGGCCTCCCCGACCGCTATCAGGTCGTGATCGCGGGAGATCCCATGTGGCGCGGGGCGCTCTCGGCGCCGCGCAGCGCCTACCTCCACGTGGACCGGCCCCTGATCGAGAGCGACGGCTCGAGCCCGCTCCTTCACGAGATGATCCACAGTCTGATGCACGCGCGCTCCGCGCGGGACGGCCGCTGGATCGTCGAGGGACTCGCCGAGTACTACTCGATGGCGCTGCTCCGACGATCGGGCACGCTCTCGCCCGAGCGCTACGAGCGGGCCATCGACCGGATCGGCGAACGCGCCGCCCCCGCCGCCGCGCCGCTCGACGGCGAGATGAACGGGGCGCTCCGGGCCAGATCCGTCGTCGTCCTGCTCCGACTCGACGCGGTGATCCGCGACGCGACCGCCGGCGCCCGCTCTCTCGACGACGTCGTTCGCTCGCTCGCGCGCCAGGACCGCCGGATCACGACCGACGGCCTGCGCGAGACCGCCGCCGAGCTCGCCGGCCGGGAGCTCGACGCGTTCTTCGACGCCCTGCCCTTCGAAGCCGAGTGACCGCGGCGTCCCGACCGACCGCGGTGCCGCACGCGCTCGCTATTCCGGGCAGGCCCACGCCGAGTATTCCCGGCTGCCCTCTTCGCTGACGGGCCCGAGCGGCACGATCACGTTGGCACCGAGATTCACCGCTCGATTCCGCGCGAGGCGTTCGAGCTCGACGGCGACGGTCGTCTCGTTGCGATCGATGAAGCCGACGTTCGCCTTGGTCGACGCCGAGACCGTTCCCTTGCGCGTGCAGGCCTCGACCTCGGCCTCCGCCTTGCGGACCTCGACCCCGCGCGCGTTCTCTTCGACCTGCACGAAGGCGCAGGCGCCGGTCATGCACACCACGACGAGCGCGGTGACCCACGCCCCCTGCCCGACCATCCGTCCCGTCATCTCGATCCCCCTCATCCGCCCGAGCGCGGCCGCCCGAGAGGATCGCGCACGACTGCGTCGGCTGTCGAGTCGGCCGGCGGCGATTCGCCGGCGTGACTAGACGAGCACGGCGCTCGCGAAGCTGAGGGTCAGGAAGAAACCGCAGACGTCGGTCAACGTCGTCAGGATCGGGCCGGAAGCGAGCGCCGGGTCCCAACCGAATCGCTTGATCGCCAGGGGCACGGCGCCCCCGATCGAGACGGCGAGGACGGTGTTGATCGCGAGGGCGAGCCCGACGACCAGCCCGAGCGTGGCATCGCCTCGCCAGAGGAGCGCGACGCCGCCCAGCAGCGCGCCGAGCGCGACGCCGTTCAGGAGGCCGACGACGACCTCCTTGAGGAGCACGCGACCGATCTCTCCGGGGCGGACGATATCGAGAGAGAGCTCCCGGAGGCTCACGGCGACCGCCTGGTTTCCGGAGCAGCCGCTCATGTCGGAGATGATCGGAAGGAAGACGGCGAGCGCGATCGCGCCCTGGAGCGTCTCCTCGTAGGCAGCGATCACGCTCGCCGCGAGGAGATTCAGCACGATGTTGATCGAGAGCCAGGCGAGGCGACGGCGCGATCGTTCGAGGGGGGGCATCGAGCGGAGCTCTTCACCGCTCGAGATGCCGAGGGACTTCATGTGCTCGGCCTCGGCGTGATCGAGGGTCGCTTCGTCGACGGCGCTCCGCTCGACCACGCCGACCAGCACCCCCGTGAGGTCGACGACGGGCGCGCCGAGGAAATCCGTCTCCTCGAAGATCTCGTCGAGGCGGTCGAGGCCATCGTCGACCGAGAGCGCGACGGGCTTCTCGATCATGACGCTCGCGACCCGCGCCGTCGGAGGCGAGAGCAGGAGCGACCGGAGCGGCACGACGCCCTCGAGGCGGTCGGCGTCGTCGACCGCATAGAGGTACTGGATCGAGAACTTCGCGTAGACGTCCGCCGCCGCCCGGATCTCGTCGACCGCCTCGGCGATCGACGCGTCAGCGCGGATCGAGACGAACTCGGTGTGCATGAGCCCGCCGGCGGATTCGGCGTCGAACTCGAGCAGGGTCCGGATGTCGTCCGCGGTCTCCGGCGTCGAGGCCTCGAGGATCGCGTCGAGCTCCTCGTCGTCCACCTCGGCGAGGACGTCGGCGCGCTCGTCGCTCGGCAGCGCCTCCAGGATCTCGGCGGCGGCGTCGGGTTCGACCTCGCCGATGGCGTCTGCGGCCTGCCGATCCGGCAGGTCTTCGACGAGCTCGGCCGCCTGCTCGACCTCGAGCGCGTCGAAGAGCCGCGCCAGGTCCTGCGGCGCGAGGTGAGCGGCGGCGTGCGTGCGGTCCGCCTCGCTCCACTCGGCGAACCGGTCCCGGAGCTCCGCCTGCCGTCCCTCGTCGAGCAGCTCGATGAGCTCGTCCCAGCGCGTCTCGGACATGGAGGCTCAGCCCTCCTGAAGCGCCCGCCGCGGGGCGGCGCGCTCCTTCTCTCCCGACCGGACGTGACCGGGACGAGGAATCCGTCGCCGCAGGCGTGGATCGGTTCGAGCGCGCAACGTAGTGCGTCTCACCTCGCCCGTCGCGTCTCCGGCGAAGGCAGCGAGCTCCGAATCGAGAACCCGCGCGATCAACCCGGCTCCGGGACGTCTTCGCCGCCGGATCGGGCCAGCACGCGTCCCGACGTGACCGCCTTCGACGCGACGCGACGACGCGCGATGCCGCGCATCAGGCGACCCAGCAGATCGGCGCCGGTGATGATCCGACGCTCCTCGCCCCAGACGAGGATCACGTCGGCGTCGATCACGTCGTCGCCCTTGAATTCCGGCTCGACGGTGAGCCGTCGCATCACGGCGCCGAGCGGCGTGTCGCGCTCGGTCACGACCAACGGTCGGTGGCAGAATCGGTAGGGATCCGGCGCCTCCGCCGCGAACATCGCCTCGCGCAGGAAGGCGTCGGCATCGAGCACGAGGCGCGGTTCCTCCTCGCTGTCGGTCACGACGACCCACTTCCGTCCGCTCGCCTGGACGGCCGTCAGGAACACGTCGTCGGAGCCGGTCTCGAATTCGGGGAAGACCGGGAGATCGACCGCCACCGGGAGGGAGATCACGCTCTGCGGATCGACGAGCTCCCCCTCTTCCGAGACCGGGAGGTCGTCGAGGACCAGGAAGTTGAGGACACCCCGCCCTTCGGTCTTCTCGAGGTCCGCATCGTCGGCCTCCATGTGGTGACGGATC
>JBCCZJ010000108.1:0-12551 GCA_039187915.1 Myxococcota bacterium
CCGAACTCGCTGTGCCATTCGGCGGCGATCGCGGCGTTGCGGTGGACCCGATAGCGGAGTCCGGCGCTGCCCTCGAAGCCCTGCTCCGTGTCGTACTCGACGTCGCCGACGAAGCCGAGTCGGGTCGTGAGGTCGAGGGTCTTGTCGAGGGCGAAGCGGCCGTGTCCCCGCGTATCGATCCAGGCCCGCCCGCCGAAGTTCAGGGGCAGGAGCGCCTCCGCACCGAAGACCGCGACGTCCCGTTCGTCCTCCAGGCTCGCGCCGGCGAAGAAGCGGTAGAAGCGATTCAGGTGGTAGCGGTACCGCGGCAGGACCTCGCGGTCGACGCCGTCGCGGTATCCGATCTCCCACTCGACGCCGAGCTCGTGTCTGCGATTGCTGGCGAGGATCTCGCCCTCGGTGAACTGGGAGAGGCCGCTCGCCTCGGCCCAGGCGTAGATCGGGTCGGCGAAGAGCTTCTCGCGCTCCTCGGCGAGGGCCGGATCCGGCGCGCTGTCCTCGTAGTGGAAGAGGCGCGTCATGCCCGCCTTCATGTGGTAGAGGACGTGACAGTGGAAGAGCCAGTCGCCTTCCGCGTCGGCGAGGAATTCGATCGTCGTCGTCTGCATCGGGGCCACGTCGACGGTGTGCTTCAAAGGGGCGAAGGGGTCGTTCGCGCGCGCCGCTCCCCTTTCGAGCACGCGAAAGAAGTGGCCGTGTAGATGGAGCGGGTGGTGCATCATCGTCGTGTTCTCGAGCTCGACGCGAAGCACTTCGCCGCGTCGAACCGGGATCACGTCGGCTTCGGCGAGCGTCTTGCCGTCGAAGGACCAGATGTAGCGATCCATGTTGCCGGTCAGACGCAGTCGGATCGTCCGGGTCGGCGCTTCCGGCGGCAGCGTACTCGGCACGCGGGATCGGAGCCGCGCGTAGGGGGGAAGCGGACGCGCGGGCGCTTCGCTCGCGGCGGACCGCGCGCCGTGCGCCGGCGGTTCGTGTCCCTCTCCGTGCGCCTCGGGATCCATGGCCGGCATGGCGTGACCTGCATGTGATGGGGGATGGTGCGTCTCCGTCGCGGCGGGCGGAGTCTTCTCGGAGCGGGGGGCCGCGCGGTCGTGTCCACCTTCGTGGTGAGCGGAGGCGGGGTGGCGCATCGCGTAGAGATTCGGTCGCGGCACGGGCCGGGCGGGCAGGTCCGGCCCCTGGCCGAGCCAGGCGCTCGCCGACCCGGACCCGTCTTGCGCGGTCGCACGGAACTCGAGACGGCCTTCCTCGGGCACCTCGACGACGAGGTCGTAGGTCTCGGCGATCGCCATGAGGAGCCGGTCGGCGACGAGCGGGCGCACGTCGACGCCGTCCGCGGCGACGATCTCGAAGGGGCGGCCGGCGATGCCCAGGAAGAAGTAGGTCGATGCCGCGGCGTTGATCACCCGCAGCCGGAGACGCTCGCCGGGTCGCGCGTCGATCGTCGCGACCGGCGACCCGTTCACGAGGAAGGCGTCGTAGGCGACGTCCGAGAGGTCCATGGGGGGCATGCGTCGAAGCGAACGCCGGAAGACGCTGCCGAGTTCGCCGGCGCGAAGCGCGCCCCAGAGGCTCTGCGCGGTGCCCTTCTCGACGGAGAAGTATTCGCTCCCTCGTTTCAGCAATCGCAGGATCTCGGCGGGGTCGCGTCGGGTCCAGTCGGAGAGGACGAGGACGACGTCGCGGTCGGCGGCGGACGTCGATTCGGCGTGCGACGCGCGATGCGAACGCGCGGGTCGTTCGGCCGGTTCGATCACGATCGCGCCGTAGACGCCCCGCTGTTCCTGCAGCGCCGTGTGCGAATGGTACCAGTAGGTTCCCGCGTGCCGGATCGGAATCTCGAAGACGTGCGTGCCCCCGGGCCGGATGCCCGGGGTCGTCAGCCCGGGCACCCCGTCCTGCGCGTTCGGCAGGAGCAGGCCGTGCCAGTGGACGCTCGTCGGGACGTCCATCGTGTTCGTCACGCGAATCCGCGCGAGATCGCCGACGCGCCAGCGGAGCGTGGGGCCCGGGATCGATCCGTTGACGGTCATGCCCTCGGACACCACGCCGGCGACTTCGATCCGCTCCCGCGCGATCGTGAGTGTGGCCTCGACGACGCTGCGCGCGGGCGGAGCCGCGGAAGGCGATTCGGCGTCCGCACGCGCGGTGCGGGCCAGCGCGGGGGCAACGGAAAGGAAGAGGAGGGCGACGAGCAGGCCGCGAGACATCGGGAGGCTCCAGGGAGATCGGGCCCGCGAGCAGGGGCGGGCGTGGACGGACGGAAGCCGGGTCGCAGGATGCGCCGGCTGGACGTTCGTCGGATCTCAGATCAGGAGCGGAGCGTGGCGGAGCGCCAGGGGCGCGCGGGGTGGGTCGTTCGTCCTTGGGCGCGCCCGGCGCGGGGCCGGCCGGGCCGCGTGCGCGGGGCCAGGCGCTGAGGTCGCCGTCGGCTGGCCTTCGATCGGATTCGCGATCCTCGCCCGCGCGGGCTTTGCGGAGGCGTCTCGATCCGCGGCGGCTCGCCATCCGCACGCGTCGCAGGAGGTCTCGCGCCCCGCGGAGGCGGACGAGACGCCGTCGGCAGCGGGCTCGACCGGTGCCATCGCGGCCATGTCGCCCATCTCGTCGCAGTGCGCCGCGTGGGTTGCTTCCGGCGGATGGCCGTCGGCGCAAAGGGCCGCACAGGACGCGCTCGTCGGAACGAGCACGAAGAGGCAGGCGACCGCTGCGAGGAGTCGACGCATGGGCGAACGTTAGCGGTTCGGGCCGCTGCTACGCTCCTGCCACGCCCCTACGGAGACCTGCGTGAAGATTCTCGCCCTGATCGGCAGCCTGCGGGCCGCCTCCTTCAGCAAGAAGCTGGCTCAGGCGGCGGCCGCGGCCGCGCCCGAAGGCACGACGATCGAGATCGTCGATGGCCGCGAACTGCCGCTCTACGACCAGGATCTCGACGGCGAGGAGAAGCCGGCGGCCGTCCAGGCGCTGCTCGATCAGGTCTCTGCGGCGGACGGGCTCCTCTTCGTCTCGCCCGAGTTCAACTACGGCATTCCCGGGACGCTCAAGAACCTGATCGACTGGGCCTCGCGACCGGCGTTCAACTCGCCGCTCAAGGGGCGCCCGTCGGTGATCATGACGCATTCGCCTGCGCCGGGCGGCGGCGCGCGGGCCCATTCGCAGCTCGCCTCCGTTCTCGGAGGGACGCTCACGCCGCTCTACGTGATCCCTGGCTTCGTCGTCGGCGGGGTGCACGAGCAGTTCGACGCGGACGGCACGCTCACGAACGAGCTGACGAAGACCCGTCTCGATCGCACGCTCTCGGGCTTCGTCGAGTGGGCGGAGAAGAACCCCGTCCCGCGCGGCTAGCCGCGCGAGGCGCGGCCTCGCGCGCGCTCCTGATTTCGGCCCTCGACATCGAACGACGAAGCGACGTCTGCGACGCTCGTTCGTCCCAGGAGGAATCGCCATGACCCGTCTCGGCTATCAGATCCCGAATTTCACGTACCCCGATACCGCGCCGTCCGAGATCTTCGACAAGATCGTCGCCCAGGCGAAGGCAGCGGAGGCGGCGGGCTACGACCGCGTCTTCGTCATGGACCACTGGTACCAGCTGCCGGGGATCGGCGCGCCGGAAGAGCCGATGTTCGAGTGCTACGCGATGCTCTCGGCGCTGGCGCAGCACACCGAACGGGTGCGTCTCTCCGCGCTCGTCACGGGCAACACCTACCGGAATCCGGCCATGCTCGCGAAGACGGTGACGACCCTCGATCACGTCTCGCACGGCCGCGCGACGCTCGGGATCGGGGCGGGCTGGTTCGAGCTCGAGCACACCGCTTTCGGCTTCCACTTCGGGACCCTCGGCGAGCGCTTCGAGCGCCTCGAGGAAGCGCTCCAGATCATCGTGCCCATGCTGAAGGGGGAGAAGACGAGCCTCGACGGTCGGCACTACCAGGTGGTCGACGTCGTGAACTCGCCGGCGCCGCTCGGCCGGATCCCGATCATGATCGGAGGGCAGGGCGAAAAGAAGACGCTTCGCATGGTCGCCCAGTACGCGGACGAGTCGAACCTGACCGGGACGATCGCGGACATCCCGCGCAAGCTCGAGGCCCTCGACAAGCACTGCGCCACGCTCGGCCGCGACCGCAGCGAGATCAAGGTCACGAAGCTGACCATGTGCTGCATCGCGCCGACGATGGAAGAGGCGCTCGCGGATCTCGACCGGATCGCCGAGGTGAAGGGCTTGAGCGAGAAGGCGAAGGAGTTCGTGCGCACGAACCTGATCTTCGGAGATCCCGACACGGTCGGCGAGATCCTGCAGGACGCGGTCGCGAAGGGACTCGACGGGCTCACCGTCGACCTGCCGGTCAACGGCGACGACGTGGAGCGGGTGGCGCTCCTCGGCGAAGTCGCTTCGAAGGCGCTCGGCTGAGCCGGACGAGGGCGGCGCGGTGGAGGGCGCTCGCCGACGCTCCGAACCCGCCGCATTCGCCCGACGCTTTCCCGCCACGCGCCCGTGGAAGGAGCCCGGCCTTGGCTGAACGCAGCTACGGAGACGGCGACGCGACCCATCAGGCGCTGGGCGGGGTCGACGCGATCCGGCGCCTGGCCGAGCTCTTCTACGAAGAGATGGATACGCTGCCCGAGGCGGAGACGATCCGGCGCCTGCATCCGCCGGATCTCGAGGTCTCGATCGACAAGCTCGCGCGGTTCCTGTCGGGGTGGACCGGGGGACCGAAGCTCTTCGCCGAGAAGTACGGTCCGATCAAGATCCCGATCTTCCATCAGCACCTGCCGGTCGGTGAAGCCGAACGCGATGCGTGGCTGCTCTGCATGGAGCGTGCGCTCGATCGCATGGGCTACGCCGACGACCTGAAGGCCTATATGATGCGCGAGCTCTTCGTGCCGGCGGAACGGATCCGCGTCCGGGTCGAGTCGCGGAAACGCGCGCGGGCCGAAGCGGCCACCACGGGGCTCACGATCGAGCCCGCCACGGGAGAGAAACGATGAAGCTCCATGTCTTCCCCTTCGCGCCGAACGCCGCGAAGGTTCGACTCTATCTGGCCGAGAAGGCGGATCAGGGAGGAGAGGTCCCGCTCGAAGAGGTCGTCGTGAATCTCATCCAGGGCGAGCACAAGGACCCCGACTATCTCGCGAAGAACCCGCACGGCACCGTGCCGACCCTGGAACTCGACGACGGCCGCTGCCTGACCGAGTCCCTCGCGATCATGGAGTACCTGGAGGCGCGTTTTCCGACGCCCTCCATGTGGGGCGACGACCCGGAGAGCGCGGCCTATGCGCGCCAGATCGAGCGGATCGTCGATCTCGGCGTGCTGATCAACGGCGCGCGCGAGATCCACCTGACGAACTCGCCGCTCGGCCTTCCGCCGAACCCGCCCGTCGCGGAGTATCACGCCGGTCGGCGCGCTCTGGCGATCCGTCACCTCGAGAACTTCATGGGCGACGGGCGCTCCTTCCTGGCCGGTGACCGGCCGACGGTCGGAGACTGCACGCTCCAGGCGATCCTGCAGTTCGCGCGCTTCGCGAAGATCGACCTGCTCGAGGACGCGCCGCGGCTTCAGGCCTGGTGCGACCGCTTCAAGGAGCGGCCATCGGCCCAGCGGACGATCGTCTTCTGACGCGGCGGACGGTTCCTCCCGATTCGATACCGTTCTCGAGAGGGGAGAGCCGCGCATGCTCGCCGTCCGGTTCGAAGAGCAAAGAGTCGTCCTGCAGGATGTGGCGAGACCGACCGGGGACGGCGTTCGCGTGAAGGTCCGCGCCTGTGGCATCTGCGGTTCGGACGTGACGATCCTCGACAGCGGCTTCCCGATCGCGGGCATCCCCGGACACGAGATCGCCGGCGAGCTCGACGACGGCACGCCCGTCGCGATCGAGCCCCTCGCCGCCTGCGGCGCGTGCGCGTACTGCGAAGCCGGGGACACCCAGGTCTGCGTTGCGGGCAACGCGATGATCGTGGGCATCGGCCGCGACGGCGGCATGGCCGAGGAACTCCTCGTCCCCGAGCGCTGTCTCGTTCCGCTGCCGCGCGGTCTCGACGCGACGACCGGCTTCCTGGTCGAGCCACTGGCCGTCGCGGTCCACGGCGTCCGGCGGAGCGGGATCGAAGGCGGAGAGCGCGTCCTGGTCGTCGGCGGCGGCACGATCGGCCTGTGCGCCGCCGTCGCCGCGCGCGGCGCAGGCGCTCCGGTCGACCTGATCGCCCGGCATCCGGCGCAGGTCGCCGCCGCGAAGCAAGTCGGCGCGAACGTGATCGAGGCGGCTTCCGGTGGCGACTACGACGTCGTGCTCGACTGCGCGGGAACGCCCGGCGCGATTCTCACCGCCTGCGACGCCCTCAAGCCGAAGGGCACGCTCGGGATGCTCGCGTCTTCGTGGGATACTTTCGAGTTCCCGGGGCTCGTCGTCGCCGCGAAGGAGCTCGACATCGTGATCTCCGCCATGTACGGCCGCGCGGGTACGCTCCGCGACGTCGACGTTGCCGCCCGGCTGCTCGGCGAGGACGAAGCGATCGCCGACGCCCTCGTCTCCGATCGCTTTCCCCTGGATCGGGCCGCGGACGCCTTTGAGCGGACCCGCGATCGGAAGGGCGGCGCGATCAAGGTCGTGCTCGAGCCCTGATCCGGCCGCGCTGGGGGCGTCCTTCGTCCCGGCGTCGCCTGCTCAGACGTCCGCTGCGTCCATCGCCTCGAGGACCTTCGCGGGATGATCCGCGGCCTTGGCGACCCTGGGCCAGTGCTTCCGGACCTTGCCGTCGGGGCCGATCCAGACCGTACTGCGGATGACGCCCTCGACCTTCTTCCCGTACATCGTCTTTTCGCCGAAGGCGCCGTACTTCGCCATGACCTTCTTGCCCGGATCGGAGAGCAGCGTGAAGTTCAGCTTGTATTTCTTCACGAAGGCCGCGTGCTGCTCGGCGCCGTCCGGCGAACAGCCGAGCACGACGGTGTCGCGGCGCGTGAGCTGTCGCTTCAGATCCCGGAATCCGCAGGCCTCCTTCGTGCAGCCCGGCGTGTCGTCCCGCGGATAGAAGTAGAGGATCACGTTCTTGCCGGCGTAGTCCGCGAGCTTGTGGATCTCGCCGTGCTGGTCCTTCAAGGTGAAAGCGGGGGCCTTGCGGCCTTCGGTCACGGGCATCACGTCCTCCGTCGCGCGTGAGCGAAAGCTAACCGCGCAACGGGGGGGTGGCCGCCCTCGCTCGGCCGCAAAGAGAAACGGGGGCTCCCGAAGAAGCCCCCGTTCCGGGTCGGAATCGATTCCGGTCGGATCAGTGCGTGATCGCGGCCGGCAGATCGCCCGCCTGCTTGATCCACCCCTCGACCTGGCTGAGCGTCGGGACCTTGCGCGTGAGGTTCTTCTCCGCGTTCACCTCGGCCAGCTTGTCGGCCAGGTTCGCGGCGTTGCGCGTCGCGAGCTCCTTGACCGTGTCGACGCCCGATGCGACCAGCAGCTCCGCGTACTCGCCGGCGACGCCGCTGATGCGGAAGAGGTCGGCCATGTTCACGAAGGTGAGGATGCGGGACTCGGAGAGGCCCGTCGCCTCGGCGAGCGTCTTGCGCCCGGCCTTCGAGCCACCCTGCTCGAGCAGTCCGTCGGTGTTCTTCACGCCGGCCGCCTCGAACTTCTCGCCGAGGACCGGGCCGATGCCTTCGATTTCCGTGATCTTGAGATTTGCCATCGAATCTTCTCCTTGGGAGCGCCCAACCTGGCGCGCCTCGTCGCGGCGCGCCCCAGACCGCGCCGCTTCCTTCTTTCGTTGGGTTTCTATTTGCCGAAGAGCTTGCCGGCGAGTCCGCCGAGCGCGCCCCCCAGGCCCTCGCCGCCGCCGGCGAGTCCGCCGAGCATCGACGCGAGTCCGTCCGCGCCCCCGGCCTTGTCGCCGAGCAGCGAGAGGACGACCGGGATCAACGCCGTCAGGCCGCCGCGGGCCTGACCCTCGTCGAGTCCGGCCTGACCGGCGATCGCACCGACATCGAGCTTGCCGAGCAGCGCCGAGACGCCGTCGCCTCCGCCGCCGAGCAGGCTCGCCAGATCGAGGTCGCCGCCCGCGAGGGCGTCGCCGATCCCGCCGAGGGCCGGAGGGATCAGGTTCTCGGCCTGGCTCGCGTCGAGCTCGCTGCCCTGGGTCAGGGCGCCGATCAGCTCCCCGCCGTGTTCCTTCAGAATCGTCTCGAGCATCATGCGCTCCGTGGTCACGGCTCGAAGCCGAGATGAACCGGAGGAGGGCCCCGCTCCGGTCGGCTGAATCCGCTCACCGACCGTTGCGGAACGGGACCCACCCCCGTTCTCCGTGACCGGTTGGGATTACTGGACGCCGAGCGACTTGAGGGTCGCGAGGGTCACGCCGCCTTCCGGCAGGCCCTTCTCGGTCTGGTATCCGCGCAGGGCCGCCAGGGTCTCGCGACCGACGATGCCGTCGATCGGGCCGGGGCTGTGGCCGGCCGCGTCGAGGGCGCGCTGCATCTGGCGAACGATGTCCGCGGTCGTGTTGGTCTCGCAGAGGATCTGGCGCCAGGCCATCTCGCCCTCGGTGACCTGCACGCGCTTGCTGACCGTCTGGTACTCCGCGGCGATCGGGATGCGGCGCTCGGCAGCGGGCGTCACGACCTGGCGGACCTTGACCGTCTTGTACTTGGCCGGGATCTCGATCGTGCGCGTCGTCGCCGGCGTGGTGACGACCTGTCGCTTGACGGTCTTGTACTCGGCCGGGATGGCGACCTCACGCGTCGTCGGGCCCGCGACCTGGACCTTCTTGCGCACGGTCTTGTACTCGGCCGGGACTTCGACGAGACACATGATCTCGCCGGTGGCCTCGTCGAGCTTCTGGATCGGGCCGGTGCCCTTCTTCCAGATCGTGTGCGCGGGCTTCACGAGGATCTGCTCCTCCTGCCACTCGTACTGCGCCGGCACCTCTTCGAGGCGCGAGGACGCGGCCTTCACGAGGACCTGCTCCTCGACCCATCCGTAGACGGCGGGGATGACCTCGATCCGCTCGGACGCGGCCTCGACGAGCACCTGCTCGTCCACCGTCTCGTAAGTCGCCGGGATCACCTCGAGGCGCTCGGTCGCGGCCGTCTTGAGGACGTCCTCGGTCCGGGTCTCGTAGGTGGGCGGCACGAAGACGCGGGCGTAGCACTGGCCCGGCTCCGCCGGCGGGAGCAGGTCGCCGCCGGGAATCTGGTTGTACTGGCCCGACACGCGGGTGTTGGGCGGCGCGGCCGAGACGGGCGGCAGCGTCTGGCTCGAGATCTGGGTCTCGAGGCGCTCGATGCGATCGGCGCGCTCGTCGACCTCGCGCTCGAGACTCGCGACGCGGGCCTGGCTCTCTTCGAGCTGGCGGGCGATCTCGCTCTCGGGCGCGGACGTCGAGGCGCAGCCGGTCAATCCGGCGGCGGCCGCGATCCCGATCAGGGGGAACAAGAGGGTGGAACGGGTCATTGGAATTCTCCTAGAGGGGTTCGGCTGGGCCGAATCGGAAACGGAACGCGGATTCGCTCCGGCGAGCCACCGTCGGGTCGTGGCGGGCTCATGTGAAACACCAATGCTCCTTAGAGGAATTCGACACGCGACCGAAAGTCCGCCTCGGGAATTAACCCTCTCCCGACATCGGGTTCCGCGTTCGGGAAACGTCCGTCTTCCGATGCGGCACGGATTTCGTGTTCGCGAAACGAGACGGCGCGCGTCTCCCTGAACGGAAACACGCGCCGTAGGATCGGATCGCTCGCCGCGCCGTTTCGAGCGCGTCGTCTGCAACCGCGTCTCCCCTGGCTCGCTTGCGATCCTGCGGCGAGCGCGTCGAAGGAGAGCGTGAAAACAGCCGCGTTTCTCAGTCGCCTTCGTCGAATTCGATGCCCGCGACCGGCGTGTTGGGCAGAGCGAAGAGTCCCGCCGAGGCGGCGGTCATGGCGTTGATCACGCCGACGCGGGGGACCGGCCAGAGCCCCCTCGCCATCGCCTGGTTCTCGGCGCCCGGGATCCACTCGGGGCCCTTCCCGAGGTGGTCGAGCGCACCGCGGGCGACTTCGCCCGGCGGCATCGCGTCGGCGAAGACGTCGGGCTTCTGCTCGAGCATCGTCTCGGTCCGCGTGGCCCCGGCCAGCACGCCGAGCACGTCGACGCCATGGGGCGCGAGCTCCACCCAGAGGCCCTCCGCGAGGATCGTGTCGAAGGCCTTGGTCGCCGCGTAGGCGGCCTGGTTGCCGCTGCCCGCGAGGCAGGCCATCGACGACATGAAGATCATCCCGCCGCGTCCGCGCGCCCGCAGGCGCGCGCCGAAGTGATGGCCGAGGGCGATCGGCGCGCGGCAGCTGAGGGAGACGAGGAAGAGCGCGTGGTCGATGGGCTGGTCGAGGAAGCCGCCGGCCTCCGGGTTCGAGCCGGCGTTGTGCACGAAGAGACCGACGTCGAGATCGTCGGTCGCGGCGGCGACGACTTCGACGATGTCGTCGCGGGTGAGGTCGGCCTGGATCGGACGGGTCGCGACGCCGAACTCGCCTTCGAGGGATTCCGCGAGCGCGGCGAGCGGGTCCGCGCGTCGCGCGATCAGCGCGACGTCGAGTCCGCGGGCCGCGGCTTCGCGGGCGAACGCGCCACCGATCCCGTCCGAGCCGCCGGCGATCACCGCCCAGCGACCGAAGCGTTCGCGGAACGCGTCTCCCTCGTAGCGTGCGCTCATCTGGCTCTCCCGGACCGACGGACCCGGCGCGCCAGCCTAGCCCCGATTCGCGCGCAGCGCGGCGATCCGCTCGTCGAGGGGCGGATGGGTCGAGAACAGCCGGGCCATGCCGCTGCCGCCGATGCCCATCGCGGCCATGCCCTCGGGCAGCTCGGCGGTGCCGCCCTTCAGGCGCTCGAGCGCGGCGATCATGTTCTCGGCGCCGGCGAAGCGCGCACCGCCCTCGTCCGCGCGGAACTCGCGCTGTCGAGAGAACCAGCAGACGATGATCGAGGCGAGGATGCCGAGGAGCATCTGGGCGGCGAGCGAGACGATCCAGTAGCCGGGGCCGTGTCCGCGCTCGGTCCGGAAGACCGTGCGGTCGACGACGTGTCCGATCACGCGAGAGAAGAAGACGACGAAGGTGTTCACGACGCCCTGGATCAGCGTGAGCGTGACCATGTCGCCGTTGGCGATGTGGGCGACCTCGTGGCCGATCACGGCGTCGACCTCGTTGCGGTGCATGCCGCGGAGCAGCCCGGTCGACACGGCGACGAGCGCGCTGTCGCGGCGCATGCCCGTCGCGAAGGCGTTCGGCTCGTTCGCCTGGAAGACGCAGACCTCGGGCATGCCGATCCCGGCCGCCTCCGCGTGGGCGCGGACGCGACTCACGATCCACTGCGCCTCGGGGTCGGTGCTGTCCTCGATGTTCTGACAGCCCGTCGAACGCTTGGCCATGGTCTTGGACATCGCGAGCGAGACCAAGGAGCCCGTGAACCCGATGACGGAGGAGTAGATCAGCAGCGACGGGAGATCGAGGTCGATGCCCTGCTGGTCGAGCACGTTCCCGATCCCGAAGACCGAGAAGATCACGGAGATCACGAGGACCACCGCGAGGTTCGTCAGGAGAAAGAGCAGGATGCGCTTCATGCGGAGGAATCCTTTCGGGGCGCCATGGGACGCCGGGAGTCTAGGAACCGCCTCGGGGCGGATCCACGGAACGGATGCGCACGTTGCGGAAGCGCGTCAAGTCCCCATGGTCCTGAAGAACGAGATGCCCCGGGCTTTCGACACAGAATCCGTCCCGATCGGCGAACTTGCTGCCGGCGAGGGCCGTACGCCATTCGGCCGAGCCGAATTGGACGTCGACCACGCGGATTCCGTTCACATAATGCGAAAGGCGCCCCTCCTGCAGGTGGATGCGCCCGTGGTTCCAGGCGCCCACGCCGCGGAAGACGACGCCCGTCGGGGCGACGAGGTCGTAGAGCCCCCCGAGGCGGCGGGTGCCGGGGCGACCGCGATCGGCGTCGGGATGTC
Source organism: Myxococcota bacterium (assembly GCA_039187915.1). Classification (GTDB taxonomy): domain Bacteria; phylum Myxococcota_A; class UBA9160; order UBA9160; family UBA4427; genus UBA4427. Next base: position 11,972 of record JBCCZJ010000108.1, read on the forward strand.
GGGCGTCGTCGAGGATCTGGAACTCGCAGCCGAGGGCGTGGACGTAGCCCAGCACGCGCTGGACCCCGGCGCGGTACTTGAGCCCGCTGTTGCCGCCGCGCGCGACGGTGAATTCGAAGTCGAGGACGAAGTCGCCGAAGCGTTCCCGGCTGAAGAGGTCCCCCCCGGCCCGCAGCTCGAGCAGGCCCGCCTCGCGGACGACCAGCGCGCCGTCCTCCACCGACCAGCCGTCGCCCGGGAAGTCTTCGCCGTCCGCTTCGCGCCAACCGTCGCCGCTCCGGCCGTCGAAGAGGAGCCGCCAGCCGGCGTCGCGCTCGGCCGGGGTCAGCGTATTCGGTCGCGCGGGCGACCAGACTTCGATCGTGGCCGGACGATCGTCTGCGGCAGCGGCGGGATCGGCCTGCGCGACGCCCGACGCGTCGCCGAGCAGCGCCGCCGAGAGCAGGGCGGCGAAGCGCCGCGCCGCCCGGCGGGTCGGCCACGGCGGGCTCAAGCGCGGCCCAGCTGACCGAGGGCGGAGCGCGCGGCCCAGTAGCCGCCGAGACCGTGGACGCCGCCGCCGGGCGGGGTCGCGGCCGAA
>JBCCZJ010000109.1:0-12508 GCA_039187915.1 Myxococcota bacterium
GGCGCGAGAGGACAACACGAATCCGCTCGCACAGATGCGAACGATCATCGAGATGGATCCGCCCGAGCACCGCGACTTCCGCAAGGTCGCCAGCGGCTTCTTCACGCCCCGCTCGATCCACCGCCTCGACGAGATCGTCGCGGACTGCGCCCGCGCGCAGATCGACAAGCTCGGTGAAGAGGGCGAGTGCGACTTCGTCGAAGAGATCTCCCAGCGCCATCCCCTTCGCGTGCTCGCGACGATCCTGGGCATCGGCCCCGAGGACGAGGACCTGCTCCTTGAACTGACGCAGCAGCTCTTCGCCGCCGACGATCCCGACCTCCAGCGCGAGGCCGAGGACCGCGAGCAGGCGACCCAGGCGCTCTTCGCCGACTTCGGTGCGCTCTTCACGCGGATCATCGACGATCGCCGCGAGAACCCGACCGACGATCTCGCGAGCATGCTCGCCAACGCGAAGATGAAGAACGGCGAGCACATGCCGCCGCTCGAGCTCTTCGGCTACTACCTGATCGTCTTCACCGCGGGCCACGACACGACGCGGAACGCGATCTCCGGCGGGATGCAGGCCCTGCTCGAGAATCCGGACCAGATGCGGAAGCTCTGCGCCAATCCGACCGAGGACCTCGCGAAGAAGACCGTCGAAGAGGTGGTCCGCTGGACCTCTCCGGTCAACTACATGAAGCGCCGTCTGCTCGAGGACGTCGAGCTACACGGCGTGAAGATGAGGGCCGGCGAAGACCTCATCATGTACTACGCCTCGGCGAACCGGGACGAATCGGTCTTCGACCGCCCCTTCGAGTTCGACATCGAGCGCCATCCGAACCGCCACCTCGGCTTCGGGACCGGCGAGCATTTCTGCCTCGGCGCGCACGTCGCGCGTCTTTCGAGTCGCGCGCTCTTCCTCGAGCTCGCGAATCGCGTCGAGGAGATGGAGCTGATCGACACGCCGACCCACATCTCGGCGAGCTTCGTCGCCGGCCTCAAGACGCTGCCGGTCCGATACAAGTTCCGTCCGGCGTCCTGAGCGAAAGACCCGCCCCCGCGCTCAGGGGAGCGGGAAGACGACTTCGCCCGTGCCCGCGAGGGTCCCGAACTGCGGCGTCTGGCGGTTCTCCGACGCCGCGCTGACCTGCGGCCGGACGAAGACGCCGATCTCCCCGGCGGTCACGACGCCGTCGCCATCGAAGTCCGCCTCGCCCCGCAGCGCCCGGACCAGGTAGGTCGTGAAGAGGCCCTGCCCGTCGCGCTCGATCGCGAGCTCGCCTTCCGTGCCCGCGGTCAGCATCTGTACGGCCCGCTGGGAGGTCACCTTCGTGATGTAGTTGGCTTCGTCCGGTCGGACGAGGCCGACGCCGCGGGTGAGGCCCAGGCCCGAGTAGCAGGAGTCCATGGCGTAGAAGACGTGCTTGGCGCGCAGCCGGTCGGAGAAGTCCCGGAGCTGCGCCATCGAGATCCCGGTCGACGGGACCGAGCCGGGGCTGGCGTCGACGGGCAGGATGTAGCCGCGCTTGCTGCCGTCTTCGAGGGTCTGCGTGTCCCCGTGACCCGCGAAGAAGATGAAGGCGAGGTCGTTCTCTCGCGTCTTCTCCGACAGCTCCTGGCCGAGCAGCGAGAGGATCCGGCTGCGCGTGGCTTCGCCGTCGTAGAGCTCGAGGATCTCGTCGAAGCCCTGGGCCCGGAGCTCCGCCGCCAGTCGGCGCGCGTCGCGTCGCGCGCCCTCGAGGTCGGGCCAGCGGGCGTAGTCGTCGATGCCGATGATCGCGGCGACGCGGCGGCCGTAGGCTTCGGTCGCCTTCGCGCGGTTCGCACCGCTCCTCGGGCGCGCCGCCGAAGCCCGGAGGCCCTGCCCGCGCGCGAGATCGGCGAGCGAGAAGGCCTCGGCGGACTCGGCCTCCTCCCGCCGTCGCGTGAGGAAGCGGGTCGCGCTCCCGCCCGCCGCCTCGCGGCTCTGCGCGCGGCGAGCCGGCAGCGGGATCGCGTCGGCCCGGCCGGAGAGCGCGAGCCGGAACATGCCGTGGATCTCGGGCGAGGCCGTGGCGCTCGCGAGCGAGAGCGGGGAGTCCCCGTTCGCGTCGGGGGCGTAAGGATCGGCCCCGGCCTGCAGCAGGAGCCGGACGGCGTGGGCGGCGCCGGCGGCGACCGCCGTATGCAACGGCGTGCGGCGCAAGCCGTCCCGGTCGGGCAGGTCGACGTTCGCGCCGGACCGCACCAGGCCGTAGACCCCGGCGGCGTGATCCGCGGCGGCCGCGAGGGCGAGGGGCGTGGTCCCCGAAGCGCCGGCGCGGGCCTGGAGCGGCGCTCCGGCGCGGGCGAGGGCCTCGATCGTCTCCGGCGTGGCGCGCGTGGCGGCGTCGTGGAGCAGGGTCCGGCCGCGGGCGTCCGTCGCGGTGACGTCGATCCGGCCGTCGAGCAGCCAGCGCACGACGGCCGTTCGCTCCGCGTCCATCGCCGCCACGAACGCGGCGCGGGCGGCCTCCGGCGCGGGGGACGGACCGAGGGCGCGCTCGAGCGCTGGGAGATCGCAGTCGCGGGCGAGTCGCTCGGGGTCCCTTGCCGTCGCGCACGCGCAGCACGCCGCGACCAGGAGCCCCGCCACGAGCGGGCGTAGGCCCCGGAAGCGGCGGAACGGACGGGCAGGGGTCGAGACGGACATCCGGCGGATCTCCTGGCGGGTCGAGAGAAGTGCCCGGGACGCCCGACGAGGTTCCGGAACGGGTCCGCGCGGCCTCAGAAACCGAGCAGCGCCTGGGCCAGGATGGCCAGCTGGTCGTAGTCGGCGTTCGTGTCCTCGCGCCCGCCCGAATCGAAGAAGGCCGCATCGTCGGCCCGGTCGTAGCGGAGCTCGAGCTTCGCCACGACGTGCTCGTAGATCGTGTAGTCCGTGGTGGCGGTGACCGACCAGACGTCGACGTCGTCGTCGAGTGCGAAGTTCGGTCCCTCCGTTCGGGCCCACTCGCCGCGGAGCGCGAGGCCCAGGTCGTCGAGCACCGCGTAACGCCCCCCGCTCGAAACGGAGATGAAGCGACCGACCGCGGCGACGTCGGGCGAGAGGAAGGCGTTCGTATTCGCGAAGAGCGAGAGCCGGTCGGTCGGGTCGTAGAGGATCAGGACGTCGACCAGGCCCGCGTGGTTCGGGGTTCCGAGCAGCGGCGGCTCCCCCGGCGTCGGGTTGGGAATGAGGGGCTCGAGGGCGCTCTCCCGTCCGAAGTAGCCGGTCACCGCGACCGAGGCGCTGTCGCCCGCCCAGCCGACGCCGGCGGTCACCGTCTTGAAGTCGTTCAGGTCGATGTCGGAGTTGCCCGCGTTGCCGGAGAGCGAGCGCGCGTAGGCGTCGTTCACCACGCCGACGATCGCGGAGAAGCCGCCGGGCAGCGCGGTCGAGATCCGCAGCCCGGTGTTCGTGACCGGCTGGAACTGCCAGGTGAGCCCGCGCGTGATGTGCGTGTTGTACCGCGCCTCGATCGTCTCGTAGCCGGTCGCGGCCGCCAGTCGGCCGATGTCGACGCGAACCCCGTCGAGCAGGGGCAACAGCACGCTCGCGTAGGCGGTGTAGAGGGCGAAGTCGTCGGAGCCCGTCAGGCTGTCGAGGATCGCGGCGTGCTGGCCGGCGAACACGTCGAAATGGAAGCCGACGCGCGCGTTCTCGGTCGGCGCGCGATCGATCGAGAGCCAGGCCTGATCGAGCTGGAGCGTGTTGGCGTCGGGGAAGAGCGCGTAGCTGTTCTGACCGGTCTGGAACTTGCTGCCGTTGCGGGCGAAGTTGAAGTTGTAGCTGCCCGCGACCCAGCCCGTGAAGTCGATCGTGTCGAAGAAGGCCCCGACCCCGGAGCGGTTCTCGCGGTCGGCCGCCTCGGGGTCCTCTGCGAGCAGCCCCGCCTCCTCGAGCCGTGCCACGTGGCCCTCGATCTCGCGCTCGGCGGCCTCGAGCTCGTCTTCGGCGGCGACGCGTCGATCGTCCCGCTGGCGCTCGCGTTCGCGGCTGGCCTCGAGCTCGGCGCGGGTCTCCCGGAGCTCGGCCTCGACGCGTTCCAGACGCTCGAGCACGTCCGAGAGATCGGGCTCCTTTGCGCCGGTCTCGGCGCGCGCCGAGACCGCGAGGGCGAGCGCGAGGACGATCGGACCGACGACGCTGCGGGTTCGGGGCATGGACACGATGGACGCTCTCTCTCGACGAGGAGACGATTCGATAGCATCGCCGTCGCGGTCGCGCCCGGGCTCCCGGGCGTGATCCGATGCCGCCGACGGACGACCTGGCGGACATCCGGGCGCCGTGGGAACCCGCCCGCGTGCGCAGCCGACGCCGCACGGGAAGGAGCGAATCGATGCCGACGCCGTACTCGTTCACGAAGCTCGTGGTCCACGACCTCGAGGGCATGTCCGTCTACTACCAGCGCGCCTACGGCCTGAAGCCGTTCGGGCGCGTTCAGGCGGACATCGCGGGCGACGCGATCGACGAGATCTTCCTCGGGGTCGACGGCCCTCATGGCCCCGGGGCCCTCACGCTCCTGCAGTTTCCGGATCGCCCGGCCCCGACGCCCGGCGCGATCGTCCTCGGTTTCGTGACCGAGGATCTCGACGCGCTGGTCGCCGACGTCGAGGCGGCGGGGGGCGCGGTCCACGACGGGATCCGCAGCTCCGAAGCCGCCCCGGTGCGCGTCGCGTTCACCGCCGATCCGGAGGGCAACCTCGCCGAGAACGTGCAGGTGATGGGCGGGGCCTGAGCCGCGCGAGGAGGCGGACGAGATGCCGCGCGTCGATCTCGCGACCTTCGCGCGTCGCGCCGCGCGCGCGTCGCGTGCCCACTGGACGGTGCCCTCGGTCGATGGCTGAGCCGCGGGGGCGCAGGCCAGGACCTTCGTGTCGGATCGGTGGCCTCCGGTCGATGAAACGAAACGCCGGGCAGGGCGGGTCTCGTCTAGACTCCGGGCGCAACGCGGAGGGGCGACATGGAGCGGCGAATCGGTTCGGGCGTGTTCGGGATGGGCCTGTTCGAGATGGCGATGGGGCTGCTCGTGGCGACCCTTGCACAAGCAGGGGACTACACCGTCCAGATCGGTGCGTTCCGCAACGCGCCGGGCGGCTTCGCCGCAGAGGCGGAAGCCGTGGGCCCGCTCCGGACGACCGAGAACGCGGAGGGCGTGACGCGCTTCCGGATCGGCGAGTACGGATCGGTGAGCGAGGCGGAGATCGCGCGGGCCGCGCTCGTCGCCGCCGGCTACGCCGATGCTTTCGTGATCCGGGCCCGGGGTGGCGCGCCCGTGGCGGCGCGAACGGCGGAGCCGATGCGCTCGTCTCGCCGCGCTGCGGATCCGCTGGCGGGCGTTCCGGCGAACCTCCGCGCGCGCGTCGTCGTGCTCGATGGCGCCTATCACGTGAAGGACGGCGAGCGCTTCATTCCGCTGGACGAGGCGCTCCGGGCCGAAGCCGGACGTTAGGTCGTCGGGCCGTCCGAAGCGGAGCGGATCGCCCGGGTGACGGCCCGGGTCGGGCCGAAGTTGTGCAGCCCCATCGCGTGGAGGTTGCCGAGTCCGCCGCACACGAGGACGAGCAGCTCGTCCGGACGTTCGACCAGGTGGGCCGTGCCGGCGGCGTCCACTCGCCCGCGCTCCTCGAGCCAGGCGCGATGGGGTGCGGGGAAGAAGTCGATCGGATGGGCGGCGGCGCGCCAAAGCGCTTCCTGCGTTTCCTCGATCGAGGGGAAATCCGCCGCGATCCGATCGGCCCAGGGCGGCGCCAGGCAGACCATCGTCTCGGCGCCCCAGTGGCTGATGTAGGCGTTGGTGCCGGGATAAGCGAGGCTCTTCCCGATGATCTCGACCAGCGCCCGGCCCGTGTCGGCGGCGACGTCGGCGATGTCCATGGTGCCGATGCAACCGTAGGTCGTGACGGCATCGCCCGGGACGCCACGCCGCTCGGCGAAGGGGGCCCAGGGCGAGCGCTCCTCCCACTCGGCGACCACGATCCCGGTGACGCGGCCCGGCTGACCGAAGACGCTCTTCGAGTTCTCGCCGATCTTCTGCCCGCCGACGTTGCGCATCGTGAGGCGGAGCGCGCGGCCGATCGCCGGCGCCGGCCCCGGCACGCCGCCGAAGCAGCCGGCCTCCATTGGCAGTCCGAGCGCGTGCCGCACGGGCCCGTTCACGAACACGCCCGGCACCACCGAGCTCGTCGTGGTGTTCAGCGAGAAGAGGTCGAGCGCCGGATCGACACAGGCTTCGAGCGCCGCGCAGAGCAGCGGCATCGCCTCCGCCGGCGCCCCCGCCATCACGGCGTTGATCGCGAGCTTCTCGACCGTGCAGCGACCGTCCCGCGGCGGGAGAGTCCCGAGTCGCTCGTCCGGGAAGCGGCCGGATGCCGCGACGAAGGTCCGGACGCGCTCCTCCGTCGGGGGGATCAGCGGGAGGCCGTCGCCCCAGCCGGCTTCCGTCGCGAGCTTCGCGAAGGCCGCCGGATCCGCGTCGATCTCGAGGCGCTGGCTCGCGAGCCAATCGATCTCACAGCCCGAGGGTCCGCAAGAGCGGCCGATAGTGGTCTCTCGCAATTTCGCGTACCTCCTTCTCGGGTCGAGTGTCGAGGGGATAGGGCAGGACGTGGATCCGCAGCCCGGACCGGCCGGCGTTCTCGGCCATCGTGCGAGCCAGGGCTTCGAACTCGGAAGTCACGACGGCGACCGCCGTCTTGCCCTCCCGGAGTGCGACGACCGCGTCGTGCACCGTCCAGGAGGTACAGCTTCCTCAATTCCCGAGGCCGCTGATCAGCACCTCCCGACCTGCGAGGAAGTCGCGCAGCCCGCCGAGGGTCGCCTCCGCTGCTTCGCCGGTCCGATCGCCCGCGCACCAGCCGCCGACGACGCCGCCGTCCGCGGCGAGCATCCCGGCCCACTCCTCGCGCACCCAGTCGAAGGAGCGCCAGGTGAGGTCGTAGCGGAGGCCGAAGCGCACGCCGTCGGTCGCGCGCAGCGCCGGGCCGGGGTCGGCGTCGACTTCGGGCGGCGGGGCCGTGGGGTCGAGGATCGTGATGCGGGCCATGTCGGATCTCCTCCGCGCTCGGGCTGGTCGACGGCGTGAGTGTAAGGAAGGGCGGGCGCGGCACGCGACCCGGCGACGGCCGTCGGCCGGTGGTAGTGTGATCCCATGCCGGAAGCCCAGGCTCTTTCGGGCGTGCGCGTCCTCGATCTGACGAACCTCTTCGCGGCGCCCCAGATCGCCGCGACCCTGGCGGATTTCGGCGCGGACGTGGTCAAGATCGAGCCGCCTGGCGGGGATCCGATCCGACGCATCGGCGTCGCGCGCGGCGGCGCTTCGCCGCAATGGGCGCTGGTCGCGCGGAACAAGCGCGCGATCGCGCTCGATCTCGACGAGGCGTCGGACCGCGCGCGCTTCGAGCGACTCCTGGCGCGCGCCGACGTGCTGGTCGAGAACCTGACGGCGACGCTCCTCACGCGCTGGGACTGCGAGACGACGTCGCTGCTCGCGCGCCACCCGCGACTCGTCGTGACGAGCCTCTCCTGCTACGGAAGAACGGGGCCGTACGCGGATCGTGCCGGCGCGGGGACGCTGGCCGAGGCCTTCGCGGGCTTCGCTCATCTGAACGGCGACGCCGGCGGTCCGCCGCTCGTGCCGTCGCTGCCGCTCGGCGACACCCTCTCGGGTCTCTCGGGCGTGGTCGGGACGATGATGGCGCTCTATGCGCGCGACCGGCCGGGCGGGACGATGCGCGGACAACACGTCGACGTGTCGATGACCGAGCCGATCCTGCAGCTGCTCGCGTTGCCCTTCGCGACCTGGGACGGGACGGGCGCGGGGCCGGCGCGGACGGGGAGTCGGATCACGGGGGGCGTCCCGCGCAATCTCTACCGCGCGCGGGACGGGGATTACCTGGCGCTCTCCGGGACGACCGACGCCCAGGTCGGCCGGATCCTCACGCTACTCGGGCGCGACGACGACGAGAGCCGCGCGCGCTTCGGGACGAGCGCGGCGCGCCTCGCGGCGGCGGACGTGCTCGACGGGCTCGTGGCCGACTGGATCGCGGCCCGCGGGCGGGAAGAGGCCCTCCGCGCCTTCGAAGCGATCCGGATCCCGGTCGCGCCGGTGAATGACCTCGGCGCGATCCTCGACGACCCGCAGGTCCGTGCGCGTGCGAGCGTCTCGACCCTCGAGGATCCGGCGATGGGCGAGGTCCGCCTGGTCTCGCCGGCGCCGCGCCTCTCGGAGACGCCGGGTCGGCTGCGGCACGTCGGTCCGGCGATCGGCGCGCACGACGCCGAGGTCTTCCGCGACTGGCTCGGCGAGTGACGAGGGCGGGACGCCCCGACCCGGCTGCGCGCTAGAGCTGCTCGATCCACTCCCGGAAGCCGAGACGCTCGACGGCCGCCGCGGATCGCCGAGTCACGGCGAGGACCGTCTCGTCCCGTTCGGTCAGGCCGGCGAGTCCGAGGGGCACGACGCCGACCATGAGGGTCTGGTAGGAGAAGGCGCGGTACTGGTCGAAGGCGTCGGCGTAGGGCAGGTCGATCCCGCGTTCGCGAAGCGCCGCGCAGTAGCCGCGGATCAGCGTCTCCTCGTTCTCGGCCAGCACGTCCGGTTCGAGCGAGTTGATCAGGAAGTACTGCACGTCGCGCATGCCCTTGCTCCACTGGACGGCCTGGAAGTCGATCATGCCGACCTGCGTCCGTCCTTCCTCTTCGTATTCGAAGCAGTTTCCGAGGTGGCTGTCGCCGTGGCAGAGGGTCAGCGGTCCATGGAACCAGGCGTCGAGTACCGCGTCCCAGCGATCGATGGCGAGCTTGCAGGTCTCGACGAGGCGCGAGGTCACGAGCTCCGGTGCCGCGCGATGGGCTGGATCGAGGGCGGCGCGATTCAGCATGGGCGTCACGCGTCGGGAGCGGCGCGAGCGATAGGTGTCGAGCTCGCGCGGCAGCAGTGCCTCGCGCTGGGTCCGGCCCCAGCCCCAGAAGTGGGCGTGGAGCGTCGCGAAGGTCTCGAGTACCCGTGCGGCGCGCGCGGGATCCGTTCCGGCGGCCATGTCCCGGTTGATGAACATCCGCGCGTCGAGCGCCTCGTTCAGGTTCTCCATCACGAGGACGAAGCGGGAGCCGCGCTCCGCGACCGCGTAGACCTTCGGGATCCGGATCGGGATGTGCTGCGCGATCCGGGCGCAGAAGAGGCACTCGAGCGACCAGTATCCCAGGGCGTTCGCGAAGACCCGCGGCCAGGTCTCCTCGCACGGGATCTTCACGTAGGCGGTCTTCGGGAGGTCCTCGCGTCGGCCCTCGAACTCGAATTCGACCAGGAAGTTGAGGCAGTTGCTGCTCTCGAAGTCCACGCCCGGCAGCTTCACCGTCCGGAGCCGGGGCATCGGCATCTGCCCCTCCGGCGTGTGGTTCTGGAGCAGATCGTCCATCACGCTCCGCCGGGCGACCCCTTCCTTCGTCGCGGGGAGTGCGTTGCCGAGACGATCGCCGAGCTCGTCCTCGACGACGCGACCGAAGGCGCGCGCGGTCCGCAGCCCGAGGCGGAGGCCTCCGCGCAGCTGGTCGATTCGGGAGAGGAGCTTGGCGTCGAAGGAGTTGGACACGGGAGCGAAGAGGGTTCCGGAGCGCGCTGCGCGCGCGAGATCAGGTCAGCGAGAGCAGGTCGTGGGCGCCTCTCATCCGTTCGGGGATGTCGACGCCATCGGGACAGGCGTTCGTACACGGCGCCGCGCAGCGCGCGCAGACGGACGCGTTCCGCTCGAGCGCGCCATAGAGGCGCATCCCTTCCTTCTGCGCCCCGTAGTTCTCGAAGTACATGCGATGGCGTAGCACGTCGTGGATCGGCACGTCTTCCGGGCAGCTGCCGAGGCAGACGCCGCAGTGGGGTCGGCAGTGGCTCTCGGTCGTGAGCGCGGTGTAACGCTCGAGGACCTCGGTGTCGCCGGGGCGCAGGTGCTTCCCGGAGGCGTAGAGGAACTCGTCGAGCTGGCCCGTCTCCCAGAGCGAGATCACGAGCACGCGACGCTCGGATTCGAGAGCACCCACTTGAAGGACGCCTGCGTGAAGGAGTCCCGCTCGTCCGGCGTCCAGTCGAGGAAATGGTGCATCGAGCCTCGGAGCGTCTTCATCGCGACGACGCCGATGTCCTTCGCCGCCGCGCGGTCGACGATTTCGGCCAGGCGGGGCCAGGCGCCGAAGTGATAGGCGAGCATCATGACGTCGAAGCGATCGCTCTCGATCGCGGCGTCGGCCACGAGCTCGAGGTCGGGGGTATGGGTGGAGACACCGAGGAAGCGGACCTTGCCCTGCTCCTTGAGGCGGTCGAAGGCCTCGTGGACGTTGGCGTCCAGCAGGCGCTCGACCGTGTTGCAGGAATGGATGTGCACGAGATCGACTTAGTCGGTCTGGAGTCGTTCGAGGCTGCCTTCGACGGCCCGCATGTAGCCCTCGACCGGCGTCCCCGGGCCGAGGTGGCCGGTCGGGACGCAGAACTTCGTGGCGACGAACATCTGATCGCGGCGGCCCTTCATGGCCTCGCCGAAGCGTCGCTCGGAGCCGGTCTCCGCGTAGTCGGGGGCGGTGTCGAAATAGTTGATGCCGCGGTCGATCGCTTCGCGCGTCACGTCGACGGTCTGGCGACCGCCCGTGCTGGACCCGGAGCCGAGCGAGATGTCCGACACCATGGCGCCCGTCCGTCCGAGCCGCCGATAGCCCTGGACCCGTGCGCCGACCCAGGCGTCGCGGCGTACCTCCGACCGGTATTCGGGCCGGACCGCGAAGATCCGCGGGATCGTGACCGTGGTCCAGCCCCGGTTGGGCCAGACGGCGGCGGCGAGGCTCGCCGCGACGCCGGCAACGCTCGCGGCGGCGGCGCCCAGGAAGCGTCGTCGGTCCGGTGCGGCGGGGGCGCCGTCCTCGTCGCGTCCGCCGGGCGGAGCGAACGCGCGGACGGTCAGGGCGACGCTGATCGCGATGGAGGCGACGACGAGGGCGAGGATCGCGAGCTCGGCGGACTCGAGGTTCCGGCCTTCGAGGCGACGCCCGAGGAAGTCGCCCAGGAAGCGCATCGAGAAGAGCAGCGTCAGCAGCCAGGAGAAGAGCACCGTTCGCATGCCAGTCCCTCCGCACGGGTTCCGCGTCGAGGGTAGGCCGCGAGGGCGTGCGGATCGAGGTGTGCCGGCGGCGGCGGGTGTCGCGCGCCGGCTGGGTCGTTCTGCGGCGCGCGCCGGTCGCGGCCGATCAGTGTCCCGTCGCGAGATGTTCGCCCAGCAGGTCGCGGCCGAAATCGTTCTCCGGATGGCGGAAGACGAGATGGATGTGGTCCGCCGCTTCGGCCGTGTCGTCGAACTCGATCGAGAGGCCGCCGCCCTGGATCCGGTAGTAGAGCGCTTGTCCGACGACGACGGGCGCCGCCGGATCGTCCGCGAACGAGGCGTACTGGAGCGTGACGGGCCCGGCCTCCCCACGCAGGAGCGCCCGGTAGCGCGCGGCGATCGCCGGCTGGAACGGGCGCAGGAGGGCGTCGACCAGCGCGTCGAAGTCCGCCCGGGCGGCCTCCGAGAGCGCGCTTCGCGCCACGCCGGCACCCGGCGGCAGGACGAGGTCGACGTCGCCGCTGATCGACATGGGGCGTCGGAAGGCGCTGCCCTCGCGCCAGGGGAGGTGTGCGGCCGTACGCTCGCGCTCGGTGAGCGCGTTCAGCAGGTCGACGGCGAGATCCTCCTGCGGGCCCAGCGCGCGCAGGCCTTCGCGCGCCCAGCCCGCCGGCACCTCGCGCGGCTGCGCGCCGAGGAAGAAGGGGGTCGCCGAGAGCGGGCGGCCGGCGACCGCCGTCACGTTCATGGAAAGATGATGACCGTCGAAGCGGAACCCCCAGGTCGACTCGGCCGAGGGTTCGCCGAAGACCACCAGGAAATAGCGTCCGACCTCACGCAGCCGATCCATCAGGAAGCCGAAGAAGCCCCCTTCCATTTCCGCCACCTCCGTCTCCAGGCTGCGGATCGTGTTCATCGTGGCGATTCCCTCCGGCGAGAGGACCTGTCCGAGCAGCGCCTCGAGCTCCGTCCACTGCGCGTCCGTCATCGCATCGACCCGCAGTCCTTCGAGCCCGAGCGGGGCGAGGCGCAGATCGAAGCGTTCGTCGTCGTCCCAGGAGTAGAGCGCGGTGTCGCGCTGATCCGCGTCGAGGGTCGCGATGAAGGCGCCCATGTCGGCGCCGAGCCGCCGCGCTTCCTCGCCCTCCTGCGCGTCGGCCGCGGCGACGAGCGGGAGGAAGAGGAAAAGGGAGAGGAGGCGACGCGTCTTCATGTCGAGACGATGGCGCAACGGAGCTGCGTCACAAGGGAAGCCCGGTCGGACGGCCTCACGTGCGCTCGTCCGACGCGCACCCCGCCGCTTGCTCGGCGAACTCTTCTTCCGGGGAAAGGATCATGCGATGGCGCGCGTAGACGGCGAAGTAGACGACCGAAAGCGCGTACCAGGCGGCGACGCCGTAGATCCCCGGTCGATAGTCCTCGTTCACGAAGAGGAAGACGA
>JBCCZJ010000110.1:0-12457 GCA_039187915.1 Myxococcota bacterium
GAGGTCCTCGCGGATCGCCTCGGTCGACACGTTCACGAAGGTGTCGAGGGGGATCCCCGTGCCGTCGGCGATCCGGACCATGCGTTCGAAGTTCCCGATCACGGCCGCCGCATCGACGAGAGCCGCGGCGCCGAGCGCGTCCCGGACCCGATCCCGAGCCCGGGCGATCGCGGCCGCGTCCGCGCCGAGCGTCGCGTCCACGAACGCCACGAGAGCCTCCGCGCCCGGAATCGCGGACGCGGACGCGGCCTGGCCGTCGGTGATCGCGCGCAGGTCGACCTCGCCACCTTCGATCTCGATGCTCTCACGGAGCATCATCGCGTGCGAGCTCGTTCAATAGAAGCACTCGTTGATCGCCGAGACGCGCCCGGCGATCAGCTCCGTCTGGGCGCGGGAGAGCGGCCCGCGACCCCGCGAGAAGTCCATCATCCGCCCACCCTCCATCGTGAGGTAGTGGGCCTGGGAGAGATCCTTCAGCCAGCGAACGCCGTCCGGCACCAGGCTCAGGGCCTTGATCACGTTCGGCACGATCGGACCCGGCGGGAAGAGATCGTCGTTCTCGGCCTCCACCTTCGACGGCACGAGCAGCGGGACCCACGCGGTCTCCGACTCGGTGCCGGTCGGCCGCCTGCGCGTCGGCGGCCCCGTCTCGTTCGCCGGAAGGGGCGCGGGGAGCGGCTCTGGCGACAGGCCCATCGCGCGGTGGAAGGCGTCGATCGAACGGACGGCGACGACGATGCTCACGAGCTCGACGTAGTGCGCATCCGACACGCCTTCGTCGGCCAGGCCACGGACCCAGCTCCCCGTCAACCGGGTCGCGTCGGTCACCAGCCGGTGGACCGCGTCGATGGCGGCCTTCGGCAAGACGTCGCCGGACACGGCGTCGTGTTGGCCTTCCAGCGAGAAGGGAGAAAGGGCCTGGCGGCGCTCCCGGCAGAAGCTGCAGTAGACGGCAGCGCGGGACTCGGCCGCGATCGCGATGCGCTCCTCGGCCGTCCACCACGTGCCCGGATGGGCGAGCCGCGCCCAGGCCCGGCGGTGGGCCGCCGGAAGATCTTCGCGCACGGCGTCGTCCAGCGCGGTCGCGTAGTCGAAGGCCTGCTCGAAGGGCGCGCTGAAGTCGGGCCCCTGGGCGCGATCCCGGGTGGCGCTCGTGGGGACTCGGCGCTCGGAGACGGAGGGGGCGGCCATGGCGGTTCCTCGCAGTCGGACGACAGGGCAAGCCTCCCTCGTGGAAGCGGCCGCGTCAACGGACCGGCGGCCCGGTGCCGCCGCTTTCGTCGCCCGACAGAACGCGGTCAAGTGCGCGGTTCTGCGCGCCTTCATACCCGTTTCGTCGGGCTTTCGTCGGACCCGGACACAACCGCGCCGGGTCCGGCCTGCCCGGGCGGGCTGCTAGGCTGCGGCGCATGCTCCCCCACCCGGACGACTTCGTCGCGCGCTCGCTCGCGCGCGCCCGACGGGCCGCGTCCGCCTTGATCGTCGCCGGCGCGCTGGGTGTCGTCCTCGGCGTCGCTGCCGGACCGGCGGTCGCCCAGAACCCGCTGCTCGACGCGCTCGACGGATCCGGAGAGCAAGCCGCGTCCTCCGACGCCTCGGCCTCCTCCGACGCGCCGGAGGCCGACCCCCTCGCGACGATCGAGATCGCGCTCACGGAGGCCCGCAGCCGACTCGCTGCCCTGACCGCCGCGCGCGACACCGGCGAAGGCGCCGAGGCGCTCCCGCCCTCCGCGACGATCGAGCTGGCCCAGCGCCTCGTCCGCGTCCTCGAACAGCGACGGGAGATGCAGATCCAGGTCGAGGCCCTGCGGATCGGCCGCAGCGCGATGGAGTCCGGTCTCGCGCGGGAGCCGTCCGAGATCGTCGCGGACCCCCCGCCCTTCCCCGTGCCGACCCTGGACGACGTCCTCCAGTCGTGGCGGGGGGCAGCGCGGCAGGAAGAGAAGACGCGGCGGGTCCTCGAGGATCGCCGCGCGAACCTCGCGCTGGCCCGGGAAGCGCGCACCGACCTCGACAAGGAGCGTCGGCGCCTGCGCGACGTGCTCGAACGGGAGAACCAGGAGGTCGAGCGAATCCGACTGCGAACGGAGCTTCGCAGCCTCGAGGACCGACTGGCGATCGCGCGGGAGCAGGTCCTGCTCGCCGAGCTTCGGGTCGAGAACGCGACCCTCGAGCACGACATCCACGTCTCGATCACCCGACAGGCGCGCGCCGCGCTCACCTGGGTCGAGACCCAGCTCGAGCCCCGCGCGTCCGATCTCACGGACGCGATCGCGCGGCTCGACCGACAGCGCCTCGATCTCGACCGCGAGCTCGATCTGAAGCGCTCCCGCCTGCTCGCCGCCGAAGGCACGCTCCGCGCGGCCGAAGAGCGACGCGGCCGCATCGGCGCCGAAGGCGAGGCCGCCTACACCCTCGAGCTCGCGACCCGACGCGCCCAGCTCTCCCATCGCCAGCAGATGGTCGCGCTCCTCTCCGAACAGATCGAACGCCTCGCGCGCATGCGGACGACCTGGCAGCACCGCTATGCCGTGCTCGGGCCGGACTTCGACCTCGCCGAGGCGCCCGGGTGGCGTGACGCCGCCGAGCTCGAGCTCGAGCGTCTGCAGAACCTGCACCGGATCCACGAGACCGAGCGGGCCGAGGCACAGCTCGCCCAGGCGGACCTGCTCCGTCGCTCGACCGAAGCCGCCGGCGAATCACCGGCCGCCCAGCGCTTCCTCGAGCTCGAATTCGAGGACCTCGACGAGCTGGTCGCACTCTACGACGCGGACCTGCTCTCTCTCGATGCGGCGATCGCCCTGGAAGACCGACTGGTCGTGGAACTCACGTCGCGGATGAAGCGGCGCAGCCTCCGCGAGCGCGCGCGCTCCGCATGGGCCGCGATCGCGTCGTTCTGGACCTGGGAGCTCACGACCTCCGAGGACAGCCCGATCACGCCGGGCAAGATCGTGATCGCCCTCGCCGTCTTCGTGTTCGGCCTCGTGATCGCGCGCTTCGTGCGGACCCAGCTGCGCCGCCGCTTCTTCCCGCAGTTCGGCTTCGACGCCGGTGCCTCGAGCGCCTTCGCCTCCCTCACGTTCTACGCGCTGATGGCCGTCGCGTTCCTGCTCGCGCTCCAGGCCGTCAACATCCCGCTCACCGCCTTCGCCGTCGCCGGCGGCGCCCTCGCCATCGGCCTCGGCTTCGGCTCCCAGACCGTCCTCTCGAACTTCATCAGCGGCCTGCTGCTGCTGGCCGAACGGCCGATCCGGACCGGAGACCTCGTCGAAGTCGGCGGCGTCGTCGGCACCGTCGACTCGATCGGCCTGCGCAGCACCCGCATCCA
Organism: Myxococcota bacterium; assembly: GCA_039187915.1. Taxonomy (GTDB): domain Bacteria; phylum Myxococcota_A; class UBA9160; order UBA9160; family UBA4427; genus UBA4427. Next base: position 3,329 of record JBCCZJ010000110.1, read on the forward strand.
GACCCCCGACAACTTCCACATCATCGTGCCGAACGCGGCCTTCCTCGAGAGCAACGTCGTCAATTGGACGCACGAGGACCCGATGCTCCGGCTGCGGGTCAACGTCGGCGTGGCCTACGGCTCCCCGGTCCGGAAGGTCGAGGCGCTCCTGCTGCAGGCGGCGGGCGAACACCCGCGCTGCGTGAACCGCCCGAGCGGGCCGACCGTGGTCTTCCAGGATTTCGGCGACAGCGCCCTGCTCTTCGAGGTCCGCTTCTGGATCCGCTACGACGAGCGGACCGACCGCGCCGCGATCCGCAGCGATCTCCGCTATCGGATCGACGAGCTCTTCGCCGAGCACGACATCGTGATCGCGTTCCCGCAGATGGACGTCCATCTCGACGTCTCCGGAACGCCCGAGGGCTGATCCCGCCTCGCGACCCGCCTAACGCAGATGCGTCGGCCGCCACTCGCGTTCGGCGCGGAGCTTCCGAACGGCGCGCTCGATGCCGTCGTCCCGCTTCTCGCTCGCCCGCTGCTTCCGGTCTTCGTATCCCGCGTAGGTCGGCGGGATCGCGAAGAGGTAGGCGGCCAGTCTCCCTCGCTGGACTTCACCGTACTCGACCCGAACGGAATGCAGCCCGACCTCGCCTTCGAACCGGACGGGCACACCGTCCCGCGAGATCCAGGCGAGCCCCGAAACCCGATCCCCCTCGATCTCGAAGCGCCTGACCCGGACGCCGTGGATCTCGTCGACGCCCGCCTCGCGGTAGCGACCGCCCGCGCGCGGACCGAAGGGGTCGGGCGGAACGAAGCGGTCGAGCTCGCGGCTCTTGAGCCAGTACTCGTCGAACGCGCGCGCCTCGGGGTCGAGCAACCAGCTCACCCGGAGATCCGGACGATCGATCACGACCACGTCCACCCCCTCGACCGTCACCTGGCGCCGCCGACGTCCGGCCGCGTAGAACTCGGTGAGCTGCTCGACGGGGAGCCTTTCCCCGTCCGCCAGCACGACCTCGATCCGGACGTCCGCCTGATAGGCGACCTCCGGACGCGGCGGGCCGAGGCGGGTGCAGCCGGAGAGCAGGAGCGCGGACCCGACGAGCAGGACGACGATGCGTCGGCTTCGAATCGGTGCAGGTCCGGTCATGGCGAGTCCCTCCGGCGCCCGCCGCCAGAATACCGCAGCGCGCGGGACCCGTTCGCCTGCGCCGCACGCCGCCCCCGACGCACTCCGGTGTCGGTGAGCGGGCCGGGCCGGGCGCGCGGACTAGAGACGCCCCGAGCCCGGGGCCATGATCGGCCGCACCGTGGCCGGCCGCGCGCCGACGAGCCCCTTCACGCCGTCCTCGAGCCCGTTCACGGACAGGTGGTACATCGGGAAGAGGCCGGAGATCTGGCGACAGGTCGACGACATCGCCCACTCGACGGGGCGATCCGGGTTGAGCCAGACGCTGCGGTCGAAGTGGCGCTGGAGCCGATCCAGCCAGGAAAGGCCGCTCGTCTCCGTCTCGTTCCGGAAGTTGATGTTGCCCCGCGCCGACGTCAGCTCCGACGGATGCATGGCCGCGTCGCCCACGATCATCAGCTTCCAGCGCTCGCCGTAGGTCCGGAGCAGGTCCGCCGTCATCATCGACTCCTTGCGCAGGAGTCGACCGGAGGTGTAGACGCGCTCGTACACGCAGTTGTGGAAGTAGTACGCCTGGAAATCGCGCAGCCCGCGCTCCTCGTGGAGCGCCGTGAGCAGCCGACTGACGGGCTCGTAGTACGGGTCCATCGTCCCGCCCACGTCCATCAACAGGAGCAGCCGCACGTCGTTCTTCCGCTTGGGTCGGAAGACGAGCTCGATCTCGCCCGCTTCCTTGCAGGTCTTGTCGATCGTGCCGTCGATGTCGAGCTCTTCCGGGCCGTCGGTCCGCGTCAGCTGACGCAGTCGGCGCAGCGCGAGCTTCACGTTGCGCGTGTCGAGAGCGACGTCGGTCCGGTAGTCCGAGAACTGACGATCTTCGTAGACCTTCATCGCCGAGCGTCGTCCGCCCTGCCCTCCGACGCGGATCCCGGTCGGGTGCTGTCCTCCGTGACCGTAGGGCGATTTGCCTCCGGTCCCGACCCACTTGGAGCCGCCGTCGTGGCGCTCGGTCTGCTCCGCCATCGTCTCCTGGAACTTCCGCATGAGCTCCTCGATGTCGAGGTGCTCGAGCGCCGCCAGCTCCTCGGGCGAGAGCTCGTCCGCGGGCTTCGGGTTCGCGAGCCAGTCGAGCAGCTCCGCGGAGAGTTCGATCGCGCCTTCGATGCCCTCGAAGTACTCGGCGAAGACCAGGTCGAAGGTGTCGAAGTCGCTCTCGCTCTTGACGAGGCACGCGCGCGCCACGTGGTAGAAGCCCTCGACCGTCGAGCCGTGGAGCCCCTTCTCGAGGCAGGTGAGCAGCATGCGCCACTCTTGCAGCGTGCTCTTCAGGCCCGCCGCCCGGAGCGCGTAGAAGAAATCGAGGAAGACCATCCGTGGACCTCGAGGACGTGGGCGGCCTAGCGCCGACCCGGGCCCTTCAGCTCGTCCAGCGACTTCGGGAGCTTGCCGTCCCGATCGAGATACTGGGAGATGACCTTCGTATCCTGCTCGTTCTTGAGCAGCGCGCCCATGAACGGAAGCTCGGCTTCGAGCTGGGCGGGGTTCGCGCCCGCGCGCAGCAGCGCGGTGATCCAGTCGATCAGCTCGGAGGTGGACGGCTTCTTGCGGAGCTCGCGCTGCTCCCGCAGCCAGTAGAACTTGACCAGCACCTGCTCGAGCAGCGCTTTCTCGACCTGCGGATGGTGGACGTCGACGATCTCGCGCATCTGCTCCACGTCGGGGAACTCGATGAAGTGGAACACGCAGCGACGGAGAAACGCGTCGGGCAGCTCCTTCTCGTTGTTCGACGTGATGATCACCATCGGGCGCTGATTCGCCTTGATCTCGTCGCCGGTCTCCATGACCGTGAACTGCATTTCGTCGAGTTCGCGCAGGATGTCGTTCGGGAACTCGAGATCGGCCTTGTCGATCTCGTCGATCAGCAGGACCTGGCGCTCGTCGGCGGAGAACACGCGGCCGAGGGGGCCGAGCCGGATGTAGCTGCGGATGTCGCCGACGTCGCCATCGCCGAAGCGCGCGTCGTTCAGGCGCTGGACCGTGTCGTAGACGTAGAGACCGTCCTCCGCCTTGGACGTCGACTTGATGTGCCAGCTGTCCATCGTCATCCCGAGGCCCTGGGCCACGTGATGGGCGAGGAGGGTCTTGCCCGTGCCGGGCTCGCCCTTCACGAGGAGCGGTCGCTCGAGGGCGAGCGAACAGTTGACGGCGTCGATCAGCGAACGCGAGGCGATGTACCCGCTCGTTCCCTCGAAGCGACCGAAGGACTCGGCGACAGCAGCATTGGACATGGGGGCTTCTTCTTTCTTTTCGGCGGACCCGTGGGACGAACCTTCTGGAATCGATCCGATCGCCGCCGCCTCGCTCCGGCAGCGCGGCGGAAGTGGATGCCCTGCGCAGCGACGTTCGTCCTGCGCGGCGGCCTCCGCCCAGCGCAGCGACCTCCGCCCAGCGCAGCGACGAAGACGCCCGGCGCGGCGCAGAACGTCAGGGGCGTTCGTGGATCAGGAGCTTCTTCTCTTCTCCGAAGAGCACCGCGATCTTGCCGCGACCGGCGACCCCCTGCACGACGCCCTCGCCGAGCGTCTTGTGCGCGATGCGGTCACCGGGCTGGAAGCTTTCGCGAATGCCGTAGGGGCGGACGGGACGGGAGAGATCGGCTTCGACGATCTCGTCCGCGGGATCGGTCTTCTTCGGCTTGGGCTTCGGCTTGAGCTTGCCCGCGCCGGTCTCCCACGCCTTGTCGAAGCTCACCGGGCCGGACAGGACCGCGCCCTCGTCATCGTAGGTCCAGCCGACGCCGTCGCTCGTGTCCGTGGACAGCGCGCAGAAGAAGACCTCGGTCCCGATCGACTCGCCGATCTCGCGGGCGAGCCGCTCGAGCTCGCGAATCCAGCCGGCGCCCTTCTGCGCCTCGCGCTTGCGGCAGAGCTTCCAGTACTGCGGGCTCGCAGCGAGGATGACCGCCGGCGCCTCTTCGCCGAGCGTCTTGCCGGACGCCGCGGCGATCTCCGCCTTGAGCGCTTCGCGGTTGCCGTCGACGGCGGCCGCATGCGCGAGGCCCTGCAGGAAGAGACGAAGCGGCGTGTCGCCGGCGCCGCTGCGGGTCGCGTCGGGCTCGAGGAACTTGAGGACGGCGACGGCCGGGCGGTCGTCCCCGATCACGGCCAGGAGCGGGATCTCGTCGACCCCCGCGTTCGGATCCGCGTCCCCCTTCTCCTTGTCGGCGGCGGCGGTCTTGATCGGGACGCTGTGGTCCACGACGGTCAGCGTCTCGCCGCTCGGGAGCTCGAGAAGGGGCGGGTTCTCACCCTGCGCCGCCCGGGCGATCGCCTCGGCGAGGTGCTTCTCGTCCTTGTTGTTCTGGCGCTGCTTGGCCTTCCGGCCGACGCGCACGCCGAGGTGCTTCAGGTCCTCGACCGATCGCTTCGGGGCATTCGACGTCTCGGCCTGGTAATCGGCCTCGAGGGAAGCGCCGGTCAGCTTCTCGGCGGCGGCGCGGAAGCCCTTCGCTTGCTTGACGTCGCGATCGTTCGCGAGCGCGATGAGCGGATGCAGACTCAATTCGGTTCTCCCGGGGAAGCGCGCAAGCGGGTGGACGGCGCGCGGGAAACGGGCGGGGACGGGAAGCGCGGCGTGGATCGGCGAACGGGCGCAGACCGCGGGATTCCCGCTGGGGACGGGGCCCCAATGGAAGCGAGGCCCCTTCGAAATCGAAGCGGCCTCGAACGCCACGTTAACACCGCTTCTCGCAGATTTCCGGAGGTACCCCTCGGGGAATCCGCTCCCGCGCCGAACGCCGAGTCCTGGGATCGCGGTCGGTGCACGGGGCCGCGGCGGCCCGCTTCGCCGCGGGTCGAGGCGCGCTTCAGCCCTCGCGCGCGCCGGGTCGGAGCCGAAGCTGGCCGGCATCGAGCTCGAGCACGAGCTCGAAGGGATCGGCCGTGGATCGGAAGACGGTCGCATCGAGCGCGGCCTGGTGCTCGGTCGCGCTCTGCGGTTCGCTCGGCCCCGCGCCCCACGCATTGCTCTCGTCGAGCGGCGCGATCCGGTCCAGCGACGTCGTTCCTCTATCTACGCTCATGGGTCTTCGTTCCACGTTCCATCCGCTCGGACGAACCTGCCTGATCAGGTGGGTGCCCACGTCCGCCCGTGCAAGGAGGCGGCATCTGAAGGCACTTATCGCGACCCAAACCCCCGCCCTTTACGGCTTTTCTCGATTCGACGGACCCGAATCGCCCGTTCCTGGCACTCTCTCCAGAAACCCGGGAATCCCTTCGTTCTGGTTGGAAGGCGACGTTTCGACATGCACGACCCCATCCCATTCTGGAGACCGATCGCGCTCGTCTCGCTGGCCGCGACGACCCTCGCGCTGGCGGCCTGCGACGATCCGGACCCGGCGCCGATCGCCGAGGCGCCCGCCGAGGCCGGCGCTCTCGCGCCCGGCGACGAGGCACCGCGCCGCGCGCGTCCGGGCGACCTCGCGGCGATCCGTGACCGCGCCGACGCCGCCTTCGCGGATCTGGACACCCCGCGCGCACGGAGCGAGAGCCGGATCGGTCCTCAACCGTGGCCCGCGGACCTACCCGCCCGCTGGCCACGCCTCGCGGACGGACGGGTGCTCGCGGACCTCCAGCGCGATGGCCACCGCCTGCTGTTGGTGGACCTGCCCGGCGATCCGCGCGAGGCGCTCGATCGCTACGCCGCGGCGCTCCGCGCCGAGGGTTTCGACACGGCGCCGGGCCCGGCCGGCGGCGCTGCATCGCTCCGCGTGCGCGACGCGGCGACGGACGGCGGCGCAGATCTGACCTTCTACCGGCGCGAGGAGGTCACTCGCGTCGAAATTCTCTTTCGGGAGCCAGCCTCCGGCTAGACAGAATCCGGAAGCCGGACGAGACTCGTCCCGTGTCGCACGTTCCGCCTCGCCAGCGCCGACTCCGCGGCGCGCTCGCCGCGCTCTTCGCCGCCACGCTGCTGCAGGCCGGCTGCGGCGTGCTGGTGCTCGCCGGCGGCGCGGGCACGAGCGCGATCGCCTTCGCGACGGTCGAGCTGCGGGTGACCGAAGACGTCCCGATGGCGACGCTCCACGAAGCGACGAAGAACGCGGTCGAGACGCTCCGCTACGTCGACGTCGAGGCGGTCCTCGAGGACGGCGGGGATCGGATCCGCTGGCGCGCGACGACCGCCGGCGGCGATCCCGTCGACATCCGGCTCATCGCCCGCGGCGACAGCAAGACCGACCTGCGCATCCGGATCGGCGTGTTCGGGAACGAAGCACGCTCCCGGCTCGTCCTCGAACAGATCCGGCAGGCCCTTTGAGCGCATCTGCCCTCGCGGCCGGCACTCGTTTCGCGACCGGCGCTCGTCTCGCAGTCGGCACTCGCCCCGCGGCCGGCACTCGCCCTGCGCCCGGCCCTGCGGTCCGACGCGCGGCCTCGCGCGCAGCGCACCGGGAGTAGTCGGCATTGGAGGTCTCGCACGGCCTGATCGAAGCCGTCGTCCTGCTCGCGCTGGCCTCGGCGGGGCTCGCAGTGACGGAGCGGCTCCGGCTGCCCTCGGTCGTCGGCTTCCTCGTCGTCGGCGCGATCGCCGGGCCCGGCGCCCGCGGCCTCGTCTCGGATCCCGACGCGGTGCGCGAACTCGCGGAGCTCGGCGTCGTCTTCCTGCTCTTCGAGATCGGTCTCGAGCTGCCCCTCGAGCGGGTCCGGACACTCTGGCGCCCCGCGCTCGTGGGCGGCGGGTTCCAGGTCGCCGCGACCCTCGCGATCGTCGCGGCCGCCGCTTCGGCGGCCGGGCTCTCGTGGCCCGCCGCCTTCGTCGTCGGCGCGGGCGTCTCGATGTCGTCGACCGCGATCGTGCTGCGGCTGTTGACCGACGAGGGCCAGATCGATGCGCCGAGCGGCCAGGTCTCGGTCGCCGTGCTGTTGATGCAGGACCTCGCGATCGTTCCCTTCCTGCTGATCGTGCCGCTCCTCGCCGGCGACGTCGGCGGTACGAGCGCCCTCGTCCTGGCCATCGCGAAGATGGTCCTCGCCCTCGTCTTCGTCGGCTTCAGCGTCTGGTTCCTCGTCCCGCGCGTGCTCGATCGCGTGGCCCAGAATCGCGGGGGCGAGCTCTTCAGCCTCTTCGCCCTGTTGATCGTGCTCGGCTCGGCGCTGACCGCCGAAGCGCTCGGCCTCACCCTCGCGGTCGGCGCCTTCCTCGCGGGCGTCGCCGCCAGCGGCTCCCCCTACGCCCATCAGCTCTTCAGCGAGGTCGTCCCGCTCCGGGGCGTCCTGCTCGGCATCTTCTTCACCGCCGTCGGCATGTTCTTCTCGCCCGCCCAGGTGGCCGAGGCGCCCGGCACGCTGCTGCTCGACGTCCTCGCGATCGTGGTGGGCAAGACGGCGATCGTGCTCTTCGCGGGCACCGTCCTGCTCCGCCGTTCGCTGCGCGTGAGCCTCGAAGCCGGCCTCTCCCTCGCGCAGATGGGCGAGTTCGCCTTCGTCCTGATCGGGGTCGCCGGTGCGGCCGGGATCATCGAGCCGGCGCTCCAGGCCCGGGTCGTCGCCGCCTCGATCGTGAGCCTCGTCCTCTCCCCCTTCCTGATCGGGAGCGCGCCCGCGATCGCGAGCGCGGTCGCCGAGCGCCTCGGCCACCCTGGCCAGCAGTTCGCGGGGGATGCGCCGCTGCCCGAGGCCGGCGCCGGCGAGCGCGTCGTCGTGATCGGCTACGGGCCGGCGGGGCAGACCCTGATCCGACTGCTGCGCTCCCTCGACGTGCCCTTCGTCGCCGTCGACACGAACCCGAGCGCCGCCCTCGAGGCGCGCGAGACCGGCGAGCCCGTGATCTACGGCGACGCGACGCGACCGCAGGTCCTGCGGCACCTGGCGGTCTGGGACGCGCGGCTCGTGGCCGTCGCGATCTCGGACCCGCTGGCGACGCGACGGATCGTGTCGCGCATCCGCGCGATGGCGCCCAGGACGCCGATCCTGGCCCGCACGCGCTACGTGCGCGAGGTCGACCGGCTCTCGATGGCCGGCGCGGACGTGGTGGTCGCCGAGGAGTTCGAGGGCTCGATCGAGATCCTCGCCCGCGCGCTCGAGAACTTCGAAGTCCCGGCGGGCGCCATCGCGCGCTTCACGGAGGCCCTCCGCGACGAGGGCTACGGCGCGATCCGCGCGCCGGCCGCGCTGCCGATCGATCCCTGGTTGATGGAGCTGCTCGACCACTCGGATACGGAGTGGGTCGAGGTCCCGATGGGCGTGACGGATCGGCCGACGCTCGGCGCGCTCGACCTGCGGGCGCGGACGGGCGGCAACGTCCTGGCCATCGAGCGCGGAGACGCGAGCCACGCGAACCCGACCCCGGACTTCGCGCTCGAAGCCGGCGACCGGCTGCTCGTGCTGGGTGGCGCCGACGAGATCCTGCGCGTCCGCGCGCTGCTCGCGGAAGTCGGAGCCTGACTCGACCCCGGGTAGGGCACGCCGGGATCGGGGCCGGACCCGACACAACCCCCGGCGCGGGCCCGGCGCGCCCGACCCGGGAATGCCCCGATCGGAAACGGTCGCCCCGCCGCTGCCCGGCCCATAAAAGAGGGGTATTCACCTCGCCTGATCCGGGCGCTTCCGCGTCGCCCGAGGATCGCTCCGGGCCGCCCCGGCGAGCGAAGAACTTTCGCTACAGCGGGCCGTTAGGCGCGCCGATCCGACCCGAAAGCGACCAGATCGGGGGGATCTGTGCGCGGGATCCGGGGCAATCCAGACACCCCGGGACGCCTCCGTCTCCCCGTCAGCCGGCGCCTTCCGCGCCGCGCATCGGAGACGAACCCTATGTCGATCCTCTCTTCCCGTGTGTTCCCCCGACCCGCACGATGGCGCACCGCCGCGATCGGGACCTCGGTCCTCGCGCTCGCCGCGACCACGGCGTGCCTCGACTCGAACATGGAAGGCGGCGGGAGCAGCGGCGGAGGAGGCGGCGGCGGCGCGGGCGTGACCAGCGTCTTCAACGACCCCGACCCGACGCCGACGCCGGGCGCGGCGGGC
>JBCCZJ010000111.1:0-12371 GCA_039187915.1 Myxococcota bacterium
CCTTCGTCGAAGACGAGCTCGAGGCCGTCTCCTCGATCCTCGAGACCGACCTGCTCCTGAACGAGCGCTTCACGCCGACCCGCTTCGATCGCGGTCTCTCGACGCGCCCCGTGAGCGTGCTCCACGTGGCGACCCACGCGCGCTTCCAAGGCGGCCGCGACGCCTTCCTGCTGACCCACGACGGACGGATCTCGATGCAGGCGCTCAGCGATTCTCTCGCCGTCTTCCGCAATCGCGAGGAGCCCCTCGAGCTGCTCATGCTCAGCGCCTGCGAGACGGCCGCAGGGGACGACGACGCCGCGCTGGGGCTCGCGGGGATCGCGGTCCAGTCGGGCGCCCGCAGCGCGATCGGCACGCTCTGGGTCGTGAACGACTCCGCGGCGAGCGAGGTCGCCGAACGCTTCTACCGGGGCGTCTTCGATCCGATCGCGCCCCGCTCGCGCGCCGTGGCCCTGGCGGAGGCCCAGCGCGCGCTGCTCGAGACCCGTCGCCATCGCCACCCGGCCTACTGGGCGCCGTTCCTCCTGATCGGCAGCTGGCTCTAGCGCGCGTCAGACGGCCGCGTCGGCGCGGCGCCGCCCGAGCGCCGCGGTCGCGAGCAGCCCGATCCCGAGCATCGTGAGCCCGTCGGGCTCCGGGCCGAGGATCGCATCGCAGGCGTCGCCGATCCCGTCCCCGTCCGTATCGGTCTGGTTCGGGTTCGCATCGTTCGGGCAGTTGTCGCAGAGGTCACCGACCTCGTCGCCGTCGCTGTCGTCCTGGTCCGGGTTCGTGATCGCCGGACAGTTGTCGCAGAGATCGAAGACGAAGTCGCCGTCCGAGTTGGTCGAATCGATCGTCGCGCCACCGAACTCGATCGTGACCATCACCTCGAGCGGATCGGGATCCGTCGGGTCCTGGGAATAGCTGTACACGCAGCAGTCGGCCCCGGATGGCCCGGCCGGGACGTAACCCCAGGGAATGTTGAACCCCTCTTCCGGGATCGTCCCCGTCACGAAGCACTCTCCGACCCCGTCGCTCCCGTTGTAGAGCCACTGGAAGTTCGAGCCCCCGATCGCGAAATCGATCTGCTCATCGTTGTCCAAATCGACGCTGCAGAAGTTGAAACCGTCGTCGATGTCGATCTGCGAGGGTTCGGGAAGCTCCGTCGGGTCACAGGCGTCGTTGATCCCGTCGCCGTCGGAGTCGACGGAGATCGACTCGAACACGAGGGGACAGCCGTCGAAGGCGTCCGCCACGCCATCGCCGTCCGTGTCGAGGCCGAGATCGCAGGCGTCCCCGACCCCGTCGAGATCCGCGTCCGCCTGTCCCGGGTCGTAGTCGAAGGGACAGACGTCGCAGGCGTCACCGACACCATCGAGATCCGAGTCGAGCTGGATCTCCTCGTTGACCGTCGGGCAGAGGTCACAGACGTCGCCCCGACCATCGCGATCGAAGTCGCTCTGGTCCGGGTCGGACCAGCCAGGGCAGACGTCGACGATTCGGCCGACCCCGTCGCCGTCCCGATCGTCCCCGTTTCCAATCGACCAATCCGGGTCGCACTGGTCACCCACTCGGTCGTTGTCGCAGTCCCGCTGGGTCGGGTTCGGTGCGTTGCGGCAGTTGTCGTTGCAGGCGGCTCCGGCCGGCTCTTCGCCGCAGATGAAGCTCGCGCCGAAGTCGTTCACGCCGTCTCCGTCCGCGTCGATGTCCAGGAGGTTCGGGATCCCGTCCCCATCCCGATCGGCATCGCAGACGTCGCCGAGACCATCGCCGTCGATGTCGGGCTGGCGGACATCCATGCCCTCCTGGATCCCATCGTTGAACAGCTCGTTCGGGTTGAAGTCGAAGGGGCAGTTGTCGCAGGCGTCCCCGACCAGGTCCCCGTCCGTGTCCGTCTGGTCCGGGTTCCGTACGTCGTTGCAGTTGTCGCGACAGCCGAAATTACGCCCCCCGAAGCACCACGAAGCGCTCCCCGTCCCGAAGCCGTCCTCCAGACCGTCCGCATCCGAATCGTCGTCCACGCGGATGTGCGCGATCCGGAAGCCGATGAAGTCCACGTTCGTGTTCACCGACGCGAAGGTGCCCGACGAGCTGCTCGCGAGGGCGCTCGTGTAGTCGTTGAAATGGCTGCCGCGATGCTTCGCCGTGGTCCCGCCGCCCGACTGGGCGTCGAGCCATTCGGAGACGTTGCCGCCCTGGTCCTGGGTGCCCTCGTCGGACAAGGCGCTAGACGAGCCGACCACGACCGGATGGCCGCAGGCCGCGGAATAGTTGACGACGTTGCTGGAGGGATTGGTCACCTCGCGGGTGATGCCGTTGCAGATTGCGACGCCCGGCGGCGAGTTCGAGACGATCGGATAGGACCACCAGTTCGTCGAGGTCGGGGAGAAGTCGTCGCTGTACGCGGCCTTGTACCACTCGTCTTCCGTCGGCAGCACGAAGGCGCCGCCGAGGTAGGTGACCGGCGAGGTCAGGACGTTGTAGGAGCCGATCTCGGTATCGCCGCCGAAGCGCTTCCCGTTCTCGAGCCAGTTCACGTAGCGGATCGCGTCGAGCCAGCTGACGAAGTTCACGGGCATGCGCTCGCGATTCGGCTTCGCGGCGTATTGCTCGCCGAAGGGCGCGAAGACCGCCTGATCGATCCCGCCGTTCGAGGACGAGCTCTGCTGCGGGTCGTAGAGCCCCAGGAAGTTGAGCCCCAGCGGATCGACCGCGTTCAGGAACTCGGCCCACTCCTCGTTCGTCACCTCGTAGCGGCCGATGTAGTACTCGTAGGGCACGTTGCCGCGACCGGTCGCCGGGTCGGCCCCCTTCGACACGTTGCCGATCAGGATCATGTCGTCGAGGTCGACGACGTGGCCCTCCGGAATCGGCGCCTGGACCTTGAGGCGGCCCCCGAGCACGTTCGGCACCCGCGGCGCGAGGACGTTCGAGACGATGCGGTCATCGGGGTCGATCAGATCGATCCGCACGTCGTAGTCGTCGGTGATCGGCGCGTTGACCGTGAACACGATCTCCGCGATCTCGAAGGACGTCGCAGCGGGCCCGAAATCGTCCGTCGTCTCGGCCGAAATTCCGAGGATGGCGCCGGACGCCGACGGCCCGCTGTCGACCTGGGAGGCCGGATTCGGGATGGCCTCGGCATCGAAGCCCGACGGAAGCGAGGTCGTGACCGAGACGAGGTCCAGCTCGTTCGCTCCGTCCTCGTCGAACACGACGGAGACCGCGTACCGGCCGATGCCGAGTTCGTCCGCGTGGAGGAAGATCTTCGCGGTCAGCTGGTCCCCGGATTCGGCCTGGATGACGTGCCCGCCCGCGCGGCCGCTGCCGCTCGTCGCGAACCAACGCGCGTCGATCATCACCTCCGCCGCGCCCGGCCCCGCGTACAGCCCGAGCGCGACCGCCGCGGCGACGAGGATGCGGAAGAGCGGCGATCGAAGCAGCGAGAATCGGGGCATGCGCCTTCTCCGTGGCGAATCCTGAGCGAGGAGCGCGGCCAGGGCGACCGCGGGATTCCTCGGGGAGCGTGCCGGAGCGAAATCCGTCCGTCTGTCGACGAGTTCACATTCGCGACGGCGAAGATCTCCGAAACTCGCGGGAGTCTACTCGATCCGACGCCGGGATCCGGCGGAATCCTGCTTCCGAGCCGACGCGCGCGAGCCCGGCGGGGGCGCGTCGGATGGTATGGTCGGTCGTCCGGAGTGAGCGTGTCCATGATCCATCCCGTCTTCTCCCTCTCGCAGCGAAGCCCCCGCGCGCCGGACGCGCGCGCATGGGGAGGCAACCGTCGTGCGCAGACCCGCGCGGCCACGCGACTCTCGGCCTGGGCCGCAGCGGCGCTCCTCGCGTGCTTCGTCGGCCCGCGTGCAGCGCAGGCGCAGGCGAGCATCGCGCTCGACGACACGCTGCCGGGCGTGACGGCGGGCGATCTGACGGGCCCCGATTTCGTCATCGACGAAACGCACGGTTCGACCGTCGGAAACAACCAGTTCCACAGCTTCGAACGCTTCGGCCTCGAATCGGGCGAAAGCGCCACCTTCGACGGCCCCGCCACGACGGAGCGCTTCATCTCCCGCGTGACCGGCGGCGAGGTCAGCCGGCTCCGCGGTCCGATCCGCACGACCGTCGACGGCGCGGACTTCTACCTGCTGAATCCGTCGGGCGTCGTGGTCGGGGAAGGCGGCGCCCTCGACGTGCGTGGCGACGTCACCTTCTCGACGGCCGACGAAGTCGTCCTCGGCGGCGGTGCCGGCGTCTTCTCCGCGACCGCGCCGCTGAGCTCCGTGCTCTCGTCGACGCCGGTCACGAGCTTCGGCTTCCTCTCGGCCAGCCCGGCCCCGATCGAGATCCGGAACGCCCAGCTCGAATCCCGCTTCGAGGACGACAACGCGCTGCTCGGGCACGACCTCGCGCTGATCGGCGGGGACATCGAGATCCGGGGCAGCGGGCTCGCCAACGAGCTGACCTACCTCTACAGCCGGGGCGGGCAGATCACGCTCGCCAGCGTCGGTGGGCCCGGCAGCGTATCGATCACGCCCGGCGCCGGCCCGGGGGAGCAGACCGAGGTCGCCGTCTCCCCGGGCACGACCCGCGGCGACATCTTCATCGGCGACCGTGCGGCTGTGATCAGCGGCGGCCCGCCTCCGGACGTCACCTTCTGCGTGCTCTCCGAAGGCTGTCAGTTCGCGAACGGCTCGGGCGACATCCGCGTCTTCGGCGACGACCTGACGCTCGACGGCGGCGAGCTGCGCGCGATCACCGTGACCAACCGGGACGCCGGTATGATCGACGTCGATCTCACGGGCGATCTGGTGATGCGCGGGACGACCCCGACCACGCCGAGCCTGATCTCGGCGTTGAGCGGTCTTCAGATCGGCGACGAAGAAGGCTTCCTCCGCTTCACGCAGGTCTTCCCCTTCGCGGAAGGAGAGCTCCGCGTCGTCACCGAGACGAGCTTCCCCGGCAACGAGGTCACGCGCGTGACCTTCCCCGGAACCGGAAACGCAGGGGACATCGTCGTCCGCGCCGCGAACATCTCGCTCTCGGGTCTCTCGGAGATCACGAGCAACGCCACCTTCGGCGGGGACGCCGGCGCGATCACCCTGTCCGCCCCGGACGGAACGATCGCGATCGACGCGACCGGCCGCTCCGGCGAATTCGGTTCGATCGTGTCGAACGCGCGCGACGACAGCGACGTGCCGGCGGGGGGAGACGGCGGTGCGATCACGATCACCGCCGACACGTTCCGGCTCGACAACGATGCGCGTGTCCTGTCCGAGGTTCGCAACGGCGGCGACGGGGGCGACATCACGATCGAGGTGGCCCACCTGCGCACGACGAACGACGGCCGGATCGACTCCAGCACGCGCGGCAGCGGAAGCGGCGGCTCGATCCGGATCACCGCGAGCGAGGACGTGCGCTTCGAGGGCCAGATCGACCCGACCACCTTCCCCGGCGTGAGCACGCTCTCCCAGCCGGAGGCGACGGGCGATGCCGGCCAGATCCAGATCACCACGCCGGCGCTCCGCCTGCGCGACGGCGCCCGCATCACGACGACCGCGCTCGGCGCGGGCGACGCCGGCACGATCGACGTGCGCGCCGCGAGCGTCGAGCTGGAAGGCAGCCGGATCACCGCCGAAGCGAATACCGGAGAAGGCGGCGACATCTACGTCAACGGCGGTCCCGTGACGGTGGATCCCGACGGCGGACTGTCGGTCGATCGACCGCCGGACGTGTCCCCCGGCGGCCTGCTCCTGCTCACGGACAGCGAGATCAGCACGAGTGTCTCCGACGGCCTCGGCGGCGGCGGCGATCTCGCCCTCGCGGCGACGAGCGTCGTCCTCGTGAACAGCCAGATCCTGGCCGAAGCGGTCGGCGGCAACGGGGGCAACATCCGGATCGAGGCGAGCAGTCTGGTCCGCGACGAGACGAGCGACATCAACGCGGACTCGGCCCTCGCCGAGGATGGCCGTGAGGACTTCACGTCGCCCGAGGTCGTGATCCGCGTCGAACGACCCGACCTCCCGGCGCAGATCCAGGACGCGACCGCTTTCCTGCGCGACGCCTGCGCCGCCCGCGACGGCGGCGCGGTGGCGAGTCTCGTAATCCAGCGTCACTCCGGCCTCGCGCCGGCACCGGCCGGCCCGCTCGCGCTCGCCACCCCGGTCCCGGCGGCGACACGGACGACTCCGTCGGTCCGGGACGACGCCGCCCCGGATGCCGCCGACGAGACCGCGTTCGCGAACGCCGCGACGACGCCGCTGCTCGTGCGCGTCACGTGCCCTGGATGAGACCCCGCGGATCGCGACGGGCCCTCTTCGCGCTGGTCGCGGCGGGCGGGATCCTCGCGAGTGGTGCCCCCGAGGTCGCGGCGCAGGTGGTGGGCGCGCCGGTCGCCCGGGAGGTTCTCCGGGACGCGCCCGGCGTGCGTCCGACGGACCCGCAGGATCTGCCCGCGTACGACGGAGAGCGCGTCCTGCCGCCGCTGCCGCCGCCGCCCGACCCGCGACCGCCGTCGGCAGGGACGCCGCCGGCGACCGAAGGCGCGCGCGTCGTCCTCCGCGCGATCGCCTTCGAGGGCAACGTCGTGCTCTCCGACGAGACGCTGGACGAGGTCGCCGCGCCCTGGCTCGAACGCCCGCTCGGGGGCACCGACCTCGAAGCGCTGCGCGATGCGCTGACGGCCGCCTACGTGCGCGCGGGCTACCTGACCTCGGGCGCGCTCTTCCCGGGGCAGGCGCTCGGAAGGGACGCACGCCTCGTCGTCCGCCTGGTCGAAGGCCGCCTGTCGCGGGTCGACGTGTCTGGCGCCACACGCGTCGCCCCCGACTACTACGCCTCGCGCATCCTCCATGGCCTCGACGGCCCGCTCCACGTCCCGAGCCTCGAAGCGCGGCTCCGGCGCCTCCAGCGCGATCCGCGCCTCGCCGGGCTCCACGCCACGATCCGCCCCGGCGAGCGCCGCGGCGAAGCGATCCTCGACGTCGCGGTCGAGGAGAAGCCGGCGATCTCGGCCGCGGTGACGGTGCACAACCAGCTGGCGCCGAGCCTCGGCGAAGTCCGCTTCGGCGCCGTCGTCGCCAACCAGAGCTTCAGCGGCGCCGGAGATACCCTGCTCGTCGGCGGCGACTGGAGCGAGGCCGGCGGCGGCTTCGAGGTCGCCTACCGCCGACCGCTCGACGCCAGCGACACCCTCGTCCACGCCCTCGGCCGCTACCGGCGCTTCGACGTCTCCGACGGCACCGGCCGTCGGCTGGACTTCGAGAGCGAGTACTGGTCCGTGGAGGCCGGGCTCTATCGGCCCATCCGACCCGTCGGTCGCCTCGAGGACTGGGAGTTCGGCGTCGGTCTGGTCGGCGAGCTCGCCCAGTCCGAGATCACCTTCCTCCCCACCGATGAACCCTTCCCGCTTCCGGGCGCACCGACGGGCCGGACGCGGCTGGCGACGCTGCGGCTGGTCCTCGACGCCGTGCACCGCCAGCCGGGACAGGTCGTTGCGCTCCGATCGATCTCGACCCTCGGCCTCGACGCCTTCGGCGCCACGCGAAGCGACGACGATCTCCCCGACGCGCGCTTCTGGGCCTGGAACGCCCAGCTCCAGGCGGCGCGCCGCTTCACGGATCAGGACATCGAGCTGGTGGGCCGCGTCGGCCTCCAACTCACGAACGCGCGCGTCTTCGGCCTCGCGCAGTTCGCGCTCGGCGGCCACCCGAGCGTCCGCGGCTACCGCCAGAACCGCATCGTCCGCGACGAAGGCGTGGTCGGCGGCCTCGAAGCGCGCATCCCTCTCTGGCGGGACGCGTTCGATCGCCGCCCGATCGTCCAGCTGGTCCCCTTCTTCGACGGCGGGCGGGCGTTCAGCCGGCACTTCCGGACCGATACGCTCCGCTCAGAGTCACTCGCCTCCGTCGGCGTCGGACTCCGAGCGCGCCTCGGCGAGCTCGCCTTCGGCGAGTTCTACTGGGGCGCGCCGCTTCTCAGCGACGGCGATACCGACGGTGAGAGCGCGCTCCAGGACGAGGGCTTCCACTTCCGGGTCACGGCCACCTGGCCCTGAGCCCCGGGACCGGCGGAGCTCCCCCCGGCGGAGCGGCGCGACTGCGCCTCGCGCCCGGAATTCAGTCCCGCGCCTTCGCCGCCGCGTACGACGGTCGCGCATAACACGTCTCCGTCCATCGCTTCACGTGCGCGTGCCCGGCGAGATCGTGATCGGTCATGGTGACCAGCAGGTCGAGCACGCTCGCCAGATTCAGGTCCGCGATCGTGAAGTCGCCGCCGAGCAGGTGATCGCGGTCGGCGAGGTGCGCGTCGAGCACGGCGAGCGGCCGCTCGAGCCCCTTCTTCGCGTTCTCGATCACCTTCGGGTTCCGCTTCTCTTCCGGCGTGAAGTAGGTCTGCACGATGATCTGCATTTGCAGCGGCTCGATCTCGCTGATGCCCCACACGCTCCACTGATGGGTGCGCGCCCGGTCCTCGGCGGCGTCGGGATAGAGCCCTGCGCCGTAGCGCTCCGCGAGGTAGAGGTTGATCGCCATCGATTCGAAGAGCACGAGGTCGCCGTCCACCAGCGCCGGGATGCGACCGTTCGGGTTCACCGCCAGGTAATCCGGCGCCTTCGAGTCCGCGCCGAAATTCGTCGCGACGTGCGTGTACTCGATCCCGACCTCTTCGATCGCCCACACGGACCGAAAAGCCCGCGACCCCGACATGCCATACAGCGTCCGAACCCCCATCGAAGTCTCTCCCTTCCGCGCGGCGACGCGCGAGGCGCCCCGGTTCCAAAGCGCCGGCAGCATCGCACGTCCGCCTCCGAGACTCACGCGCGGCAGACCGGCGCGACGCCGTCATCCGCAAGGCGCGGGCGAAGCCCACACGAATCGCGCAGCACACGGCTCCCGCGTTCGCGCGCTCGCAAAGAGGCGTCAGGATGCGCGGCGTCGCACGGGATGCAGCACGCGACGGCCTCGCCCGGACCACCCCGCTCGGCGTCGCCAGGCGAGGGAATGCGACGATCACGCCACGCCCCGCCACCCGACACCTGCGCAGGGCCCGGAAGAGCGCCGCTCAAAGGGAACCCGCAGCGCCCCGGGCACCCCTGCCCAAAAACGTACAATGGCGGTCCGGACGAGACTCGAACTCGCAACTTCCGGCGTGACAGGCCGGTGCTCTAACCAATTGAACTACCGGACCGCCGTCGTATCGCGGCGCCTTTTTAGCGGAAGTGAGGCACGCCCGCTAGCGATTCGGGTGGGATCGGGGGGAACCACCGACGCTCGGAAAACCGACCCGCACGGCGATCGCCGCGCGTCGCGCTAGCGCCCGCCCGTCGCCATCGAGAGGGTCATGGCGACCGCCTGGAGCTGCAGGATCAACCCGAGATCGCCGTCCAACTGGAGCTGCCCCGAGATCAGCGCCTCGAGCGGATGGAGCGCGCCCGTTCGGATCGCCTCGGCCTCGGCGTCGCCCAGCGTGATCGTCGCCTGCGGCGAATCCGGGACCGCGCCCGGCCCGACGAGGACGCCGACCGACCAGCGGGCCTCGCCCGTTCCCTCGATCACCATCTCGATGCGTCCGCGCAGATCCGAGATGCCCTTCAGTGGATCGACCCGCGGCTGGCCATCGGCGGGCGCGGACGGCCGCATCTCGTTCGCGCCGCCCACGCGGATCCGTTCGACGCCCTCGGCGACGAGCGGCGGCCGGCCCTCCCAGAGGGCCGCGCGCCAGTCGGCGACCGACTGGATCACCGTGAGCTCGGCCTCTTCTTCGCGATGGTCCCGGATGCCGAGCTCGCCCTCGACGAAGTGGAGGGTCCACTCGCCGCCCTCCTCGCCCTCGAGCACGACCCCGACGCGCAGGTCGACCGTCTCCTCGTCCGGCTCGAGCTCCACCTCGGCGAAGAGCGCCGGCACCACGTCCTCCATGAAGACGCGGGGGGAAACGGGATCATTCGGAAAAGTCGCCATCGAGCCTCCGTTGGACACGCGGAGTCTAGCCGCAGGATCGACGGCAGTGCGCCGGGACCGCCCCGTGTGTCGCCCGCCCAGCGTCCCCGAACGCTTCCGCGCCCGTCCGGTCGAGACCGGACGGACGCGGCAGGAAACGCACCGAAGCGGGTCGTCGCGCCCAGCGACGCCGCCGCCGGCGCTAGGCGCGCCGCCCTCGACGCTCGAGGAACGCGCACCCCACGCTCCCCGCGACGAGCAGGAGCGGCATCGACGGCTCCGGGACGGGGATGTTCTGCCGCGAGAGCTCGCTCGTGTTGCCATCGTCGTCCGTCGCCGTCGCGCGCAGCCCGCCGAACTCGAAGCCGAGTCCGTTCGGCGGAAACGCGCCCGGCAGCGGCGAGAGCACCGCCTCGCGATAGAGCCCCGCTTCGGCCGCCGAGTAGGTGTCGCTCCCGAGGAAGACCCGCGCCTGGTCCCCCGGCGTGAGCCACGGGTCGTGCAGGAAGAAGTCCACCGTGAGCGGATACTGCACGCCCGCGACCGGCAGCGAATCCACGCGGTAGCGGACGTGTAGATCGCCCGTCACCGGGTTCCAGAAAGTGAGCATCGGATCGAAGACGGGGTGATTCTGCAGCCGATTGGCGCCGCCATCGTAGTCGGACGGATCGTTCGACGTCTCGAAGTCGTCCCCGAGATCGACCGCGATCCCGCCGTTGCCCCAGAGCGTGTTGCCCCGCAGCGCGACGTTCGAGACCCCGTCGAGCACCAGGCCTTCCCGATCGTTGTGGGCGATCACGTTGCCCTTGGCCGCGACGATCGCGTCCGTGTCCGTCACGAGCCCGCCGACCGAGGTGGGCGGGCCGCCGGGCGAGGTCTCGGCGTAGATGCCCTCCCGGCCGTTGCCGAGGTCGTCGCCCGAGGCGTTGGTGCCGACGAAGTTGCCCTGAACGGTCGCCACGAAGCCGTGGACGCCGATGCCCACGCCCCCGTTGTGGCCGACCACGTTGCCGAGGCCGTTGGTCGTGCCGCCCTGTCCGCCGATCACGTACTCGGCGCCCGAGGCGAAGATCCCCTCGTCGAGATTGCCGAGGTCGGCGCCGGTCTCGTCGGTGCCGATCCAATTGCCCTGCACGGTCGCGTCGTAGCTCGAACCGTTGATCGAGATGCCGCGACCGTTGTAGCCGATCACGTTGCCCTGCCCGGACGCCCCGATCCGCGCGTTGCCGCCCGAGACCGAGATGCCCGCGAACCCGTTGCCGAGGTCGTCGCCGAAAGCGTTCGTCCCGATGTAGTTGCGGAGCATCTCGTTCGAGTAGCTGTGGTCGTTGATGCCGCTGCTCGTGTGGCCGCCGATCACGTTGTCCCAGATCTCGTGATCGTTGCCCCACATCGTGATCCCCGAGAAGGCGTTGCCGAGCGGGCGGGTGCCCGTCGCGTCGACGCCGATCCGGTTGCCCTGGACCCGGATCCGGAGCGGCGTGAAGCCGCTGAGCGAGTCGAAGACGATGCCGGTCGACGCGTTGCCCGAGATCACGTACGCGCCGTGGCCGATCGAGCCCATCGGGTTGTCGTCGCCGTAGTCCTCGACGCCGGGTCCCGGATTGCCGCGCGCGCTGGTGCCGGCGGTATTCGTGCCGATCCGGTTCGCGAAGACCGTGTTGAGCGAGCCTTCGATCCGGATGCCGCCCTCCCCGTTCCCGGAGATCACGTTGCCCGAGGCCACCGCCGTCGAGTTGAAGGGCGGGACGAAGATCGATCCGATCTCGCCGATCGTGTTGCCGTCGGCGTCGGGACCGATGAACACGCCCCAGAGCGTATTCGGCGTCGAACCGCCGAAGGGAATGGAAGTCGCGTTTCCGAAACGGTCGGTGCCGATCTTGTTGCCCGCCACGACGTTCTGGGAAGTCGTCCCGTCGAGATGGACGCCATGCCGCCCGTTCGCCGTGATCACGTTCCCGCGTCCCTGGCAGCCGCCGAAGAGGAAGCAGTCCTCACCGATCACGTTGTTCGTCGAGCTCACGATCCAGAGGCCGTCCTGCCCGTTGCCCACGGGAAAGACGCCGCGCCAGAGGCCCAGGTGGTTGCCCTGGATCGCGATGCGGTCCGGCGCGCCGCCCAGGAAGGGCGCGATCAGGATGCCCGCGCCGCTCCACTGGGCGATCGCGAGACCGCGCACGGACGAATCGTCGGCGCCCGGAAAGAACGTGAGGCCAGCGGTCGTGGGCGTCCCGACGTTCGTCCCCAGCAGGTTGATGACCGGCGCTTCGTTCGGGTTCGACTCGTCGTAGTCGGGATGGCTGTAGCCGTCGATGTGCAGCGTGTCGTAGATCCACGGGAGCTGCGTCGCCGGTCGGATCTCGACGACCCCGGCGACCTTGGGCAGATGGGTGCTGAAGCGGATCTCGTCGGCGCCCGGATTCGCGTTGGCCTCCTCGATCGCCGCGC
>JBCCZJ010000112.1:0-12343 GCA_039187915.1 Myxococcota bacterium
CGAGGGAAAGAACTGCGTCGTGGCTGCAGAGGGCGACGACGGCGAGCCGGGCGGCCTGCTCGGCTGAAGCAATCGGGCCAGCCCCTGGCGGCGCTCGCGGCTAAGCTCCCCGGTCATGACCAAGATGATCGGACTCTCGGGTGGGATCGGCTCGGGCAAGAGCACCGTCACCCGCATCCTCGCCGAGCTCGGGGCGGTGACCGTGGACGCCGATGCGATCGTCCACGAGCTGCAGGCGCCCCGCAGCCCCATGCTCGCCGAGATCGAGAAGGCCTTCGGCCCCGAGGTGATCCGCGAGGACGGGTCGCTCGATCGTGAGGCGCTCGGCGCAATCGTCTTCCGCGACGCCGAGGCCCGCGCGAAGCTCGGCCAGCTCGTGCATCCGCCGGTGATCGCAGAGATGGGCCGCCGCGCCCAGGCCGGCGTCGAGGCCGGCGCCCCGATGGTCGTGCTCGACATCCCGCTCTTCTTCGAGGGCGCGAAGAACCGCACGGGGAGCGCCGTCGCGATGGACTACGACGCCACGATCCTCGTCTGGGTCCCGAAGGACGTCCAGATCGAGCGGACCGTCGCCCGGGACGGCTGTGACCGCGCGGAGGCCGAGCGGCGCGTGGCCGCCCAGATGCCGATCGACGAGAAGCGTGCGATGGCCGACGACGTGATCGACAACTCGGGGACGCCGGAAGAGACCCGACGCCAGGTCGAGGCCTTCTTCGAAGCGAAGACCCGCGCGTGAGTGCGGCCGTGTCCCGCCCGGGGCGTGGGCCCGGCGGGTCTAGGCCAGCTCCGCCTTCACGTCGGCGATGAAGCGGCCGACGCTGTCGACCGCGTGGCCCGGGCCGTTCGCGGCCTCGATCAGGTCCACGATCGCGCTGCCGATCACGACACCGTCGGCGTAGGCGCCGATCGTCTTCGCCTGATCGGGGGTACTGATGCCGAAGCCGACGCAGACCGGCACGTCTGACAAGGCCTGTGCGGCGCGGACCTTCTCCTCGATCCCCTTCGCGAGATCGGCGCGTGCGCCCGTCACGCCCTGGAGCGAGACGTAGTAGAGGAAGCCGCGGGTCTCGCGCACGAGCATCTCGAGGCGATCGGGCCGCGTCGTGGGCGCGGCGAGGAGGATCGGATGGACGCCGTGCTCGCGGCACGGATCGAGGTAGGGCTGGCCGTACTCCGGCGTCAGGTCGGGGAAGATGATCCCGTCGACGCCGACCTCGGCGCAGGCCTTGGCGAAGCTCTCGCCGCCCATCGCGTGAACCGGGTTCGCGTAGCCCATCAGGACGAGGGGCTGGTCCATCTGCGTGCGGAGGCGCTCGACCATCTGCAGGATCGCCCGCAGGCTCGTCCCGCTCGCGAGGGCCCGGCTGCTCGAACGCTGGATGGTCGGACCCTCCGCCGTAGGATCGGAGAACGGCACGCCGATCTCGATCACGTCGGCGCCCGCGTTTGCCATCTCGAGGATGAGCCGCTCCGTCGTCTCGAGATCCGGATCCCCCGCCGTCAGGAAGGGCACGAGCGCCGTCCCGCCCGCCTCGCGCTGTCTCGCGAAGTGGGCGTCGATGCGGTTGGGCTCGCTCACGCGCCCTCTCCAGCGCCGTGCCCGGCGCGCTCGGCGAGCACCCGACGCACCTCGTCGATGTCCTTGTCGCCCCTCCCCGAGAGGTTGATCAGCACGATGTCGTCCGGGTTCATCGTCTTCGCCAGCTTGATCGCGTAGGCGACCGCGTGCGAGCTCTCGAGCGCCGGGATGATGCCCTCGGTCCGCGACAGGAGCTGGAAGGCCTCGAGGGCCTCGTCGTCGTTGATGACCTCGTACTTGGCCCGGCCGATCTCCTTGAGGTAGGCGTGCTCCGGACCGACACCCGGGTAGTCGAGACCCGCGGAGACCGAGTGGGCCTCCATGATCTGGCCATCGTCGTCCGAGAGGACGAGGGTCCGCTTGCCGTGGAAGATGCCCGGGACCCCGGCGTTGATCGTGGCGCCGTGACGTCCCTGCAGGCCCTCGCCACCGGGTTCGACGCCCACCAGCGCCACCTCGTCGTCCTCGACGAAGGGATGGAAGAGGCCGATCGCATTCGAACCGCCGCCGACGCAGGCGATCGCCGCGTCGGGGAGCCGCCCCTCGACGCAGAGCATCTGCTGTCGGGCCTCGATGCCGATCACCCGCTGGAAGTCCCGGACCATCCGCGGGTAGGGATGCGGGCCCATCACGGAACCGATCAGGTAGTACGTGTCCTCGACGTTCGTGACCCAGTCGCGCATCGCTTCGTTGATGGCGTCCTTCAGGGTCTTCGAGCCGCTCTCGACCGGGATGCATTTCGCGCCGAGCAGCTCCATCCGGAAGACGTTCAGCGCCTGACGCCGCACGTCTTCGGCGCCCATGTAGACTTCGCACTCGAGTCCGAGCAGCGAGGCGGCGGTCGCGGAGGCGACGCCGTGCTGACCCGCGCCGGTCTCGGCGATCACGCGCGTCTTGCCCATGTACTTCGCCAGGAGTGCCTGGCCCAGCACGTTGTTGATCTTGTGGGCACCGGTGTGTGCGAGATCCTCGCGCTTGAGATAGATCTTCGCGCCGCCGGCCAGCTTGGTCAGGTTCGCCGCGAAGGTCATCGGCGTGGGCCGGCCGGCGTAGTCCCGCAGCAGGTCGTCCAGCTCCTTGCGGTAGCCGGGGTCCGCCAGGATCCGCTCGGACTCCGCGACGAGCTCGTCGAGGGCGCTGATCAACATCTCGGGAACGAAGCGGCCACCAAAGGGCCCGAACATGCCTCGCTCGTCGGGTTCGCTCTTCACCTGGATCTCCGGGGCGGCGCCGTCGCAGGAACGCGCGCCGCTTCTCTCTTCCGGGGCGTGTAC
Organism: Myxococcota bacterium; assembly: GCA_039187915.1. Lineage (GTDB taxonomy): Bacteria > Myxococcota_A > UBA9160 > UBA9160 > UBA4427 > UBA4427. Next base: position 2,854 of record JBCCZJ010000112.1, read on the forward strand.
GTCCGTCTGGACTACTCGCCCGATTCCTTCGCGGCCTCCACCGCTTCCTCTCGCTGCCGCACCGCTTCGACGAAGGCGCGCATCTTGGCCGGATCCTTGCGCCGGTTCTCGTCCTCGACGCCGGTGGCCACGTCGACGCCCCACGGCGGGATGTCACCCACGTCCGCGAGCGCTTCCGCGACATTATCCGGTGTGAGCCCGCCGGCAACGATCACGTCGTAGCCGTGGGCGATCAGGTCCTCCGCCTCGCTCCAGTCCCAGGTCTGGCCCTGTCCGCCGCCCGCGTGCGGGTGGTCGAGGAGCAGGATCGAGCTCGGGTAGGTCTCGGCCGCGTCGTGGTCCGCCCCGCGGATCGCCTTGATCGTGGGCAGGTCGACGGCCTCGACCTCCTCTTCCGTCTCGTCGCCGTGGAACTGCACCCGCTCGAAGGGGACGCGCTGGAGAATCGGATCGATCACGTCCCAGCGCGCGTTCCGGAAGAGCGCCACGCGCTCGACGTCGTGCTCCTCGAGCGCCTCGCAGATCTCGAGGGCCCGAGGGACGTCGACCTGCCGTGGCGATCCGTCGACGAAGTTGACCCCGATGAGATCCGCCCCGGCCTCGACCGCGGCCAACGCATCCTCGACGCTCTGGACGCCGCAGATCTTGATCCGAACGCTTCCCGTCACGACGACGCACCTCCCTGGCCCGATCCCCGACGCAGCAGGGCCTCGAGCGCCTGCCCCGGATGGGGCTGTCGCATCAACGATTCTCCCACGAGGAACCCGGCGGCGCCGGCGCGCTCGAGGCGCGCGATGTCTTCGCCGCTCCCGATCCCGCTCTCCGCCACCAGTACGATGTCCGGATCGTCCAGCTTCGTCGCCAGCCGCTCCGTCGTCGCCAGGTCGGTCTCGAAGGTCTTGAGGTTCCGATTGTTCACCCCGATCAGGTCGGCGCCCAGCGCGCGCGCCCGATCGAGCTCGGCTTCGTCGTGGACCTCGACGAGGACGTCGAGGCCGAGCGATCGCGCCCGGGCATCGAGCCGCGCGAGCGTTTCGTCGTCGAGCGCCGACACGATCAGCAGGATCGCGTCCGCGCCCCGGATCCGCGCCTCGTCGACCTGGTACGGGTCGATCATGAAGTCCTTGCGGAGGAGCGGACGGTCGACCGCGGCGCGCACCGCCTCGAGGAAGGCGAGCGAACCGCCGAAGAATTTCTCGTCGGTCAGGACGGAGATGCAGGCCGCGCCAGCCTCCGCATAACATTGCGCGATCCAGGCCGGATCGAAGTCCGCGCGGATCAGCCCCTTGCTGGGCGAGCGGCGCTTGACCTCCGCGATCACCGACGCGCCGGGCGTCGCGCGCAGCGCCGCCCGGAAGCCCAGTGGCGCGCGCGGACAGGCTTCGGCCTCGGCCGCGAGCGCGTCCGGGGCGTGCTGCACCTTGGCGGCCTCCAGCTCGACGGCGGTATTCGCGAGGATCTCGTCGAGGATCGTCACGAGGCGGCGCCCTCCTCGGTCGCCGTCCGGGTCGCCGCGGCGAGCGCTTCGAGCTTCTGCCGCGCGGCGCCTGAGTCGAGACTCTCCGCGGCGAGCACGACGCCGTCCTCGAGGGTCTCCGCGCGCTCGACGACGAGCAGCGCGGCGGCAGCGTTCAGCAGCACGATGTCCCGTTTCGGACCCGGCTCGCCGCTCAGGATCGCGCGGGTCGTCGCGGCGTTCTCCTCGGGCGAGCCCCCCGCGAGGTCTTCGATCCGCGCGAGCGGGATTCCGAGCGCGGCGGGGTCGACGATCCGGGTCTCGACCTTGCCGTCCGTCCAGAGCGCGGCCTGGCTCGGGCCCGTCGTCGTCAGTTCGTCCATCCCGTCGTCGCCGTGCACGACCAGCGCCCGCGCGGCGCCGAGCCGACCCAACGCCTCGGCCAGCGGCTCGACGAGCTCGCGCGCGTAGACGCCGACGACCTGGTAGCGCGCGCCGACCGGGGAAAGCAGCGGCCCGAGACAGTTGAGCAGCGTTCGCACGCCGAGCTCCGCGCGGACCGGGGCCACGTGCTTGAAGGCGGGATGGGCGGTGCGCGCGAAGAAGGGGGCGACACCGACCTCGCCAAGGATCCGGCCGTAGGTGCCGATCGGGAGATCGATCCGGATCCCGAGCGCCTCGAGGACGTCGAAGCTCCCCGACCGGCTGGTGGCAGCCCGGTTGCCGTGCTTGGCGACGGACACGCCGGCGCCGGCGACCACGAAGGCGCTCGTCGTCGAGACGTTGAAGGTGTCGAGCCCCGAACCGCCGGTCCCGCAGGTATCGATCGTGCGGGCCTCGTTCGGCGCGACGGTCGTCGCCCGCGCCCGTAGCGCTTCGGCGACCGCGACGATCTCGTCGACGGTCTCGCCCTTCATGCGCCGCCCGACGAGCAGGCCGGCCGCGGTGGCGGGAGTGGCCTCGCCGTCCATGATCTCGCCGAAGGCGCGACCGAGGAGCGCCGGCTCGACGTGCCCGTGGGAGACGAGCGACTGGATCGCCTCGCGAATCGCGCTCATCCCGGGCTGCCCGCGCCGGCTCGGCAGCGCGCCAGGAAATTCCCGAGGAGCCGCTTGCCTTCGCCAGTCATGATCGACTCCGGGTGGAACTGGACGCCCTCGATCGGGAGTGTGCGATGGCGAACACCCATGATCTCTCCGTCCCCGGTCCGCGCGGTGATCTCGAGCACGTCGGGGATCGTCGCCTCCTCGATCACGAGCGAGTGGTAGCGGGTCGCCTCGAAGTCCTGCGGCAATCCCTCGAAAACACCTATTCCGTCGTGGGCCACCGTCGAAACCTTGCCGTGCATGATCGAGCGGGCGCGGATCACCTTGCCGCCGTAGACCTGGCCGATCGATTGATGACCGAGGCAGACGCCGAAGACGGGCGTGCCCGCGGCGGCGAAGGCCTCGATCGCCGCCATGGAGACGCCGGCGTCGTCGGGCGTCCCGGGACCGGGCGAGATCACGAGGCCATCGGCTTGCCGCGAGAGCAACGTCTCGACGTCGGCCTCGTCGTTCCGGACGACCTCGACCTCCGCGCCGAGCTCGCCGAGGTACTGCACGAGGTTGTATGTGAAGGAGTCGTAGTTGTCGATCATCAGCAGACGCATCTCAGTCGACGCCTTCCCGAGCGAGATCGATCGCCGTGAGCACGGCTCGCGACTTGTTCATCGTCTCTTCGAACTCGTATTCCGGCTCGCTGTCCGCCACGACGCCGGCGCCCGCCTCCAGGGTGACCTTGCCCTCCTTCGCGACCATGGTGCGAATGGTGATCGCCATGTCCATGTTGCCCGAGTAGTCGAGATAGCCTGCACAGCCCCCGAAGAAGCCCCGCCGCACCGTCTCGAGCTCGTCGATGATCTCCATCGCGCGGACCTTCGGCGCGCCGGAGAGCGTGCCCGCCGGGAAGGTCGCCCGGAGCACGTCGAGCCAGTCGAGGCCCGCCCTCAGCTTGCCATGCACGTTCGACACGATGTGCATCACGTGGGAGTAGCGCTCGACGAACGCGTAGTCGTCGACCTCGACGGAGCCGATCTCCGAGACGCGCCCGGCATCGTTCCGCCCGAGATCCACGAGCATGAGGTGCTCCGAGCGCTCCTTCGGATCCGCGAGCAGATCCGCCTCGAGCTGGCGATCCTCCTCGGGCGTCTCGCCGCGCCAGCGCGTGCCCGCGATCGGACGTACGTCGAGCCGATCGCCCTCGACGCGGGCGAGGATCTCCGGCGAAGCGCCGACCATGACGGCGTCTTCCATCCGGATGAAGAACATGTACGGACTCGGGTTGATCACGCGCAGGTGGCGATAGATCGAGAACGGGTCGGCCTGCAGCGGGAGCTGGAGCTGCTGAGCGAGAACGACCTGGAAGATGTCGCCCGCTTCGATGTACTCCTTGGCCCGCTTCACGATCTCGTGGAACTGGGACTCGGTCATGCTGCGCTCGACTTCCATCGGCGAACGGACCGGCTCCCGCCGGGGCGCGGCCGCCAGCGGCTGGCGGATCCGCTCGACCATCTCCTCGATTCGCGCGGTCGCCGCATCGTAGGCCGCGCGCGGCCCGGCGGAGCCGACCTCGGCGTGGACCACGATCAGCGCGGTGTGGCGCACGTTGTCGTAGACCACGACGAACTCGGGCAGCACGAAGAACGCGTCCGGCAAGCCGATCCTGTCGGGGTTCGCGTCGGGGATCTTCTCGACGAAGCGGACCCAGTCGTAGCCGATCATCCCGACCGCCCCGCCGATGAAGCGCGGCAGGGCGAAGTCCGTCGGTTGGACCGCTTCGTAGGCACGCAAGCGATCGCGCAGGACCTCGAGCGGGTCCCCGCCCGTGTCGATCACCTCGGTCGACTCGCCCTCGGTCCACTCGACGCGGCTGCCGGTCGCCGAGAACTTCGCGCGGGCGCCGACGCCGAGGAAGCTGTAGCGGGCCCACTTCTCACCGCCCTCGACCGATTCGAGGAGAAACGCGGTCCGTCCGTCGTCGATCTTGCGGAACAGCGAGAGGGGCGTCTCGAGGTCGGCCATCACTTCGCGGACGACCGGGACGTGCGTCCCCTGCTGGGCGAGCGTCTCGAACTGCTCGGGCGATGTGCGGAGCACGGGTGATCTCGGGGACGGAGCCGCTGGGACGGGCCGTCCGGGGTGGGGGGAATCGCGGAAAACCCTGAAATTCTAAGGCCTTGAGGACACAGGAGCAAGCAAGGCGGCGCCGTCCCGGCCTAGAACGTGACGCCGGTCCCGAAGCCGGAGTCGAAGACCTCCTCCTTGCGCTCTCCGAGCCCGATGAAGCGGAAGGTCAGGCCGCCGCGGAGGTTGTCCCGACGATCGACGGAGATCAGCGCGCCGACGGACCAGCAGCGGCACTTCGACACGTATTCCAGCGTGCCCTGGTTTCGGATGAACTCGTCCCGTTCGGCCAGCTTGTAGACGGTCGCGTACCCGAGCCGGACCCGGCGGGTGACCTCGAGGGTCAGGCGGCCGTTCACCTGGTTGATGGCGTCGAGCTCGCCGATCCGCACGATCCCGCGATCGCTCTCGAGCACCGGCGGAATCGTGCGGCGATAGCGGTAGCCGCCGAAGACGGTGAGCTTGCGCAGCCACCCCCAGTCGAGCCGCGTCTGGTAGACGAGATCCACGCCGCCCTCGTCGAGCGCTGCCGCCTCCGGATCGAAGGCCGCGACGCCCCGCGCCCCGAAGCCGCCGAGCGGCATCATGCGGCCGTCGAGGAAGACGTTGCCGAGGCCGCCCTCGGCGAAGTCGTAATCGACGCCGGCGAGGACCTCGCCCATGAACCGGAAGGGCGCGCGCGCTGTGCGCTTTTCGTAGAAACGCTGACCGACGGCGGCGACGAAGCGGTTGGCGGTCTCGATCCGATCCGCGGGATCGCGCGTGATCGATTCGAGCGAGAGCGAGCGCAGACGGGACTGCTCGACGAGGCCGCGCGGGGTGAAGAGCGGATTGCGGTCCTGCTGCCGGGCCGAAACGAAGGCCCATCCGAGGCGTGGCTCGAGTACGTGCCGGAGCGCGCCCCCTGACGGCCGCGCGAAGTCGCGCGCGAGTCCGTTCCGCCATTCGGCGCGAGCGGTGATCAGACCGCGCTCACCGAACTGCTGCTGGTCCGTCCGGTAGAGGCTCTGCCGCCAGCCGACTTCGGGCGAGAAGCTGCCGAAGCGACAGAGGTGGAATCGGCGCGCGACCCGCGGATGGATCACCGCGCGGACGCCTCGCTCCCGGATCGGCTCCCCCGGCTCGAAGAGACCGTTCCCGCCACCGAAGTCGACGGGGTTGGCGGGCACGAGGCCCTCCACCCCGACGTCGTAGAAATGGCCGTTCCCGACCGAAGGGGCGGATCCGGCGATGTCGCCGAAGACGCTCTCGTGATCCCGGATCGCCCGGAAGTGCACGACGTCCGCGTCGAGCAGGAACTCGACGCCCCCGGGCGCCATCGCCGTACCGGGCTGGACGTCGAGCGCCGCCTCCCCGAAGCGCTGCAGGATCGAGTCGTCCACGTCGAGCAGCTCGACGTCGGGGCGCGGCGCGGGCAGCGGGGGAACCGGGCCGTCGTCCCGCCGTCGGATCCCCTGCGTATCGTCGGCGAAGCGCGCGCCCGCCATCGCGCCGACGCCGCCGGACGCGCCGAAGGAACGGTGGGCGTTCGTCGTCGACTCGAGGAAGCGGAACTCCCGGTAGGGCCGGAACTCGGGGAAGTCCTCGGGATAGAAATTGTCGGAGACGTACTTCAGGTCCGTGCTCCAGCGCCATTCGAGGGGCAGGTCCTGGTCGTGCCGCCAGCGCACGCCGAAGCGCCGGGAGCTCGTGCTCGTGATGTCGTCGTCGCGTTGGTCGTAGAGGCCCGAGACGAAGAGCTCGCCCTCCGAGCGTTCACCGAAGACGTACTCGATCTCGCCATCGCCCTTGAAGCCGCGCTCGCTGAAATAGTGCGGCGTGAAGGTCACGTTCACCTGTTCGTGGGCGGCCCAGAAGAGCGGCAGTCCGCCGCCGAAGCCGCTGCGCCCGCCGAGGGAGAGGACCGGCAGCAGTACGCCCGACTCGCGATCGCTCTTCACCGGGAAGAAGGCCCACGGGATCCAGAGGACCGGCACGCCGAGCACGTCGAGGGTCGCGTTGCGGACCGTGCCGTAGCCGCCGACCTCCACGTCGGCCTCGGTCGTGCGGATCTGCCACGGCAGTCGTTCGCCCGGCTCGCAGCGACAGGTCGTGAAGACCCCGTCGCGCATCTCGAACGTGTTCTCGCCGGTCCGGATCATCTCCTTCGCCCGGATCCGGAAGCCCTGGCTGCCCGCGTCGAAGCCGCCGTCGAAGAACATCCCGCGCAGGGTCTCGACGTCGAACACCATGAACTCGGCGTTCATGACGTCGTTCACGTCGACCAGCTCGACGTCACCCTCGGCGACCCCGGTGCGCGTCTCGGTGCTGAAGGCGACCCAGTCCGCGCGCAGCGTGCGGGTCGTCTGCGTCACGCGGACGTTGCCGGTCGCCACGTAGAGATCGCGCTCGCCGTCGTAGTCGATCCGATCGGCGGTGATCTCGAAGGGGTCCTCGAGCCGGGCGCGCTCGCCTTCCTGTGCCGCTGCCCACGGCGCGAACAGGCACGCGAGCAGGAGCGCCGCGCCCACGCGCAGCCCGGCCCTCCGGCGCTCGATCCTCTGGCGAGTGGCCCCTCGCGCCACGCGTCCCCCCGTCGCGACGGAGCGCTCGGTCGGCGCGCTCCTGTGCGGACTGCGGAACGCTACCTGAGGGCCGCCAGCGCGGCCAAACCGGGGGCCTAGCTCGCCTCGGCGAACTTCGTGAGCGCGGTCGACAGGGCCGCGCGGTCCGGAGCGACCAGCTCGTCCTCGACGAGGCGCTGGTGCTTCTGGTCCATCAGCTGATGGAGCGCCTGATGGGTCTCCTCCATGGAGAGGTCGCAGCCCTCGGCGAGCGTCCGCAACGTCGTGCGCATGCGCAGCTCGTCCTCGTTCTCGCCGACGGGCTGGGTCGCGAGGAAGCGGACGAGCGGACCGACGAGCTCGTCGAGCCCCAGCGCAGCGAGGCGGCGCTCGGCCCCGATCAGGCGGGTGGCGAGGCGCTGGATCATGCGGATCCCGATCTCGGGCCGCTCCATGCACATCGCCTCGAGGGTCTCGCCGTCGATCTCGAGCAGCTCCGTCGGCCCGGAGGCCACGGCCCGCGCGGTCCGGCTCTCGCCCAGGACGACGCTCATCTCACCGAAGAAATCCCCGGGCCCGAGGCGCTTGATCACGCGTGGCCCGGCCATCCCGGCGCGGCTGATCTCGACCCGACCGGACTGGATCACGTAGAGGTCGATCCCTTCGTCGCCCTCGTCGAAGATGATCTCGCCGTCGTCGAAGTGCCGCTGGAAGGCCTTTCGGACCTGAATCTGTGTCGTTTCACCCGCAGGCAGCGAACCATCCCCCTCGGCGCCGCGCACTCGGGAGGCGACGCCTGACGAGCCTTTCGTCCGCGCGCAAGGACCACTTGAGAGGCCCTCTTCTCGCACGCGAAGCCATCGGGAGCGGAAGCGCTACGCGTCCGGCGGAATCTCGCGCTGGAGCTGATCGATCAGGTCGTCGAGCTCCGGACGGCTCAGCACACCCTGGTGCGACCGGGCGATGCGCCCGTTCGGATCGACCACGACCAGCGTCGGGAAGGACCAGACGTCGTAGTCGATCGAGAGCTGCGCGTCGGCGATCGCGATGGGATAGGTGAGCCCGCGCTCCGCGAGCCACGTACTCACCTTCTCCGGTGGATCGGTGTCCATCGACACGCCGACGATCGTGAGCGGTTCGTCGCCGCGTCGCTCCCAGATCTCCTGCAGGATCGGCATCTGCACTTCGCAGGGCGCACACCAGGTCGCCCAGAAGTCGAGGATCAGGACGCGCCCGCGCTGCTCTTCGAAGCGGACGGGGACGCCGTCGAGGCGGACCAGGTCGAAGGGCGCCGCCTCCGGCCGCGGCGCGACCTCGTCCTCGAGGCAGCCGTCGAAGTAGCCGCTCGCGAAGACGGTCACCGCGACGACGACGACCCAGATCCCGATCGCCGCCCTCATGCGCGGGGCCTCACTGGAGCGCCTCTTCGGCCGCGAAGACGAGGTCGTTCAGGAAGCCGAAGTAGGTGTTGAAGATCGCGAGCTGGTTCGACAGGAGCAGCAGACCGACGCCCGCCAACAGCACGCCGGACACGATCTCGAGCGTGCGGAAATGACGTTTCATCTTCGCGAACGCGGAAAAGAAGTAGTCGATCGACCAGCCGGCCGCGAGGAACGGGATCGCGAGTCCCGCGGAGTAGATGGCGAGCAGCGTGATCCCCTCGTAGACGGTCTCGCGGCTCCCTGCGAGGGTCAGCACGGCGCCCAGGATCGGTCCGATACAGGGCGACCAGCCGAAGCCGAAGCCCGCGCCGACGAGGTACGACCCCCCGAATCCGGGCGCGCCCATCTCGAGCTGGAGACGCGTGTCGCGCATCAGCCACGAGAGACGGAAGGCGCCCATCATGTGCAGGCCGAAGACCAGGATCACGACGCCGGCGAGCTGGGCGATCCCGAGCTCGACGAAGCCGAGGTCGAGGCGAAAGGTCCGGAGCACGCGGCCGAGCGCGAAGGCGCTCGCGCCGAGGACGATGAAGACCGTCGAGAAGCCGCTCACGAAGCCGAGGCAGGCTTCCATGACCCGCGCGCGCTGCTCGCGATCGGACCCTCCCTCGCCCAGGTCCTGGACGGAGACGCCGGAGATCAGCGACAGGTAGGCCGGCATCAGCGGCATCACGCACGGCGACAGCACCGAGATGAGCCCCGAGGCGAAGACGATCGGGATCTGCGTGACGAAGTCCGACATGGAATGCGCCGGAGGGTGACGCGCAGGCCTCCCCGGCGCCAGCATTCGCGGCCCGAAGGACGGCAGGAGCCACGATCCGCTGCGGAGCGGACCGGCCGCGCGCCCGGCGGGGCCGCGCGCCGCCCGATCCCGACCGGGCGGCG
>JBCCZJ010000113.1:0-12286 GCA_039187915.1 Myxococcota bacterium
GCGGGCGCTCACGCGGCCCGCCATGTGGGTGATGTTCTTCTGCAACGCGCTGAACGTCTTCCTCAACTGGGTGCTGATCTTCGGCCACCTCGGCGCCCCGCCCCTCGGCCTCGTCGGCGCCGGAATCGCCACCGGCCTCACCAACGTCTGTCTCCCGATCGGCCTCGTCCTCTGGATCCGTCATTTCCGACTCCACGAGGGCGCCTGGCGACGCTGGGACGCACGCTCCTTCGCCGTCGCGGGCCTCGCGCGCTATCTCGCGCTCGGCGTGCCCGTCGGGATCCAGCTGGCCCTCGAGGCGAACGCCTTCACGCTCGCCATGATGATGGTCGGCTGGATGGGCGTCACCGAGCTCGGGGCCCACCAGATCGTGATCAATCTAGCGAGCTTCACGTTCATGGTGCCGCTCGGGATCTCGATCGGCGCGAGCGCGCGGGCGGGCAACCTGATCGGCGCCTCCGACGCGGACGGGCTCCGCGTCGCCTGTCGGGTGGGCTTCCTGATGGGGGGCGGCGTCATGGCGATCGCGGCGATCGTCTTCGTCGTCTTCCGACACGCGCTCCCGGGCTTCTACACGAGCGAGGCCTCGGTCGTCGCCATGGCGGCGGTGCTCCTCCCGATCGCCGGTGCCTTCCAGATCTTCGACGGCGTCCAGGTCGTGGGCGCGGGCCTCATGCGCGGCATGGGCCGCCCCCAGGCCGGGGCCGTCGTGAACCTGCTCGGCTTCTACGCCGTCGGCCTCCCGCTCTCGTACGTGCTCGCCTTCCCGCTGGGGCTCGGCATGGTCGGGATCTGGTGGGGACTCGCGGCGGGCCTCGGCGGGGTCGCGGTCATGCTCGTCGCGTGGGTCGCGCGCACGAACCGCCGCCCCCTGTCCGCGCTACGGGTCCACGTCGACTAGCACCCGCACGCACGCCCGCGCGCGTCGATCGAATCGGGGGCGCGGGAGCGCTTCAGCGGATCGAGGCCACCATCGCCTCGAACTCGCCCAGCATGCGCGGCACGTTCGCGGTCTTGGCCGTCGCCGTCAGGATCAGCGTCTCGCCGTTCCGACGCTGGACCTGGTACTGGAGCGTCTTCGTCCCGGCGAGGGCGCCATCGAAGGCGAGGTAGAGCGAGCGGCGACCCGCGACCGCGCGGATCTCGCAGTCGTCGAGCGCGATCGGTCGCCCGAACATGCGCGAGAACTCGCCGGGCAGGACGCGACAGACCTCTGCGAGCTGCGCCTCGTCGTTCGGAAGCAGCGCGCGCTGGACCATGACGTTCACGTTGTCGACGAAATCGAATTCGACGCCCTCGGTCCGGTAGAAGATCTCGATCTCGCCGGATTGGACGCGCTGGAAGACTTCGCGCCGCAGCGCGGTCGGGATGGCGCCGTAGGCATCGTCCGCCTCTTCGCTCAGGAAGAGGTCGGCGTTCTTCGCGACCTCTTCGGCGGTCAAGACGAGATAGACGTCGGGGACGGTGATCCCGAAGCCGAAGCCGCTGCGGTAGTCGCCGGCGAAGGCGCTCGGCGCGAGCATCAGGACGAGCACGGCGAGCCCGAGTCCGATCCGAATGCGTCCCATTCCTGCTCCTTCGCGCGGTCCGCGGACGTTCCCGCGGGCTCTTCGACTCGCCGGCCGGATTCGCGACTTGCTTGAGCGCTGCCGCGGTGTTGCCATGGCGAGAATCCGCTCGGATCCGGGGGATCGGGGGCCCTCCACCGCGCCTCGTCCCTTCGCTGGCTGCTAATCTGCCGACAGGACCCCCCATGCTCGAGACCTTCCGCTCCTTCTTCGACCCGCCGATCACGGCCGACCCCGAGCAGAGCACCGCGAAGCTCGCCTGGGTCGTGCGTCTGCGCTGGGTCGCGATCGCCGCCCAGGTGATCGTGATGGTGCCGGCACTCGAGTTCGAGCTGCTCGAGCCCGCGCTGCTGCCGCTCTACCTGTCGGTCGTGGTGACCCTCGCGGTCCTCAACATCGGGACCTGGATCGGCCTCCGACGCGGAACCCGCGGCTCGCCCGGCCACCTGATGATCCAGCTCGGCGCGGACATCCTCGGCCTCTCCGCCCTGCTGATCCTGACGGGCGGCGCGTGGAACCCCTTCGTGCCGATCCTCTTCGTCCACTCCGTGCTCGGCGCGCTCCTGCTCGAAGGCCGCCTCGGCTTCGCGTTCTTCGGTCTGCTGCTCGTGTCGATCGCGATCATCCAGTGGAACAGCCAGATCCCGCCGGGCCTCGAGGACGCCCTGGTTCCCGCCACGATCCTCTTCCCGGCGCAGATCACGGTCGCCCTCGTCTTCTGGATCATGACGGCCTGGCTCTCGTCGACCCTCGACAACCTGAAGGTCTGGTTCGCCGAGGCCCAGGAGCGCAAGACGCGGATCGACCGGCTGCGCGCGGTCGGCGCCCTCGCCGCCGGCCTCTCCCACGAGTTCGCGACGCCCCTCAACACGGCGCAGCTCCGCATCGCCCGCGTCGGCCGCAACCACGGGCTCGCCGACGACGACGATCTCCAGACCGCGGTCGAAGAGCTCGAGCGCTGCGGCGACATCCTCCGACACATGGCCGGCAGCCAGCTCCAGCCCGACCGGCTCTCGCTCGAGGTCGTCGACCTCGACCGCCTCGTGCGTCAGGTCGTCGAGAGCGTCGGCCGCGTCCACGACGAAGCGACCATCCGCTTCCTCGGCGACGGGCGCGGCGCGAAGCGCGTGCTCCTCCCGCCGGTCGCCTTTTCGCAGGCGCTGATCAACCTCGTCGACAACTCGATCGAATCCGGCGGCGTCAGCAGCGAAGTCGAGATCGTCCTCAGCAAGGACGGCGGCCGCGCGGAGCTCAAGGTCCAGGATCGCGGCTCCGGCTGGCCCGAAGTCGTCCGGCGCCACCTGGGCGAGCCCTTCGTCACGACGAAGCCGGAAGGCGTCGGTCTCGGCCTCTACTACGTCCACTCCCTCGCCCAGGCGATCGGCGCCGAGCTGACCCTCGACGATCGCGAGTTCGGAGGCGCGGTCGCCAAGATCTCGCTCCCGCTGGTCCCCACCGCGCAGAGCGCCGACCCCGCCGAAGCGAGCGACGTGCCCGTCGAATCCGTTTCCGTCCCCGCGCCCGACTGGAGGCCCCTGAATGGCTGACCCCGCCCCCCTCGAATCCGCGGACGATCGTTCGCTGCTGATCGTCGAAGACAACGATCGCTTCGCCGAGACCCTCGCCTCCGAGCTCCGCGATCGCGGGTACGCCGTCCAGCGCGCCGCCGACCTCGCCGCCGTCGACGCGATCCCGGACCTCGACGTCCAGTACGCCGTCGTCGACCTCCGGCTCGGCGCGGACTCGGGGCTGGATGCGATCCACAAGATCCTCGAGCGCTGCCCCGAGGCGCGGATCGTCGTCCTGACCGGCTACGGCTCGATCGCGACCGCCGTGAAGGCGACCAAGCTGGGCGCGGTCGGTTACCTCATGAAGCCGACCGATGTCGACCAGGTCGAGCGCGCGCTCCACGAAGAGGACGACGAAGACACCGAGCTCCCGATCCCCGACGAGTTCCAGAGCCTCTATCGCCACGAGCGCGAGTACATCGAGTTCGTGCTCGCCGAGTGCCAGGGCAACATCTCTCAGGCGGCGCGCCGTCTCGGTCTCCACCGCCAGAGCCTGCAGCGCAAGCTCCGCAAATACACGCCCCAATGAGCCGGGACCGCGCCCGGACGCCCGTCCTGATCGGGGCCGCTCAGCTCTCCCAGCGCGACGTCACCCTCGAGACGGCCCGGAGCCCCCTCGACTTCTTCGCGCAGATCGCCCGCGCGGCCGCGGAGACTTCCGGCGCCGACGATCCTACGAAGCTGCTCGGCTCGATCGACGCGATCTCGCTGACCAACACGATCGGCTGGACTCCGGTGAACCCCTGCCGTCTGATCGCGGATGCGATCGGCGCGCGGCCGTCGACCGAGGAAGTCTCGAACGTCGGCGGCGAGACCGCGCTCGCGATCACCAACGAAGCCGCCAGCCGCATCACGCGCGGCGAGAGCGCGCTCGCGTTCGTGGGCGGCGTCAACAACATGAGGAGCCTGGCACTCCACCAGCGCGCCGGCCGCGACACCGGCTGGCCCGAGGGCGGCGAGGGCACCCCCGCGATCGTCGGCAAGGCCGGCTGGGGCGACAACGCGTTCGAGCGCGCCCACGGCCTGAACGCGCCGATCAACGTCTACCCGCTCTTCGAGAATGCGCTGCGCTTCGCGCGCGGCCAGAGCCTCGAGGCGCACGCCGACGCGATGGGCGCCCTGATGGCCCCGTTCACCGAGACCGCCGCCGCGAATCCCCACGCCTGGTTCCCGACCGCGCGAAGCGCCGAAGAGCTGGTCACGCCCTCGCCCGTGAACCGCATGATCTTCTTCCCCTACGCCAAGTACCTGAACGCGGTCATGGCGACCGAGCAGGCGGCCGGAGCGCTGCTCGCGTCCGAAGAGATGGCCGACCGGCTGGGCGTCCCCGAAGCGAAGCGGGTCCACTGGCGGGGCGGCGCCTGGTCCGTCGTCGACCCTTGGCACGTGAGCGAGCGGCCCTCCTTCGCGGAGGTCCCCGCGATGGCCACCTGCCACCGTACGGCGCTCGCGAACGCCGGCCTCGACCTCGACGAGATCGAGCTGCTCGATTTCTACTCGTGCTTCCCGATCGCCGTCTCGATGGCCTGCGAGATGCTCGGCCTCGACCAGGGCGATCCGCGCGGCTTCTCGATCACCGGCGGCCTCCCCTACGCCGGCGGTCCGGGCAACAGCTACAGCTTCCACTCGCTCGCCGAGGCCTGCGAGCGCCTCCAGGCGGGCGCGGCCGGAACGGCACTCGTGACCGGCAACGGCTGGTATCTGACGAAGCACTCGGCGACGGTGCTGGCTCGCGAGCCGGGCGACGCGGCGCCGACGAGCGCCCCGCGCCCCGAGTGCGAAGCGGCATGGCGCGCCCCGGCCGTCGCGCTCGATCCGGCGCCTTCCGGTCGCGGGACCGTCGAGACCTACACGATCGGTCATGGCCGCGACGGCACCCCCGAGCAGGGGATCGTCGTCGGTCGCCTCCACGACTCGGGCGCGCGCTTCCTCGCGAATACGCCGCCGGACCCGGGTCTCCTCGCAGACCTCGAAGGACGCGAGATGATCGGCCTCTCCGGCCACGTCGAGACGCTGGACGGGGTCGGGCGATTCCGACCGGCCTGAGCCGACCTACAGCTCGAACATCGCCGTGACGGCTTCGAGGCTCGCGGGCTCCTTGAGCACGACGCGGCCGCGCCCGAGCTCGACGATGCCCTCGTCTTCCCAGGCGCGGAGCTGCTTGTTGACGCTCTCGCGGGTCGTGCCGACGAGGTCGGCGAGATCCTGCTGGGGCATCCGGACTTCGACGGGGCCGCCCACGATCGGGCGCTTGCCGTGGCTCTCGGAGAGCGAGAGCAGTCGCTTCGCGATCCGGCCCGGCAGCGGCATCGTCTGCCGGTCCTCGGCGCGATCCGAGAGCGAGCGCACGCGCGCGGCCAGCACGCCGGCCAGGCCGATCGCGGCGCGCGGGTTCTTCTCGAGGAAGGGGATCAGCTCGCGGCGGTGGAGCGTGAGGAGCTCCGTTCCCTCGACGGCGGTCACGGTGGCCGACCGCTCCTCGCCGTCGAGCAGCGCGATCTCGCCGATCACCTCGCCCGGCCCCATCAGGCCGAACATCACGTCCTTGCCGTCGGTGCCGGTCGTCGTGACCTTGAGGGCGCCGGACAGGATCCCGTAGAGCTGGTTGCCGGGATCGCCCTTGCGACAGAGCACTTCCTTCGGCTTCAGCTTCTTGGTCGTCGTGGCCTGGAGCAGGAGGTCGAGCTCCTTCTCTTCGAGCGAAGCGAAGATCGAGACGCTTCCGAGCAGTTCGCGGCGATCCATGTCCAGTCCTCTTGCGGCGTTCGTCATGACGACAGGATCGTCGCCCGGCGCCGCCGCGACCGTGAACAGTTTCACACTTGGGAGCGCTTTCCGCTCGCGCGCCGTCAGCGCGGCACGAGCCGGATGGTATCCGCCGCCTCGTCCAGCTCGATTCGCGGCGACGGCCGCAGCCGCAGGCCCCGCCCGTCGTTGCTGCGCCCCGTGTCGACGTCGAAGCGATAGCCGTGCCAGGGACACACGATGCTGCCGTCGTCCTCGACGTCGCATGCGTCGAGGGGCCCGCGCCAGTGGGGGCACTCGGCGGCGAAGACCACCGGCCGATCCGCCCGCATCGCCAGCACGAAGTCGTGACCCCCGAAGGCCACGACCCGCGGCAGGGAGTCGCGCAGCGCCGACCAGGCACCGAGCTCGATCGGCGCTCGCGCCCCGGCGTCGGCGCGATTCGCTGGATCGGTCGCGTCTCGCACCCGGATCATCTCCGCGTCCTGGTCCCAGAGCTCCTTGTAGAGCCGGACCATCGCGCCACCGGCCCGGGACAGCGCGTCCTCGGACGTCGGCGGCAGCAGGAACTCGATCTCGACGCCCGTCCGATCCTCCGCGAGCGACGTGAGGCGGGTCCAGGTCTCCCCGCGCACGCAGCCCTTCCGCCGGGTCCGCGCGACATAACACGAGGCTTCGTGGTCGATCACGAGCTCGACGTCGCCCACCGCGTCCCCGGGAAAACCGACATCCGCGTGCCATCCCCAGCGACCCGCTTCGCGGAGTTCGATCGAGGTGAAGGCCTGGTCGTGGAGCCAGGGCAGGTGCTCCCAGTCGTGGACGTTCTCCCAGACCGCTGCGATCGGCGCCGGCACTTCCCGCGCGTAGGTCGCCGCCCGGACGAGGTCCGGATGACGATCGAGGGAGCGGAGCGGGATCGAGGACGACATCGCTGCGATCCTACGCGACGGCGCCCGGGTCAACCATCGGCCGTCGCGGCGAAGGCGACCTCGGACGGCGCCTCGGGAAGCAGCGTGAATCCGAGGTCGGCGAGCTCTTTCAGCGCATCCTCGCGCTCGGGCGCGTGAATCGCGACCGAGACGAGATCGCCGTCCTTGAAGGACCAGCGTCCGTCCATGACCAGGGTCTTGCCGTCGCGGTCGACGGTGAGCGTCGCGAAGCGTTCCGACAGTCCGCCGGAGCCCGTCGTCTCCGGCACCGACGCTTCTTCTTCGTCCGGTTCGGGCGTCGCATACGCGAAGCGTTCGATCTCGACGTCGCCGCGCCGGCCGCGCACGTCCCAGCGCTCGACGTCGTGGGGCCCTTCGAAGGCGATCTTCGCGGTGCCGACCGAGACCTGCTCCGAGACGAGCCCCCCGCCGAGCTCCGACGTCGCGACCAGGCCGTTCGGAACGCCGAAACGGTCGCGCGCGCGTTCGACGAAGACCCCGTTCAGCGTCTTGTTCGCGGTCAGCGCCACCACCGTACGGACGAAGCCGAAGCGCGCCCGCTGCATGACGGACTCCTGGAGCGCGTCGCCGTAGACCACCGCGAAGCCCTCCTCCTCGGCCTGCCGGATGCCCGCCGGGTTCGAGTCGAGGAAGACGACCGGGACCCCACCGCGCCGCAGCTCGCGCGCGAGCGCCATGCCGAGGGTCTGCGCCGAGAGGATCGCCACCGTGTCGCGCTGACGCAGACGCACGCCGAGCAGGTTGCCGATCGGGCCCGCGGTCAGGCCGGCGAGCGTCACGGTCACGGCGATCGTCAGGAACACGAGCGCCCGCAGCTCGACCCCGCCTTCCAGACCGGCCCGTTCGAGGTCGGCGGCGACGAGACTCGCGATGGCAGCCGCCACGATGCCGCGCGGCGCGACCCAGGCGAGGAAGAGACGCTCGCCCCGTTCGAGATCCGAACCGAGCGTGCAGAGCCAGACCCCGAGCGGGCGCACGACCGCGATGAGGGCGACGACCACGAAGAAGCCTTCCCAACCGAGCGCGCGGACGTGATCGAAGCGGACGTCGGCGGCGAGCAGCACGAAGAGCAGCCCGATCAGCATGACCGTCAGCTGGTCCTTGAACTCACGCAGGTCCCGCTCGACCGGCGAGCGCGTGTTCCCGACGACCACCCCGGCCACCGTCACCGCCAGCACCCCGCTGTGCGAGAGCAGCATCTCGGAGCCCGCGTAGAGGAGCAGCACCGAAGCGAGGACGAAGACGTTCTCGAGGCCGTCCGGCAGGAGCCGCGAAATCCGCAGCAGGCGGGCGAGCGCGAAGCCGGCGCCGACCCCGAGCACGCCGCCCGCGGCGATCCGCGCGAGGCCGGCGCCGCTCTGGGCGAGGAGCAGCGAGCCCGGATCGCCCGAGAGCGCGAGCTTCAGGATCACGACCGACAGAATCGCGCCGATCGGATCGATCAGGACGCCCTCGGCCTCGAGGACCGTGGCCACCTTCGGACGCAGGCGCAGCTCCGAGACGAGCGGGCCCACGACCGTCGGACCGGTCACGATCACCAGGCCGCCGAAGAGCAGGGACTTCATGAGCCCCCAGTCGAGGAAGAGATGGGCCGCGAGCGCACCACCACCGAGCGTCACGACCGCACCGAGGGTAATCAGCCGTCGGATCGCCTGACCGGAGCGCCGCAGGCGCGACATCTCGAGGTTGAGCCCGCCCTCGAAGAGGATGATCGCGACCGCGAAGTCGACGATCGCGAAGAGCCCGCCGCCGAGCTCCCGCGGTTGGACCCAGCCGATCCCGTCGGGGCCGAGCGAGACCCCCGCGATGAGGAGCAGCACGATGCCCGGGATGCGCAGATGGCGCGCGAGCGCCTGTGCGATCATCCCGGCGAGGAGCGCCAGGGCGAAGCTCAGTCTGGGGTCGGCAGCGGGCGCGCTCATCTCCCTACGTTGCCACGCCCCGCTTCGCCTGTCGCACGTCGGCGGAAACGCCGATGCGACGGATGCGCCGACTCAGACCGGGAGTTCCCCAGCGCGATCCACGTCGCGCGCCAGACGGATCCCACTGAACTGCCAGCGCGCGTCCGGCGGAAAAAAGTTGCGGTAGCTCGCCCGCATGTGGGAGCGGGGCGACACACACGATCCGCCCTTCAAGACCATCTGGCTCGACATGAACTTGCCGTTGTACTCGCCGAGCGCGCCGGCCGCGGGACGGAATCCGGGATACGCCGAGTACGCACTCGCGGTCCACTCCCAGACGTCACCGAACATCTGCAGCGGCCCTCCGTGCACGGCGCGCGCGGGCGCGACCTCCGGATGGAAGCGGCCTCCTTCGAGGAGGTTGCCTTCGACCGGCACGTCGGCCGCCGCAATCTCCCATTCCGCCTCGGTCGGCAGCCGGCAGCCCGCCCAGCGCGCGAAGGCGTCGGCCTCGAAGAGACTCACGTGGCAGACCGGCTCCTCGCTTCGGACGGGCAGGAAGCCGCCGAGGGTGAAGGCGTGCCAACGCCCGGCGTGCTTCTCCCAATAGAGCGGCGCCGACCAGCCTTCCTCTTCCTTTCGCGCCCAACCCTCCGAGAGCCAGAACTCGGGGCGGTCGTAGCCGCCGTCGTCGATGAAGGCGGCGAACTCGCCGTTGCGCACGAGCCGGGAGGCGAGCGCGAAGGGCTCGAGATGCACGCGATGGCGGGGCGACTCGTTGTCGAAGGCGAAACCCGCCCCCGCGTGACCGATCTCGACGAGTCCCCCGTGCTGGGCGTGCCACGCGAGCGACTGGATGGCCACGTCCGCCGGCTCCTTGGTCGGCCGATAGACCGGCGCGAGCGGGTTGTGGGAGAGGAGATGCTTCACGTCGGTCAGGAGCAGCTCCTGGTGCTGCTGCTCGTGATGCAGGCCCAGCTCGACGACGTCGAGCACCGCGTCCGGCAGCCGGCCGGGATCCTCGAGGAGACCGAGGAGCGTCGTGTCGACGTGGTCGCGATACGCGAGCACCTCGTCCCAGCCGGGACGGGTCAGCAGGCCGCGATCCGGGCGGGCGTACTGTTCGCCGACCGCGTTGTAGTACGAATTGAAGAGGTACTCGAAGCGAGGATGGAACGCGCGATACCCGGGATCCTCACGCGACAGGACGAAGGTCTCGAAGAACCAGGTCGTGTGCGCCAGATGCCACTTCGCCGGACTCGCGTCGGGCATCGACTGCGCCGCGCAGTCCTCGGGCGAGAGCGTGTCGCAGAGCCGGACCGAGACGTTGCGGATCGCTCGGGCGCGGCGCGCCAGCAGCCCGGCGCGGCGCGCGAGGCGATCGATCTGCGCGGACGCTTCGGTTCGGGGCGGGTTCGCGGTCAAGGGGAACGAGGGCCTCGTGGCGGGCGATCGGCCGAAACGGCGGATCGCGAGGACGCGCGACTCGGGCCGCGCCGGGCCCCGAGCATAAACCAGCGATCCGCAGGCGTGGCGTCGCACGTCCGAAACGGTCGGTTTCGCGCCGGGAAACGCGCGAGAGACGCGTACGGACTGCGCCTCGCTACCGATCCCGCGCGCCCGGCTCCGTCACGTGCCGCAGGTAGAAGAGCAGGTCCTCGAGCGCGGCTCCGTCCGGGATGCCCTGCGCGACCATCCGGTTGCCGGGCACGAAGCCCGACGGATTGCGCAGGAAGGCCCGGAGCATCCGGTCGTCCCAGACGATCGACGCCGCTCGGAGCGCCGCCGAGCTCGCGTAGTCCGGGGCTTCGCCGGATCGGCGACCGTAGAGGCCGCGGAGGGAAGGGCCGACCTTCTTCACCGTGCCGGCGAGATCGTGGCAGGTCCAGCAGGGAACGGCGACCTGCTGGCCGCGCTTGAAGCGCGTGCGCTCGGCCTCGTCCATGCGCGCGAGGATCGCCGCGTCCGGATCCGAGCAGCCGCCGGCCATCAGCCCGGCCAGCAGGAAGAGCGCCCGGACGCGTCGCTTCAGATCGGCCATCCCGCGCGCCTCCGCCAGCTCGGCCCCGCGCCATGCCCCCAGAAGTCCGCCACGAAACCGTCGCGCAGGTCGAGCACGCTCGACCGGCGGCACTCGCTCAGGAGCATCCAGTGGAGCTCCGCGCCGGTCGCCGCATCGAGGGCCTCACGCAGGACCGCGCCCTGTCCCCGGGCGCGGAAGTCCGCGTTCGCCTCGAGCGACTCGAGCCAGACCCCGACCGGTCGCGCACGGCAGAGCGCGTGACCTGCCGCCCCGACCAGATCGACGCGCCGACCGACCGCGGCCAGCTCGTCGCGCAGTGCGTGCACCCAGAAATGGATCGCCGTCGCGTAGCGCGGGTCGGCGGGCGCGCGGTAGACGCGGAGCCAGCCGTCGTCCGCGTCGTGCGCGTAGACCTCGGATCGGAGCGGCGGCCAGTCCGCCTGGTCGACTTGATGGATGATCTTCGCGATGACGCGATTGGGTTGGATGCTCACCGATTCGACCCGTTTCGCCTAACGTCGCCCATAGAGCACGTCGAGCGCCACTTCCTGATCGCTCGGCCGTCCCCGCGACCAGGCGACGCGGCTCTCGCGGGTGCACGCGCGGCAGCGCGCCACGACCACGAAGTCCGCCCGCTCGGGGGACTTCGCGTCCGCCGCCGACCCGACCAGCAGCGCCATCCGCCCGCGCCGACACACCCTGCAGCGATACGACTCGACCGGCTCGGCCCGCCCGGCGTCGGACAACCGATCCGCGACCGACGGATCGTCGAGCACGACCGCCTCGCGCTCGCAGCGCTCGCACCGCGCCCGGAGCGGCAGCCAGAAAGGCGACTCCCGGAGCTCTCCCTCGTCCATCGGCTGCCGCGTCTCGCGGAAGACCCGAAGCACGCTGCGCCAGAAGAGTCCGCCGCGTCCAGTGGTGATCCGTGGCCAGCCGGTGATCCGGAAGCCCTCCCCGCCGCACGCGCAGGCGAGCGCGCGCCACGACAGGGTCTCGTCTCCACTCCCCACGAAGGCGGGCGGCGGCGCTTCCTTCGTCTCGAGCGCATCGAAGAGTCCACGGTCCACGACCGGAATCTACCTCGTGGGGCGGGCGACGACCGGCGACCCGGCCGCCGACGCTACGCGTTCCGTTCCGACATGCCCTTGCGGATCGCGCGGCGGTAGTGCTCCGCTTCCGTCAGGTCCGGGAAGCGTTCGCGCTCCGCCGAGACCCGGCGCGCGGCTTCCTTCCGATCGCCGTCACAGAGCGTGAGCAGGTACTCGACGTCCTTGCTCGGCGCGGCGCCAGGCACCTTGTCGCGCAGGCCGACGCGCTTCAGCGCGTCGCGGCCCGCGCGGGTCGTCGAGAAGACGAGTCCCAGCGCGGCGATCGCCGTCAGCATCAACAGGAGGTCCATCGCGCGGCCCCGTCCCGAAGAGGATCAGTCGTCCCAGCCGTCCGGCGCGGGCAACCCTTCCTGGTCGAGCGTGAAGCGGTAGCGAAGTTCCTTGCGCATGTAGAAGAACGCGCCCCAGAAGAGGCCGAC
>JBCCZJ010000114.1:0-12137 GCA_039187915.1 Myxococcota bacterium
CCATCATTCGTTGCGGGAGTCAAGCGACAGTGTCGGACCGGATGTGACCTGCGGTCAAACGTGCACACTCGGGCGCCCTCGCGACGCGAAACGGCCCTGTGCAGCGGTCCGTCTGGCGGAATCTGCCGGTGAGTTGCATGAACCGTGCGGTACACGGCGACGCTTCGGCAGCGCAGAGCGCAGAAGAGGGGGTCAAGTGAATTCAAGCGACGGGACGCGAGGGAAAGAACGATGGAGAAGCTGATCTACGTGTTGGACGGCGCGACGGACGAACTGGCGGATCGGCTCGACCGGATCGCGGCCGATGTCGTGCCGGCGGCGCGGGGGGTGGGTGGCGAACGGATCGCGATCCTCCTGCCCGACGAGTTCGGGGCGATCGCCGCGCGTGCGCCCGGGCGCCTGATGGGAGACCCCGGCCGGATCGCGGCGATCTTCGAATGCTGGGTGCCCACGGTGGATCGCCGCGCCGCGATCGAGACGGCGCTCGCTCCGCACGCCACGTCGTGCTGGGGCTACCTGGTGACGGAGTCGACGATGGATCCTTGCGACCACGACCTCGACGACGGGGCGCGCGTCCCCGGGATTTCGCAGTGGACGATCAACGACAAGCCCGCGGCGGTCGCGCTCGACGACTTCTATCGCGAGTGGTCGGTCCACTCGATCCTCTCCTTCGACCTCCACCCCGAGCGTGACTCGTACATCCGGAACGCGATCGTACGCGCGCTGACGACAGACGCCCCTCGGTACCTGGGAATCGTGATCGAACGCTTTCCGTCCCTCGAGGTGTTCGTCGACGACGCGCGCTACTTCGGCGATCCTGCGGTGACGAAGGAGATGATCGAACACACGCCGACCTTCTACGATTTCGCGACGGCGATCAGCGGCGGCTTCAGCGAGTACCGCTGGAGGTAGGCGCGCCGCGTCGTGATTCGTCCTCGGCGTCGACTATTCGCCGACCCGGACGATCACGCGGCCCGTCGTCTCGCGATCGCGCATCCGCGTCATCGCGCCGGGCAACGCTTCGAAGTCGACGACCTCGCCGATCACCGCCTTCACGTCCCCGGAGCGGACCTTTTCGACGATCCCTGCCGTGATCTCCGCGCCGAGCGTGTCGGGCGCGAAGTTCCAGCCCGTCGCCTGCTTCATGACGCCGGCCATGATCGGATTCGCATACGAGAGGAGGACGCCACAGAGTCGGAAGTTCCCGGCCGAGATCTTGCGCGGAACGATGAACTTCTCGTCGACGAAGCGCTTGTCCGAGGCGAAGCCCATCATCAGGTAGCGGCCGTTGTAGCCGGTGCAGGCCATGGATGCGTCCATCACGGCCTCGCCGACGCCGTCGAAGACGACGTCGACGCCCTTGTTGGCGGTCTTCTCGAGCACGATCGCCTTGAAGTCCTCGCGCTCGTAGTCGATCACGACGTCCGCTCCGAGCGCCTCCACGCGCTTCACCTTCTCCGGGCCGCCGCAGGTGGCGTAGACCGTGGCGCCGAGGCTCTTTGCCAGCTGGACGGCGGCGGAGCCCGCCCCTCCGGCGGCGGCGTGGATCAGCACGCTCTCGCCGGCCTGGAGCGCGGCGCGGTCGACGAGGCCGAGCCACGCGAGATGGAACGGGAAGTAGAGCGCGGCGGCGTCGGGGAAGGCGACGTCTTCCGGCATGTCGAACGCCGCGGTCGCCGGACCGCAGGCGTACTCTGCGAAGCCGCCGGTCGCCTGCCGGGTCGTCGCGACGACGCGTCGGCCGATCTGGTCCTCGGGCACGCCTTCGCCGCAGGCAGCGATCACGCCCATGACCTCCATTCCGGGCGTACACGGCAGCTCCGGCCGGACCATCATGTTTTCGCCGTTGATGCGTTCGAGGTCGTTCAGGTTGAGGGCGATGCCCTCGACGCGGACCATGACCTCCCCGGGCTGCGGGTCCGGGAGCGGGACGACGTCGAGCTGGAGCGCCTCGGTCGGGTTCTCGCCCCACGCGTGGACGCGCCAGGCGCGCATCGTCTCGGGGAGGTTCGCGGAATCGGGCATGCTGGGACGGCGCCTCGCTACTGCATGGGCGGAAGGCCCGTCAGGTCACAGCCCGCGAGCAGTCCGCCGTCGACGGGGATGGCCTGGCCGGTGATCGCGGACGACTCGTCGCTCGCGAGGAAGAGCACCAGGTTCGCGACCTCCTCGGGGCGGACCGTGCGGCCGAGCGCGTGCATGTCCGCGATCGCTTCGCGGCTCTTGAGGCCGAGACTCACGACGGTGTCGAGCATCGGGGTCTCGACCGCGCCCGGGCAGACGCAGTTCGCGCGGATGCCCTTGCGGCCGTAGTCGAGCGCGGCCGACCGGGTCAGGTTGATCAGGCCCGCCTTGGCCGTCGAGTAGGGTGCGTTGCCGGCGTTCGAGACGAGCCCGTAGATCGAGCTGGTCGAGACGATCGAGCCGCCGCCCTGCTCGATCATGTACGGGATCGCGGCCTTCATGCCGTACATCGCCGCGGTCAGCATCACGCGGAGGCTGTGTTCCCAGCCGTCCGGGTCCAGGTCCGCGACGTAGCCCCCCGTGCTCGTCGCCGCGTTGTTGAAGAGCACGTCGATGCGGCCGAATTCGGCGACGGCGAGATCGACGCTCGCTTTCACCTCGTCGAGGCTCGAGACGTCGCAGTGGGAGTAGATCGCGCGACCGCCCGCGCTCGCGAGCTCCGCGACGAGCTTCTCGCCGCCGACGTCGTCGATGTCCGAGCAGACGACCGCCGCGCCCTCTGCGACGAAACGCCGCAGCGTGGCGGAGCCGATGCCGCCGCTGCCTCCGCTCACCCAGGCCACCTTGCCGTCCAGGCTTCCCATCCGCGCTCCTCCCTTCGTCGTGGGAGAGCGAAGGTAGTGCGCGTGGAGGGGCGCTCAAGGTGCGTTTCCCGGCTCAGTCGCGGTCGGGGAAGGGCATCAGCGCGGTGACGATGAAGTCCGTCATGCCCGGGTCGACCCCGGCCTGCGCGAGGAGACCGGTGACCTGCCCGCGGTGGTGGGTGCCGTGGTTGAAGACGTGGGCGACGACGTGCCAGAGCGGGTTCGAGAACGCGATTCCCTGGGTGTTGTGGTAGTCGAGATCGGCCTCGAGGAGCGCCGGGGTGAGCTCGCCGACGAAACGTTCGAGGACCGCGTCCGTCTCGCGGCGCGCTGCCGAGAGGATCTCCCAGTCCTGCGTGACGCCCGCGCGCAGGTCCGTGAAGTCGTCTTCGAGCGCGGCGCCCTCGAGCGAGCGGAAGGGCAGGGAGGACTTCCGGATCCGCCCGAGCCATCCGCGATCGCAGAGCAGGATGTGGTCCAGCGTGTCGTGGATCGAACCGAAGAAGGCGCCGCGATCGCGCTTGCGTTCGGCATCGTCGAGGGAAGCCACCGCGCGGAAGAGCTCGCCGTTGAACCACGTATTGTACTGCGCCAGGCGAATGAAGTGGCGTTGGTGCGACGACAGGAGCGACTGGGGCGCCCGAGGCGATTGGGGCGCCTGGGGCGATCGGGATGAAGGCGCTTCGGGATCGGCGGACATGGGCTCCCTCCGGCGGCAGGCGCGCCGGAGGTGTAGCACTCCCCGGATCACGCCTGGTCCGCGCGTGCCATCGCCTCGAAGATCAACGCGGCGAGCGCCTCGGCGTGACCGATCATGGGCGAGTGATCCCAGTCGAGCGTCGCCGATCCGGGAAGCCGCTTCGCGACGGCCGCCTGATAGGCGGGCCGGACGGCGCGGTCGTCGCGACAGGCGACGTAGGTGACCGGGAGCCGCTCCCAGAACGGCGGATCCGTCGGCACCGCGCCGTACACGAAGGTCGGACGGAGCTGGTCGAGGGCGGCTTCGGCCTCCGCCTCCGTGCAGCGGTGGTAGAAGGCGTTGCGCGCGAAGTCGCGCGGAAGGATCGCGCGGCCGTCGGGCTGCGGCTGAAGGTGCTCGATGAACCCGTCGGCGATCAGTTCGCGATCGTCCGGAAGGTCCGGGTGGTTCGCCACCGGGCCGGCGAGGAGGGTCGCCGTCGCGAGGGTCGTTGGGTCGAGGGCCGCGACGGAGCAGCACCCGAGAGAGTGACCGATCGCGTGAACGCGGTGGCCCTCCGCGCGCAACCCGTTCACGGCTTCCTGCAGCGCATCGCGGTCGGGTTCGAGCCCCCCGCGGTTGAGATCGACCGCGACGCAGCGCACGCCGTTCGCGGCGACGTGTTCGACGGTCGGTGACCAGCACCAGGGGCCGTGGAAGGCACCGTGGGCGAGAACGAGGGCATCAGCCATGGAAACTCCGTATCCGCTTCAGCGCGGTCAGGTCCGCCATTCTGGTCGCTTCCCCGATCAGATCGCGATCAGTTTCGCGCGCGCGCCGTCATTCGTCCCGGAGCGCCTTCACGTGGGGCCAGACCCGGTCCTCGAAGAGGCGGAGCCCGGACCACGAGAGAGCAGGGTCGAGCCCCCCGAGCAGCGGCGTGAGGATGAACGTGCGGTGGCGTCCGAGGCCCTCGATCATCTCGACGGCTTCTTCCGGCCGGAGGCAGAGGTAGCTCCCGCTCTTGCGGAGATCGTCGGGGTCGACGCCCCCCGCGAAGGGGCCGGCGGCCTTGCCATAGGCCTCGACCGTCCACTTCGCGTAGGACTCGACGACGTGCTTCGCGTGCGGAGCGATCTTCTCCCAGTCGCCGTCGGGATCGTGCGTGACGTGCGTGAAGATCGGACCGAGGGCCTTGAAGTGTTCGCCGGGATCCGGCTTGCCGAGCTCGAGGCAGGCCGCGCGGTAGACGTGCCAGTTCTCTCCGGCGGGCGGGTAGAAGCCGTCGGCGATCTCCGCGGCGCGTCGGGCGACCGCCTTGTGCGTCCCGCCGAGCAGCAGCCGAGGCGGCGGGTCCGGGACCGGCCGCACCTTCACGGTCCGCCCCTCGTATTCGAAGGTCTCGCCGCGAAAGGCCCGGCGCAGGACCTCGAAGGCGTTCATGTAGAGCGCCTTCCGATCCTCGCGCTGCTTGCCGAACATCTGGAACTCGAAGGGGACGTAGCCCGCGCCGATCACGACCTCGAGTCGTCCGTCGCAGATGTATTGAAGGACGGCGAGATCCTCGGCCAGCTTCACGGGCTCGTAGAGCGGGGCGAGCAGGACGTTCGGGCGAACGAGGATCCGCTTCGTGCGGCCTCCGATCGCTCCCGCCATCGGGATCGGCGACGGGAGGTAGCCGTCGTCGGAGGCGTGGTGCTCGCCCAGGCCCACCGCGTCGAATCCGAGCTCGTCGGCCCACGCGCACTGGTCGAGGGTGGCCGCGTAGATCTCGCGCGCCGGGGTCCCGAAGTCGGGCGCGCGCAGGTCGTAGCTGATGACGAATTCCATGCCGGTCTCGTGTCCTCCGGCTCCACGGTAGCGGCGTCGGGGCGCCGTGCTCCCTCGAAGCCGCGCGCGACGCCTCGCGCGGGCAAGGACCGCTGGATCGCTGCGTCTCGCGCAGGCGGGGACCGCTGGATCGCTGCGTCTCGCGCGCCTATCCGGCGGCGCTGCGGACTTCGTCGCTGGGCGCGGTCGTGAAGAGGCGGCCGCGCGCATGCTCGGAGATCGCCACGATCGAGGGATGCTGCAGTCGCCGCTCGACCGAGACGCCGTAGAAGCGTTCGCGGACGTCCTCCGTCCGTCCGAGCACCTCGACGCCGTACTGCTCGACGATCTCGCGCTCGATCGCGGCGGGGGCAGCGAAGACGCCGAGGCCTGTCGCGCCGAAGACCTTCTTGAGGGCGGAGTCGTCGAACGCGGCGATGCTGCGCGGTCGGATGCCGAGGTCCTGGAACCAGTGCTCCAGCGCGGTGCGGAGCGCGGCGATCGGCGTGGGGAAGAGCATGGGCGCGCCGTCGAGACTCTCGGGGAAACCGGCCCGGAGCGGTTCGGCCAGCGCCCGGGTGGCGAAGAAGGTGACGCCGCACTCCCCGAGCAGGTGGTCGAAGGCGCGAACGGCCACATCGGCGCCGCGCGGGGCGTCCGTCAGCACGAGATCGATCGAGTGGGTCGCGAGCTTCGCGATCAGCTGCTCAGGCTCCCCCTCGATGCAGACCAGCTCGATCGAAGGGTCGCTCTCGAGCGCCGGCTCGAGCAGACGGTGGGCGATCAGCTTGGGGACCGACATCGAGAGCCCGACCGTGAAGCGCGAGGAATGGGCGTCCTCGCCGGTGCGGACGGCGGTCTTGAGCTCCTCGCCCAGGTCGAAGACGCCGTCGGCGTAGCGCAGGACCACGTGGCCCAGGTCCGTCAGGACGAGGCTCCGACCGGTCCGTACGAAGAGGGCGCCGCCGATCTGCTCCTCCAGCTGCTTCAACTGAGACGAGACGGTGGGCGGGCTCACGCTCAGGCGTTTCGCCGCACGCACCACGCCCCCCTCGCGGGCGACCGCGCGGAAATAGAGCAGGTGGTGGAAATTGAGCCAGTCCAGCGCCATGACGGTTCTCTCTCGGTTCGGAATAATCTAATCTGTAGCCGGAGGATTCGTCAAATTCTTACTTGGAAGCGAAAAATCAGCGATTTCCCGTAGTTGAGGTGATAGACTCATTCGTTAGAGAATCTCGAATCGTTTTTTCCGAATTTTTGAATTGTCTAATCCAGAAATCGGACGATGGTTCCTAGAACGCTCGCACGCTATCGAGCGAAGAAGAAGAGGGTCAGTCGCATGGAATCCATTCTCGAGGGCATCGGGCGCTTCCAGAAGGACGTCTTCCCCGACCGGCGCGAAGCATTCGAGGCGCTCGGAGGCGGGCAGCAGCCCAAGATCCTCCTCGTGACCTGCTCCGATTCGCGCATCGACCCGTCGATGGTCACCCAGACGGATCCCGGCGAGGTCTTCGTCGTGCGCAACGCCGGCAACCTGGTCGCGCCGCACAGCGCCGCGCCCTCTGCCGAGGCCGCGACGATCGAGTACGGCATCGAGGCGCTCGGGATCCCGGACATCGTCGTCTGCGGTCATACCCACTGCGGCGCGATGGCGGCCCTCGGGCAGCCCGGCTCGGCCGACGGCCTGCCTTCCGTGAAGGCATGGATCGAGACCTCGACCGCGAGCCTGGATCGTCGTGACGCGGTTCAGGGCTTCGAAGACGAACTGACGAAGCTGGTGGCCGCGAACGTGTGCCAGCAGCTCGACCACCTGCGCGGCCACCCCAGCGTCGCCAAGGGCCTCGAGGCGGGAACGCTCCGCCTCCACGGTTGGGTCTACGACTTCGAGCGGGGCGACGTCTACGCCTGCGACGAGCACGGGAACTTCTCCCGGGTCTGAGCGACCCAGGGCCCCAATCACCCGCGCGTCTGCACGACACCTCGAGACGGCCAGAGAAGAAGAGAGGGATCCATGTCCAACGAGTCTTCCGCGATCGACATCAAGACCATCCTGCGGAGCGACCTGCTCGCGTCGGTGGTCGTCTTCCTGGTGGCCCTGCCGCTCTGCATGGGCATCGCGATCGCCTCCGGTGCACCGCCGGCGGCGGGCCTCATCACCGGCATCGTCGGCGGACTCGTCGTCGGCTTCATCGCCGGCGCACCGCTCCAGGTGAGCGGCCCCGCCGCGGGTCTCTCCGTGATCGTCTGGGAGCTGATCCAGACCCACGGTTATGGCGCCCTCGGCTGGATCATCATCGTCGCCGGCGTCGTCCAGATCGTCGCCGGTCTGATCGGCTTCGGTCGCTGGTTCCGGGCCGTCTCGCCCGCCGTGATCCACGGCATGCTCGCCGGGATCGGCATCCTGATCTTCGCGAGTCAGTTCCACGTGATGGTGGACGACGCTCCGCGCGGGAGCGGCCTCGACAACCTCCTCGCGATCCCCGAAGCGATCATGAAGGGCTACACGCCGACCGAGGATTCGGTCCACTTCCACGCGGCCATGATCGGCCTCTTCACCCTCTCGATCCTGATCTCCTGGAAGTTCATCGTCCCGGGCAAGCTGAAGGCCGTCCCCGGACCGCTCGCCGCGGTGGTCGGCGCGACCGCCCTCGCGTCGTACCTGGCGCTCGACGTGATCCGGGTCAATGTGCCGGAGAGCATGCTCGACGCGATCGCGGTTCCGCCGGTCGCCGACCTGGCGACGCTCGGCTGGGGCGTGCTCGGTTCCGGCTTCGCCCTCGCGTTCATCGCGTCGGCCGAGACGCTGCTCTGCGCGTCCGCCGTCGACAAGATGCACACGGGCCCGCGCGCCAAGTTCGATCGTGAGCTCGCGGCGCAGGGTGTCGGCAACATGATCTGCGGCGCGCTCGGCGCGCTGCCCATGACCGGCGTCATCGTCCGCAGTAGCGCGAACGTCGAGGCCGGTGGCAAGACCCGCGCTTCCGCGATCCTCCACGGCGGCTGGCTGCTGCTCTTCGTCGTCGCGCTGCCCTTCATCCTGCGCGCGATTCCGACGTCGGTCCTCGCCGCCGTCCTCGTCTTCACCGGCTACAAGCTCGTGAACATCGCGGCCATCCAGGGCATCGCGAAGCTCGGCCGCGCCGAGGTCGGGATCTACGCGGCGACCGTGCTCGGCATCGTGGCCGTCGACCTCCTGACGGGCGTCGTCGCCGGTATCGCGCTCTCCCTCGCCCGGATCCTCTACGACATGGCCAACCTCGAGATCAAGATCGAGAAGGCGGCCGAGGGCGAGCACCACGACATGTGGCTGACCGGCTCGGCGACCGTCGTGTCGCTGCCGAAGCTCGCCGGGACGCTCGAGGAGCTTCCGAACGACATGAAGCTCCACGTCCACCTGCACGGCCTCGACTACATCGACCACGCCTGCCTCGACCTCCTCGTGAATTGGCAGAAGCAGCACGAGGCCATGGGCGGCGAGCTGATGATGGACTGGGAGGGCCTGCAGGCTCGCTTCGGCAACCGCGAGCTCTCGCCGGGGACGAAGAAGCCGGAAGCAGCCTGACGGACGCCGCCGGGGGATCCTTCGGCAGTCGCGGAGGCTAGACCTCGCTCGCGACGCCGAAGTAGGTCTGGAAGGGACGGAACGCCGCGCGCATCGCCGCGATCGTCTCCGCGTCGCCCAGGTCGTAGTCGTGCTTGCCGAACTTGTCTTTCGGCTTGTCCGCGACGTAGTCGAGCATCGCGCGTTTCGACGAAGCCGAGAGCGGCAGTCCGAGCTCGCCGTAGAGCTTCTCGAGCGCCGCGTCCGGATCCGCGAAGAAGGCCGGGTAGTCGATCGGGAAGACCTGCTGCTTCGGGATCGTGCCGTCCTCCATCCAGTCGATCATGTCCTGGAGGGTTCGGTACGTCTCCTTGCCGTCGATCGATCGCCCGAAGCCCTTTCCGAGCGTCGTGTCGTCGCTGCGCATGTAGTAGAGGACGCCGGAAACGTCGACGACGGACGCCGCGGACTTGACCGGATCGCGCAGCATCAGCGCGAGCTTCGCGTCGGGATAGGTCTCGAACAGCGAGGGCAGGACCGGAAGGTGGGTCGGGCCCTTGAGGAGCCAGTGTCCCGGTCGCCCCGTCGATTGCAGGAGCTGCAGGATCTTCTTGTGCCAGGCGAAGGCCTGGCGGTGGTCGTTCGTCGCGACGTACTTCGTGTAGTTGGGTACGTAGAACGAGGCGGAGAACGCGTACGAGACGAACGAGGCGTACGTCCACTCGATGCACTCGACCGGGAGCTCGGCGCCGACCTTGTGCAGGGTCGCCCATTCCGGCGTGATCCGGTCCTGGAGGTCGACGACGTCCTGCGCGCGGGCGATCCGGGGATCCGGCTGCGGATCCCTCGGCGAGGGCGGCGGGACGGGGTACTTCGCCTCCCACATCTTGACGGTGCGCGCGTGCGGGTCGGCGCCGAGGATCTCCTGCATGATCGTCGTCCCCGAGCGGGGGAGGCCGACGATGAAGACGGGCGCGTCGATGACCTCGTCTTCGACCTCGGGGTGGCGCTTCAGCCAGTCGACGACGCGGAGCCGACCTTCGAGATGGATCAGGAGATCCGAGCGCGTCATCACGCGTCCGAAGAGATGGAGCTTCGCCGTGTGCTCGAGGTCGTCGAGCAGCAGCCGGAAGGGCTCGACCCAGTCGTCGTCTCCGAAGTCCTCGAGCCCGGTGTTCTCGCGGGCCGCGTGCAGGAGGGACGCTTCGTCCAGCGGGACGACGTGCTTCGCGTCGATGCGGCGACCGACGTCGATGAAGGCACGCGCCCAGTCCGGTCGCGGCTTCGGTCGGTAGACGATGGCCTCGGGGTCCAGCGGGGGCATGGCGATCTCCCTGACGAAGTCCGATCGACGGTAGCCGAAGGCGTCGAGGCGCGATCGGGCGCGAAAACGCTGTGATAGGATCGAGGGGTCCTTCGCGGAGGCGCCATACCCGATGGCCCATCCCCACCTGCTCGCGCCCGGCCGGATCGGTTCCCTCACCCTGCGCAACCGGATCCTGATGTGTCCGATGGGCGACAATCAGGCGACCGACGGCGGCTACGTCACCGATCAGCAGATCGACTACTTCGAGGCCCGCGCCCGTGGTGGCGCCGGGCTCCTGATCGTGGGCTCGGTCGGTGTGACGGCGCCGGACGGCCTGTCGACACCGCGACAGAGCGCGATCGGCGACGCCGGCTTCGAGGACGGCTGGCGGCGGATGGCCGACCGCGTCCACGCCCACGGCGCGAAGCTCGCTCTCCAGCTCGTGCACAACGGCAAGAACGCCGTCGAAGACATCGTCGCCGGCCGGCCGCTGCTCGTCCCGTCGCTGCTCGAGAAGACGCCCGAGGCCGACCCCCTGATGGGGATGCTCACGCCGGGCGAGCTCGCGAACATGGGCACGCCCGCGCAGGTGAAGGGAGGACGGCTCGCGTTCCGCGAGATGACCCGCGACGACATCACCGCGATGGTCGAGGCGTATGCCGACGCGGTCCAGCGCGCCCGGGACGTCGGGATCGACGCCTGCGAGCTGCATGCCGGACACGGCTACCTGATCGACAACTTCCTCTCCCCGACCACCAACTTTCGCGACGACGAATACGGCGGGAGCGTCGACCGGCGCGCGCGCTTCCTGGTCGAGATCCTCGAAGCGATCCGCGCGCGCGTGGGCCGCGACCACCCCGTCTGGGTCCGGATCAACGGCGGCGAGGCCTTCGTCGACGGCGAGACTCTCGAGGACGCCTGTCGCGTCGCCGAGCTCGCCGAGGCGGCGGGCGCGGACGCGGTCCACGTGAGCCTCTACGCGGATCCCGCCCGCGCCATCGGCTACACCGAAGCGCACGCGACGCACGCGCCCAATCGCTTCGTCGAGCTGGGCGCCGCCGTCAGGAAGCGCGTCGGCGTCCCCGTGATCACCGCCGGTCGAATCTCGCCGGACGACGCCGAGCGGATCCTCGCGGACGGGCGGGCGGACTTCGTGGCCATGGGGCGGAAGCTGCTGGCCGACCCGGACCTGCCGAACAAGCTCGCGGCGGATGCGGCGGAGACGGTCCGTCCGTGCGTCTACCACTACCGCTGCATCAGTCAGATCTTCGTGCGCGATCACGTGCGCTGTGCGGTGAATCCGATGACGGGCTTCGAGTCGACCCGGCGCCTCGAGCGGGCGCCCGTCGCGAAGCGGGTGCTGGTCGTCGGCGGCGGGCCCGCGGGCCTGGAGGCGGCGCGGCTCGCGTCGCTGCGAGGGCACGCGGTCCGGCTCGTGGAGGCCTCGGGCCGCCTCGGCGGGCGCTTCGCCCTGGCGGCGCGCACGGCCGAGCCGAACGCCGAGCTGCTCGCCTGGCTCGAGGGCGAGGTCGCGCGTCTCGACGTGGACGTTCGGCTCGGCGTGCGGGCGGAGGCGCAGGCGGTCGCGGCGGAAGCGTTCGATGCCGTCGTGCTCGCGACGGGAGCCGCCTGGCCGCGACCGGATTGGGGCATGTCCGACGCCCGGGTCGCGACCGTCGACGACCTCGACGACTGGCTCGCCGAGGAGGGGGACGAGAGCGGGCGCGACTTCGTGGTGGTGGGCGGTGACCATGCCGGGCTCGCGCTCGCGAACGTGGCGCGTCGGCGCGGCGCGCGAGTCGAGGTGCTCGAGGAGAGCGAGGTCTTCGCGGCGGCGAACGGGCTCGTCGGCCGCTGGCGCTACGTCCACGAAGCGAAGCAGGCCGGTCTCGTCCTGCGCGGCGGCGCGCGCGTGGTCGCGATGGACGTGGAGGGCGTGCGCTGGACGAGCCGCGAGGGCTGCGAGCGGGTGAG
>JBCCZJ010000115.1:0-12095 GCA_039187915.1 Myxococcota bacterium
CGCCGACGTCGATGCGCTGCGCCAGGAGGTGCGCGATCTGCAGGGGGAGCTCGAGCTCGCGCGCAAGGAAGCGGCCGACGCGCTCGAGGAAGTGCGGCGCACGCGGTCGGTGATCGCGGAGAACGTCGCGCCGGCGGGCGCGACCGGGTCCGACGAGGCGGCCGAGGAGACGATCGAGACCGCGTCGGCGACCGAGACCGGCCTCGACCAGGAGCTCTCGGCCTACCAGAACGCCATGGGCGCCTGGCGCGAAGACGACTATCCGGTCTGCATCGAGCGCTTCACCGGGTTCCTGCAGAGCTGGCCGGAGTCCGGATACGCGGACGATGCCGCCTACTGGCTGGCAGACTGCACCTACAAGAACGACGAGTTCAAGCGCGCCGTCGTGCGCTTCAACGCCGTCGTCTCGGTCTATCCGGAGAGCCCCAAGGCGCCGGACGCCCTCTACCGACAGGGCGAGTCCCTGCTCAAGCTGGGACCGAAATTTCACGAAGCAGCCCGGACGGTCTTCAAGAAGGTCCAGAAGGACTATCCGGATTCCGAGCGCGCGAACGAGGCCGCTCGCCAACTCGAACGTCTGGGCGCGGGCTGATCGCTCGCGCGGACCGCAGTCATGCGGGCGGCGCTTCGGTAACGACGTGCCACTGGGCCCCGTAGAACGACACACGATGGAGCGAAGCGTTGAAGAAGCGTGACATGGAGAAGTTCAAGAAGATCCTCGAGGCGCAGCGCGACGAGCTGATGGGCAACGCCCAGAAGACGCTGTCCGGGGACATCCATCTCGACCCGGACGACTTTCCGGACGAGATCGACGCGGCTTCCTCCGAACAGAACCTCGCCTTCCAGGGACGGCTCCGCGAACGCGAACGAGGTCTGATCAGCAAGATCGAGCAGGCGCTGCAGAAGATCGAGGACGGTGTCTACGGCGAGTGCGAAGAGTGCGGCGAGCAGATCTCGATCAAGCGGATCCAGGCTCGCCCGGTCGCGGAGCTCTGCATCGACTGCAAGGCGGAGCAGGAAGCGCTGGAGCGCCGGAACGCCTGATGGGCGCCGCGCGTCCGGGCGACGATCCCGTCTCCCGTTCCGGGGACGGCGTCGCCACTCCCCGGGACGCGGGCTTTCCGAAGGACGCAGTCGTCCTCGGCATCGAGAGTTCCTGTGACGAGATGGCGGCGGCCGTCCTGCGCGGCGGTCGCGAGATCCTGTCGAGCGCGGTCCACGGGCAGGAGAGCGTGCATGCGCCCTACGGCGGTGTCGTGCCCGAGCTCGCGAGTCGCGATCACGTCCGCGTGGTGTCGCGGGTCGTGGAAGCGGCGCTTCGCGAGGCCGACCTCGCGCCGTCGGACCTCGACGGCATCGCGGTGACCGCCGGCCCCGGTCTGGTGGGCTCGCTGCTCGTCGGGCTCTCCTTCGCGAAGGCGCTGGCCTTCTCGAACGATCTGCCCTTCGTGGGCGTCCATCATCTCGTGGGGCATCTCGTCGCCGCGGAGGTCGCGGGGCAGGGCGGGGACGCGAGCGAGGCGCTGGCGCCGCCCTACGTCGGCCTGGTCGTGTCCGGCGGGCATACCGCGCTCTATCGCGTGGGCGCGGAGGGACTACCGGACCTGCTCGGGGAGACCCGGGACGACGCGGCGGGCGAAGCCTTCGACAAGGTCGCGAAGCTGCTCGGGCTGCCCTACCCCGGCGGGCCGGCGATCTCGCGGGTGGCGGAGGGCGGCGACCCGACGGCGATCGACCTGCCGCGGCCGATGGCCCGGCGCGGGGGGCTCGACTTCTCGTACAGCGGTCTCAAGACGGCGGTCTCCGTCGAACTCGAGCGCCGCGGCGGTCTCGCCGCCCTGTCGGAACGGGACGTCGCTGACTTCGCGGCCTCCTTCGAGACGGCGGTCGCGGAGAGCCTCGTGGCGCGGGCGGCGCGGGCCATGAAGCGCGAGGCGGCCGGTCGGATCGCCGTCGTGGGCGGCGTCGCCGCGAATCGAAGGCTGCGCGAGACGATGCGCGCCGCGGGCGAGCGGGGCGGATTCGAGGCGATCTTCCCGCCGATGGACCTGTGTACCGACAACGCGGTCATGATCGCCGCGGCGGGCACCCGGCTGCTCGAACGGGGCGTGCGCGACGACCTCTCGCTCGAAGCCTTCTCGCGCGTCCCGATCGGGGAGGCGCCGTGG
The DNA here is from genome assembly GCA_039187915.1 of Myxococcota bacterium. Lineage (GTDB taxonomy): Bacteria > Myxococcota_A > UBA9160 > UBA9160 > UBA4427 > UBA4427. The sequence continues at coordinate 2,169 of JBCCZJ010000115.1, forward strand.
CGCGACCCCGCGCAGGCGAACGCGTGAATCCGACGACGCTGCGCACGCTCCTCGATCGACACGGGCTGCACCTCTCGCGCGATCTCGGGCAGAACTTCCTGACCGATGCGGACCTGGCCCTCGATCTCGCGCGGCGCGCCGGCGCCCGGGAAGGCGACTTCGTGATCGAGGTCGGGACCGGGCTCGGGGTCCTGACTCGCGCGCTCGCCGGAATCGCGGCGCGCGTTCGGACGGTCGAGGTCGACGCCGGGCTCGTGCGCGCCCTCGAGGCGGAGGCGCTCCTGCCCGACAACGTCGAGCTGGTCCACGCCGACGCGCGGGCGATCGACTGGCGGGGGTTGGATCGCGGAGGCAGAGGGCCGGCCGGTGCGGTTGATCGCGAACCTGCCGTACTCGGTCGCGACGCCGCTGCTCCGGACCCTGCTCGATCTGCGCGACGGGCTCGCGGATTGGAGCGTGATGATCCAGGCCGAGGTCGCGCAGCGTCTCGTCGCGAAGACCGGGGACCGGGCCTACGGCTCGCTCACCGTCCTCCATCGCCTGGCAACGGACGTCGACACGATCGCGCGCGTCGCGCCGGCTCGCTTCTTTCCGCGCCCGAAGGTCGACTCGAGCTTCGTCCGCGTCTGGCCGCGCGCGAAGAGCCCGCTTCGCGAGGGGGAACTCGTCGCGGTCGAGCGCCTGACCCGCGCCGCGTTCGGCCAGCGCCGCAAGCGCGTGACCAACGGGCTCGCCCGGATCGCCGAGCGGGCCTTCCCCGGACTCGAGAAGGGCGAGCGCCGGGCGGCGCTCGAAGCGCAGCTCGAGGCGGCCGGGATCGATCCGGCGCTCCGACCCGAGCGCATCGAGCCCGAGGCCTGGCTGGCGCTCGCACGGGGCTTTTCGGAGGCCGGGCTGGCTCCGGCGGGGGGTGACGAAGGGCCCGGAAGCGACGCATCGGAGCCCGCCGATGGTTGACGGCGGCATGCGCGAGAAGGATCTGCTCGAGGCGCTGCTCGCGCTGGCCCACGACGCGGAGCTCGAGGTCCGGGTCCTCTCCTCGCATGCGGCAGCGGCCGAGAACGCGCCCACGCAGAGCGCAGCTGCGCGCGTAGGGGCCCGAATCTGGGTCGTTCTTGCCCCGAACGACCCCCCGGCGCATCAGGCGCGGGTGCTGGCCGAGACCCTGGCCCGCCATCGGGCCGAATTCCTGGAGGGCCGCTTCGTGCCGCCCGCATTACGTGACTTCATCGATCGCGTTGACCCCCAGGAACGTTGAATCTAGAATCTCGGCCGCCGAGGGGCACCGCAGGTCGCGGGCTCCATCGATCAACCGCCCGGGACACCCGTATTTCACCGGGGCCCCAAAACAGGAAAGCGTTCCTCGACGTCATCCGACATCGCTTGGATCCCCCGCGCCGCGAGGCGCCGAGCGCGCGACGCGCGCCCGAAGCGGGGACTGAGACGGAGGTGACGGGAAGGGTCGAAGCGCTCCGAACGAGATCGCCCGGATTTCCGATCGGCTCGCCGATCGCGGCTCCGGCACCTCCGACGAAGCGCCCCCGGTGACGAATCCGCTCCGCAGCGGCCGCCCCGGTCCTCCCCCGACGCGCCTCCGGATGCCCTCCGAGAGGCGCTTTCTCGTTCCAGGAGCCAGGTCCGCGAGTCCCCCTCGCGAGCCACCAGAAGCACGGGCAGCCCGGGAGAGCACAGTCCGAGACGATTCCATCAAGAGAGACTGTCCGCTCAGACCGGAGACATCCCCCATGTCCACCGTCACGACGGCTTCGGCCACGCGCGAGCACCGCGTCACCGTTCGCTCCCTCGCCAACCGGAAGCGCAAGGCCGAGCCCTTCACGATGCTCACCGCCTACGACTTCACCTTCGCTCGCATCTTCGACGAGGCCGGGGTGGACGTCCTGCTCGTCGGCGACTCGATGGGCAACGTCGTGCAGGGGCACGACACGACCCTCCCGGTCACCCTGGACGAGGTGACCTATCACACGCGGACGGTCTGTCGCGGCGTGCGCAGGGCGATGGTCGTGGCGGACATGCCGTTCGGTTCGTTCCAGATCGGTCCCGAGGACGCCGTGCGCTCTGCCGTCCAGCTCGTGAAGGACGGCGGCGCCCACGCGGTCAAGCTCGAAGGCGGCTGCGAGGTCGCCGAGTCGGTCCGCCGGATCGTCGCCGCCCAGATTCCGGTCATGGCCCACGTCGGCCTCACGCCCCAGAGCGTCAATCACATGGGCGGCTTCCGCGTCCAGGGGCGCGGCGACGAGGGGCGCCATCAGGTGATCGAGGACGCGCTCGCGGTCCAGGCGGCCGGCGCCTTCTCGGTCGTCCTCGAGGGCATTCCCGCCGATCTCGGTCGCGAGGTGACCGAGCTTCTCGACATCCCGACGATCGGCATCGGCGCCGGCGTCCACTGCGACGCGCAGGTCCTCGTGATGCACGACCTGCTCGGCCTGAACGACTGGACGCCGTCCTTCGTGAAGCAGTACGGCAATCTGGGCGCCCAGGCCTCGAAGGCTGCGCGGACCTACGTCGACGAAGTCGTGAACCGCAAGTTCCCCGACGAAGAGCACTCGTATCGCTAGGTCCGGCGGGCATTAGGCGAGTCTTCTCCAGAGGAGAGCACGATGCAGGTCATCACCACGCGAGCCGAGCTGCAGGCCTGGTCGGACGAGGAACGGGCCGCCGGGAGGCGGGTCGCGATCGTCCCGACGATGGGGGCGCTCCATGCCGGGCACCTTTCGCTCGTCGAGACGGCCCGGGCGCACGCCGATCGGGTCGTCGTCTCGATCTTCGTGAACCCGACCCAGTTCAACGATCCGAAGGACTTCGAGGGCTATCCCCGGGTCGTCGAGGACGACCTCGCGGCCTGTCGTGCCGCCGGGGTCGACGTCGTGTGGACGCCCCGGGTGGAGGAGCTCTATCCCGACGGCGCCCCGGTCTGGGTCGACGTCGAGGAGATCTCGGAGCCGCTCTGCGGCCAGAACCGGCCCGGGCACTTCCGGGGCGTCACGACCGTGGTGACGAAGCTCTTCCTGGCGGCGCGCCCGCACGTGGCCGTGTTCGGCCAGAAGGACTGGCAGCAGCTCGCCGTGATCCGGCGCATGACCGACGCCCTCGGCTTCGGCATCGAGATCGTCGGCGGCGAGACGGTCCGCGAGAGCGACGGCCTCGCGCTGTCGAGCCGCAACGTCCACCTCGGCCCGGTCGGGCGGACGCAGGCGCTGCGGATCTCGGAGAGCCTCTCGCTCGCGCAGCAGCGGATCGACGAGGGCGAACGCAGCCATGCCGCACTCCTCGAGGCGGTGACGAAGAAGCTCGGCGAGGCCACTCAGGCCCGCATCGACTACGCGGAGTTCCGTGATCCCGCGACGCTCGAGCTCGCGGGCTTGACCCTCGAAGGCCCGACGCTGCTCGCGATCGCGCTGCAGTTCGAGGCCGACCCGGACGGGCAGGGCGCCCAGGTCCGACTGATCGACAACCGGGTCCTGACCGTCCGTTAGGCCGCGTCCCCGAATCCCCTTCCCCAGCGGCGGTCCGGAGGGACGCGCCGCGCCCCAGGAGAGAACCCCACCATGATGCGCCACATGCTCAAGTCCAAGATCCATCGCGCGACCGTGACCGAAGCCAACATCGAGTACGAGGGCTCGGTCACGATCGATCGCAACCTGATGGACGCCGCCGACATGGTCGAATACGAGCGCGTCGACATCTGGAACTGCACGAGCGGCAATCGCCTGACCACGTACGTGATCGAGGGCGAGCGCGGCGAGGGCCAGATCTGCATCAACGGTGCCGCGGCGCACCTCATGAAGCCGGGAGATCTGGTCATCATCGCCAGCTGGGCGGACGTCCCGGACAGCGAGGTCCCGACCTACGATGCGAAGCGCGTCTTCGTCGACTCCCAGAACGTGATCCGCGACCTCGAGCACGATTCGGGCACGCGTCCGGGCGGGCCGGTCGAAGGCCGTCACTAGACCGCGCGTCGGCGGATCCACCGACCCTCCGCCGATCTGCCGGTGGGATCCGCTACTTTGCCGGCCCGATGTCCCCGGCGAAGAAGAAAAAGAAGAAGGCCGAGCAGGTCGACCCCGACGGCAAGCTCGTGGTCGCGACGAACCGGCGCGCGCGCTTCGACTACGAGATCGTGGACACCTGGGAGGCCGGGATCCAGCTCTGGGGTCCCGAGGTGAAGAGTCTCCGGGACGGGCGCGCGAACCTCGGGGACGCCTTCGCCTCCGTCCACCGCGGCGAGGCCTGGCTCGAGAAGATGCACATCTCGCCCTACGAGCCGGCAACCCGGGACAACCCCACCGACCCGCAACGCCGACGCAAACTGCTGCTCCATCGACAGGAGATCGACCGGATGGACAGCCGGGTGACCGAGAAGGGCTTTACCCTCGTTCCGCTCACGGTGTACTTCCGCCGTGGGCGCGCCAAGGTCGAACTCGCCCTCGCGCGCGGCAAGCAGCGCCACGACAAGCGGGAATCGATCAAGCGGCGTGAGGGAGATCGCGAAGCGCGGCGCGCGATGCGCCGACACTCGCGCTAGGACGGCGCCCGGCGGGGCCGTCCCGGCGAGGTCCTCCACCATGGTCGTCCTGAAATGGGCCGCAGCGCTCGGGTTCGTCTACGTCGTCGGCGGCGTGGGAACGAGCTTCCTGTCGGCGGAGACCGTCGAACTCGAGACCCATGACCCTCGGGGCGGTGCGCTGCAGACGTCGCTCTGGGTGGTCGACGTGAACGGCGACACCTGGATTCGCGCCACGGATCCCGAGGCGCTGTGGTTCACGCGGCTGCGCGCCGCGCCGGACGTCCGGATCCTGCGCGATGGCGTTCGCTCGGCGCGACGCGCGGTGATCGCCTCGGGATTCGAAGACCGCGTCGAGGAGGCCATGCGGGAGAAGTACGGCCGTGCCGACGAGCTCCTCGCCTGGCTGCGCGATCCGGACGATTTCGTCGCGATCCGGCTCGACGCCACTGGCGAGCTCGACGCCTGGGACCGGGACGCCTCCTGACCGCCTCCGGGCGGGAGTCCCGGAACGGCTCCGCTCCTCGCGTCCGGGGGAACGCCGGAGCGGCTCCGCTTGTCGCGTTCAGGGGAAACCCTGAAGCGGTTCCGCTCCCACTGCATGCGCCCTGCGCTTCTTTTGCCTGGGGTTTGCGCTCGTTCGGCCGATAGGGAGAGCGTGCCGGCGTGCGCGCGTGGACCGCTCCGCGTGCGCCGCGGTGGAGGCGATCCCGGGGCGATGGCGACGCAGGACACGAGAGGGGCCGAGGGGCCCGGCAACAAGACGATCGCGACGACGCTGCTCGAGGCGCTGGCCGTCCGCGGTCGGACGGTGGCCGCCGAGCGCGGCATGCGTGCGCTCGAGGAGACCGGGACCGACCTCGCCGCCGCGCCTTCCTGGCTCCCCGATGAGGCGATCGCGGCCCTCTTCGCGGCGACCGACGTCGAGTCCGGGCTCGCTCGCGCGATGGGCCATCGGCTCGTGGCGCCGGACGCGACCGGCCTCAAGCTGTACGGCCTCGGTCTCGCGACGCCCGAGAAGGCCTACCGCCGCGTGCAGTCGCTCCTGCCGCGCGAAGCCGCCGGGAGCCGCTGGGCCGTCGAAGAGATCGAAGGACGGAGTGCCTGTCTCGCCTATCACGCGCGCGGCGCATCGGGTCGCAGGGCAGAAGCGCTCTGCGCCCTGCGGCGCGGCATGCTCGAAGCGATCCCCGGTCTCTACGGGCTGCTGCCGGCCGCGGTCGACGAGACGGCGTGCATCCGCCGGGGCGACGACGTCTGTCGCTACGTCGTGCGCTGGCAGGCGAGTCGCCGGGCCGGGGCGCTCGCCGGCGTCGCGATCGGTCTGGGCATTGCCCTCGGCACCGTCTGCGCCCACGTCTTCTTCGGCGGACTCCCGCTCGTCGCCGGCACGGGCGTCACCGCGCTCGGCGTGCTCGCCGGATGCGCATGGCTGACCGCGACCGCCGTCGGCGCGGCCTTCGATCTGCGTCGTCAGCTCGAGGCCGTCGCCGGCGCCCGGCGCGGCCATCTCGCCCTCTTCGACCAGGTCGACGACGCGCTCGCGGCGAAGCTCGACGCGCTCGCGCGCGCCGATGCCAAGCTCGAAGCGGAGCCCGAGCCGAGCGCCGTCCGGTCGAACGCGCCGTCGGAGCGTGGCCGCTCGGCGGAGGACGAACGCGCGCTGCGTCACGCGGCGCACGAGATCTTCGCTTCGGCGGGAGATCTCGAGTGTTTCTTCGAGGCCTACGACGCGCAGCGCGGGCTGACCGATTCGATCAGCGACGAGCGCGGTCGCGTCCGCGACATCCGCGAATGGGCCGCGCGCATCGCCGAGAAGAACGAAGCGGACACGTGGACGACCCCCGTCGACGTCGCGCGGCTGGTCGAGCGCGCGGTCTCGACGGCCCGGCCCGGCCTCGCGGGACGCGCGCGGATCCGGATCGAGGCCGAGCCGAATCTGGCGCCGCTCCGCTGTGAGCCGGTCCAGATCGAGCACGTCGTGGTCCAGCTCCTCAAGAACGCGGTCGAGGCGAGCGTCGAGCTCTGCGAAGAGCCCGACGTCGCGATCGGCCTGCGCGAGACGGGCGGGGGGCTCGAGCTCTCGGTCGAGGATCGAGGCGTCGGGATCGCGTCGACGGAGGTCGACGAGGTCTTCGACCCCTTCTTCGGGGATCGACCGGCGGGCGCCGGCGCCGGCCTCGGACTCACGGTCTGTCTGCGCATCGTGGAACGCCACGGCGGCGCGCTGCAGATCGAGAACCAGGGCAGGGCGGGAACGCGCGTGACCGTGCTCCTGCCGCGGCAGGAGGAGTGAGGTGACGAAGCGAAGCGTCGAACGAATCGTGCTCGCTTGCGCGATCGGTCTCGCCCTGGCGACGATCGGATGCGCGACCACGGGAGCCGGGGAGACCGACGCGGTCCCGGCGCATCCCTTCCCGCGCTGGGTGGCGCATCTCGAGCCCGGCGTGACGGACATCGCGGAGATCGAGTCGATCTTCGGGGCGCCGGCGGAGACGCGGGAATCCGTGCGGGGCGGTCTGCGGTGGCGCTACGCCTACGCGGAGGTCCACTGGGACGCGGACGATCCCGATCGTCCGCCGGTCGCGGCGGACGGAACGCCGATCGAGCGGGAACCGACCTGGGTCGATCACACGCGCGAGGCGTTCGACCGGACGGGCCGCTTCCTCGATCGGCTCCTCTTCTATCCGGGGCGACAGCCGCGGGGCCCGCGGACGCGCGCGATGGACGCCACGATCCACGATCTCGAGCTGCGCTTCACGACCGAAGGCGTGCTCGCCGACTATCTCTACGCGCCGCGCCGCCAGCGGTTGCGTGTTCCCGTCGGCGGCGCCTAGTCGAGGCGCCGAGGGCGCCTAGCGGTCCCAGAGACGCCGGAACGAATCGCCCGCGTCGGCGCTGCCCGTCGCATTGCCGTCGGCCGTCTCGGCCAGCGCCTTGGACAGCGCGCCGAGGAGCGCGTCCACGTCGCCCACGCCGCGGGCTTCGAGTTCGTCCCGCATCAGGCGGTCGAGCACGGCGGTCATCTCGCTCCGCGTGACCGAGTCCGGAGCGAGGCCGCCGGCCTTGAGGGCGATCCGGACGGTGCCGCGCGCCTCGATCCGGCTCCATCCGGTGCCGGCCTCGAGCGCCTCGGCGACCGCGGTGAACACGGCGGATTCACTCACGCGACCGAGACCTCCGGCGCGCGATCGAGGCGGCGACGCAGCCAGGCCGGGGGCGCGAGGGCGATCCAGGCGGACACGGTCGCGATCATCGGGAACGGGATCTGGAGCAGGTGGATCGTCGCGGCGGCGAGGCCGGTCAGGTCGCCGTAGACGCGGATGCCGAAGGACACGAAGATCGCGAGCTGCGCCAGGCCGAAGCACGCGAAGGCGATCCACTCGAGGCGAGTCGCGAGGCCGATCGCGTGGCGCTTGCGCGCGCGGAGGCCATGCGTTGCGAAGGCCCAGGCGCCCCACAGGAAGCCGAGCGAGCACGTGGTGAGGCGTGCGTTCGAGACGAAGGATCCGCGGGGGCCTCCCAGGAGGTAGGTCGCCGCCAGCGAGAGGGCGAGCGCGGCGAGGATCGCGAGGACGGTGCGTCGCGTTCGGCGGTCGGCGAAGATCGAACTCACGAAGAGCGCATTCAGGCCGCTCGCCGCCACCGCCGCGGAGGTCGACACGACGCGGATGCCAGCGTCGTCTGCGAGGACCGACAGCGTCGCGCTCGTGCCGAGGCAGAGCGCGAGCAAGCCGAGGTAGAACTCCGGGCGACGTCGCGTCCGTCTGGCGAGTCCCAGGAACCGCACGGCGGCGACGGCGGTCGTCGCGACGAAGAAGAAGCCGGTGAGCCACATGGGCGCGCGTATCGTCCGACCCGCTGCGGCGCTTGACCGCCCGGGCGGCTTCCGCGGGCGAGTTGCGCGTCCCGCGAAGGGCCCCGGAATCGCCTGCGGGCGCCGGATCCGGCGGCGGCGGCGCAGCGGGCCAGCGCTATCGTCTCGGCGCCAGCCCCGCCGCGAGCGAAGAACCGACCGGTCGGCGTTTCCCGCGGCCGGCGTCGACGACAACCCTCGAGCAGAACCCACGAAGCCGTGGGACAAGGAGCCCCCATGAAGGCTGCCATCATGATGGAGAACAACGCGGATCTCGTGATCCGCGACGACGTCACCCTCGGTGAGGTCGGAGCGAAGGACGTCCGCGTGAAGATCGGCTCGAGCGGCGTCTGCCACTCGGACCTGTCCGCGGTGAACGGCACGATCCCGATGCCGCCGCCCTCCGTCCTCGGTCACGAGGGCGCCGGGGTCGTCACGGAAATCGGCGAGGCGGTGACGGGACTCGCGGTCGGCGACCACGTGATCCTTTCCTTCGTCCCCGCCTGCTCCCACTGCAACCCCTGCCTCCGCCAGCAGGCCTATCTCTGCAAGCAAGCCGGTCCGCAGGCGATGGCCCAGAACTTCCGGCTCGACGGCAACCCGATCGGCGGCATGACCGGTCTCGGGACCTTCTCCGAGGAGCTGATCATCGGCGAGGCCGCCTGCGTCAAGATCGACGCCGACGTGCCGCTCGACGTGGCGGCGCTGATCGGCTGCGGCGTGACGACCGGGGTCGGCGCGTCGATCAACACGGCCGAGATCACGCCCGGCTCCTCGGTCGTCGTGTTCGGCTGCGGTGGCGTCGGCATCTCCGCGATCCAGGGCGCGCGCATCGCCGGCGCCGCGGAGATCCTCGCCGTCGACACGATGGAGGGCAAGCTCGAGCAGGCCAAGCACTTCGGGGCGACCTCGGTCACGACGCCCGACGGCTTCGATGATGCCAAGGCGAAGCTCACGGGCGGGGAAGGCTTCGACTTCGCCCTCGAGTGCATCGGCAACCCGAACACGATCCGCGCGACCTACGACGCGGCTCGCATGGGCGGCACCGCTGTCATCGTGGGCGTCGGTCGGATGGAGCAGATGGTCCAGTTCTCGGCCTTCGAGCTCTTCTACGCGAACAAGACGCTCAAGGGCTCGATGTACGGCTCGGCCAACGTCCGGACCTTCATGCCCGAGCTGCTGTCGCTCTGGAAGAACGGCAAGCTCGATCTCGAGAGCATGATCTCCCGCCGCATCAAGCTGGACGAGGTCAACGACGCGTTCCGCGCGATGCAGGCGGGCGAGGTGATTCGTTCGGTCATCGACTTCTGACCGGGGAGGGCGAGACTCGGTCGTTCGGCTCGAGACCGACGGCCCGCTCGCTGCTCGGGTGAATACAGGGACGCCCCGCTCGCTTTGTCGGCGTGCGGGGCGTTCTGTTTTCATTCGTTCCGGACGGGTCCCCGTCGCGCAGTCCCGGGCGGCCGGTCGGCTCGCTGCCTTCGGATCGGCAGGAACGCCCCGCTCGCCATCCGGGCGAGCGGGGCGTTCTGCTTTCCTCGCGGGTCTC
>JBCCZJ010000116.1:0-11973 GCA_039187915.1 Myxococcota bacterium
CGAAGGCGTCGCAGAGGCTCGCGATCAGCGCGTGGTCGAAGAAGTTGTCCGGCGGGCGTCGGATCTCCGCGAGGGCGACGAAATCGTCGCCGACCGTGACGTCGACGTCGCCCCAGGTCCCGAAATCGCGTCGGGTCATGTCGTCTCCTCGTCGACTAACGCGGCAGGCCCACGAGGGTCCGCGCGATGATCATCCGCTGGACCTGTCCGGTGCCCTCGACGATGTCCATCGCCTTCACGTCTCGGTAGAGCTTCTCGATCAGGTGGTCGCCGCGGGCGCCGACCAGGCCGACCAGCTCGAGTCCGAGGGTCGTCGCCTCCTGGGCCATCTGCGCAGCGAGGGCCTTCGACATGGAGGCCTCGACGATGTTCGGTCGCTCTTCGTCCGCGAGCCAGCCCGCTTTCAGGCAGACGAGTCGCGCCTTTCGGACCTTGCGCGAGATCGCCTCGATCCGGTCGCGAACACGGTCCTGGCCGAGCAGGTCGTTCGCTTTCGCGAATCGGATCGATTCGTCGAGCGCAGCGCGCGCCATCCCGACGGCGTTCGCCGCGATCTGGGGACGGCCTGCGTTGAAGGTCCGCATCGCGGTCTTGAAGCCTGCGCTGCTCTCGTAGCGCGCCTCGCCGCCGAGCAGGTTCGCCGCCGGGACGCGCACGTCGTCCAGCGCGAAGGAGGTCGATTCGTACGCCTTCAACCCCATCTTCTTCTCGATCTTGAATCCACCGAGTCCGGGGGTGCCCTGCTCGACGAAGAAGGCGCGCTGGGCGCCGCGGCCCTTGCCGCGGGAGAGGGTGGGATCCAGCGTGGCCTGAACGAGGATCCAGTCCGAGCGGCTCGCCGCGCCGATGAAGCATTTCGCGCCGTTCAGGATCCAGCCGTCGCCGTCCTTGCGCGCGGTCGTCCGGATCGCCGCGGCGTCGGAGCCGGCCCCCGGTTCGGTCATGCCGAAGCAGGCCCAGCGCGGCCGGTCGGGCGCGAGGAAGGGGCCGAGGAAGCGCTCCTTCTGTTCCTCTGTGCCCATCGCGAGGACGTTGTTCTCGGGCAGGCCCGGGCCGGGCAGCGCGATGACCACGCCGCGGTCCCAGTAGGCGAGTTCTTCCGAGATCAGCAGCCGCTCGACGACGCTGCTCCGTCGCCGCGGCGCGCGTTGGCCTTTCGGGCCGGCCCAGGTCGTGCCCCCCTCGCCGCGTTCGAGGCAGCGGTCGAAGAAGGGATCGTCGGTCGGGATGGGCGCACCCCGCCGGTCCGCTTCGAGGCCGGCGGGACGCAGCTCCTTGCGCCCGATCTCGGATGCCTCGGCGAGGCGGGCCTGGGCCTCCGGGTCGATTCGATAGTCGATCACAGCGCGCCCTCCTGGCCGAGCGAGAGCGGGGTCGCCTGCGCGACGAGCGCCCGACCCGCCTCCTCGATCGCGGCGTCGTAGCCGCCGTGAAGGAGCGAGAGCGCGCGCGCCTCGCGCATGTGCTTCTCGACCGGGTAATCCGCCATGAAGCCGTGGCCGCCGAGGATCTGCACGCCGTTCGGCCCGACGGTCCGGGCGATCTCGATCGTCTCGGCCCACGCCGACGCGGCCTCGGTCTCGCAGGGAAGGCCGCGGTCCACGCGCCAGGCGGCCTCGTGGACGAGGAGACGGGCGGCGTCGAGGGCGATCCGCATGTCGGTGATCAGGAAGGCGAGGGCCTGGTGGTGGGCGATCGGTCGGCCGAAGGCCTGTCGCTCCTGCGCGTAGGCCGCGGCGAATTTCCAGGTCGCCGACAGCACGCCGAGCACGAGCGACGCGGTGTGGAGCCGCGCGCGGGCCCGGGCGCGCCCGATTCCGACCGCGTCGTGCCAGGCCCCCGCGACGGGGGCGCCGTCGAGTCGCAGCGCGGCGCCGCCCGCGGCGCGGACCCCCGCGCCCCGCACGGGGTCGAACGCGAGTCCCTCGACGACGAGGCGAGCGCCGGCGTCGTCGAGCAGGACGAGGGCCGCGGCCTCTTCCGCCGGGACCCAGGGGACCTCGAGCGAGAGGCCGTCCGCTTCCGGCACGACGCGTGCGTCGCGCGCGTCGACGTAGAGGGCGCGCCGCTTTCCGTCTTGCGTCGCTTCGAGGAGCGCGCGGGCGGCGTCCGGGCCGCCGACCTCGAGCAGCGCGATCAGCGCGGGACCGAAGGGGTCGAGGGCGATGGCGGCGCCGACGTCGCCCTCGGCGAGGGCCTCGTTCACGTGGACGCGCGCGAGGCATCCCATGCCCGCGCCGTCGAGCTCCGTGGGCACGTCGAGGGTCGAGAGGCCGACCTCCTCCCAGCTGCCGGCGAGGGCGGGGGAGATCCTTCGTTCCGCCTCGTGGGTGCGCATCGGCGGCCCGAGCTCCTCGCTGGCGAGGCGCCGCGCCGTCTCGAGCACGAGGGCGAGTTCGTCGTCGGGTTCGAGATCGAACAAGGAAGTGTCCTCCGGTCGGCCTGGTGCTCAGCCGGACGTCGGCGCGACGAAGATGGGCGACGACCACGCCCGATGTTCGTCCGGTGCCGTGCAGTCGTCGTCGTCGGGGCGTGCGAAGCAGGCATCGATCTCGGTGCAGCCCTCCGGACCGGCGTCGCGACAGCCGTAGGGATCCGCCGAGATCGTGGGCGTCGCGCCTTCGATCGCCCGGACGTAGTAGCTCGTGTCCCGCGCGTCCTGCGCGAACTCCGTGTCGCTGAACACGACCTCGCAGCCCTCGCGGTCTCCGTCGCACGCAAAGCGCCGCCAGGGGTCTTCGATGAGGGGCGCCAGCGATTCGTCCGCGCCGCGCTGGGTCCGGACGCGCACGACCTCGATCCGTCTGATCGGGCGCCGCACCTCGGAGGGGTGGTAGCACTCGCCGCGACAGAGCTTCTGGAGGCGCTCGGCCGAGAGCGCCCCGGTGGTCGCGTCCGGGCAGCCCGGCTGCTGCTCGAAGGAGCCCGCCGCGCGGACGCGGAAGGTGGGCGCGCCCTGGATCGTCCGTTCGCTGCCCATGGGCCAGCGACCGCCAGGGGCATTCGGGTCGAGGAGGTCGAACCAGAGGAGGATGCGCGGGCCGCTCGTGCCGTAGGTCTCGCGCCGTTCGAGCGCCTCGAAGATCGCGCCGCGCTCGCGCTGCGACGCGTGGACCGCGGCCAGGCCTCCCGTGTAGAAGAAGGAGCCGCCGCGTTCCCCTTCGAAGAACGCGACGTTCGGCACCGGGCCCATGGGGTCGAAGCGTTCGGCCTGCGCGGCCGGCTCGCGACGCCACGGATCGACGAGCACGCTCGTGCCGGCGCGCCCCATGCGCGCGTCGGTGAACTCGAGGCGCTCGACTTCCTTGTAGCCCGTCCCGGCTCGGCCGGTGTGGTTGTCGCTCGAGGCGATGAAGCCGAAGCGGAAGGCGCGCGCGCCTTCTTCGGCGCCCGGTCGGCCGAGGGCGAGGATCGCCTGCGCGCTGCTCTGGGGACGGTAGTTGAAGGCGGGCTGGAAGCAGTCGCGACACTGGCCGGCGTCGAGGAGCGCCGCGGCCTCGAGCCCCGGGACGACCCAGGCGCCCGCGTTGCGGTCGGCGTCGACGAAGAACTGGCGCGCTTCGGCGGCGCGGGTCTCGCACGCCGCCGCCGCACCGCCCTCCGCTTCGCAGCGCGATCGGATCACTTCGCCCGCCTGCCAACACGTCGGTGTGTATTCTGCGGAAGGGGTCGGGCAGCTGCGCGTGCCGTCGTCGGCGATCTCGACGGCCTTCCAGCGGCGGAACTCCTCGGCGTTGCCGTGTCCCGAGTAGATCTCGATCAGCCGCTGGCGCGCGGGATCGTGCTGCGCGGGGTCGAGCTGCTTGGCCCAGCTCGAGCCCGGCGGCGAGTACATGCCCCAGACCGTGCCGTGGGGGATCACGGTGGCGGCCTGTCCCCAATCGTCGAGCTTCGCGAAGAGCTCGCCGGGCGTCTGGACCGACTCCATGCAGTCCTCGGGGAGATCGCGGACCGGCACGTCGTCGGGGCAGCGTTCCACCGAGGCGAGCTCGTCCATCATGGCGATCAAGTCGTGCCCCCCCTCGATCGCGAAGGCGCCGACGCCCTGGAGGAGCTGGCCGCCCCGGTCGACGTCGAAGGGGGAAGGCACGCCGTCCGGCGGGCGCGCGGCGATCGGCCGCGTCGGAATCGCGCCGTCCTCGAGGTCGCGCAGGATCACGTTCTTGTGGCCGTAGTGGTTGTCGGGGGTCGACCCCATCTGCGTCCATTCCCAGCCGAGAAAGGAGACGAGGTCGCGTTCACCCCCCGCACCGCCGATCGCGTCGCATCGGCGCATCGTCTCGATCGTCTCCCGCCAGCGGCGGGGCGTGAGCGACGCCGCGTGATCGTTGATCGACCAGAAGTCGAGATTCGCGCAGAAGCGGGCGAAGTCGCAGGCGTCGGCGACCGGGTGCGTGCCCTCGCCGCCGGTCATGGGCATCGTCAGCTGGAACGCGTCGACCGAGAACGAGCTGTGGACGTGGAGGTCGCCGAAGAGGATCTGCTTCGGCGCGTACACGCGGAGCGCGTCGGCGGTCGCCGCCTGCGCCGCGCTGCGGGCTTCGACGGAGGCCGCGTCGACCGAACGAGGCGCTGGCTCGCCCGCGGCGACGAGCTCGCCGTAGGCGCCCTGGCCCGCCTGCGTGAGGACGTAGGCGCCGGCGCCGGCGAGCACGACCAGCAGGACGACGAAGGGGACGAGGATCTTCAATGCGGCCTCCGCGGTGGACCGCGAAGTTAGCGAGTCCGTGGGCGGCCGTTTCCCGCTCCGCGGCGTCAGCCGACGGCGGTCCTCGTCTCGCAGGGCGGACACAGTGCCTGGTGGAGCTGCGGGAGGGGCGGGGCGCCGAAGAGGTCGAGGGTGCGCAGGCTCCGTTCGATCTCGGTCCAGCCCTCATCGGGCAGATCGATGCGCTTGCAGCCGCTGCAGATGCGAAGGCGTTCGTCGCTGCGGTGGGTATTCACGTCGAGGAGCGCCACGTAGTCGCGGTCCTCCGCATCGACCAGGACGGAGGTCACCTCGAGCCCTCGTTCGGGTCGGGGTTCGATCGCGAGGATCATGCGCCGGACCCGGGTCGGGGAATCGCAGCGGAAGGGGACGCGCGCGCCGGAGGAGCGCTCGCGACAGCGTTCGAAGAGGAGCTTGAAGACGTGTTCGACCTCGTCGCCCGCGATGAAGTCTCAGAGCGAGCGGCCGACCACGCGATCGCGCGACAGGTCGTGGGTGTCGTTCAGCTCTGCGAACTCGAGCCACTCGGCGTCGACGTCGAGGATGACGTCGTGGGCATCGATTCGATAGGTGGTGATCGAAGGCTCGTCGGGCAAGAGGTCCCTCCACCGCGTCCATCGCACGCGCCCGGAGCATAGAGGTTGTTCGAGCGCCTGGCCTCCGCTGGAACTCGCGGATCGGGAGACTGTCCTAACGTCGGGCGCACGCGATTCCCATCCGGAGAAGACGATCCCCATGCCCGGCCCCCTCGACGGTTTCCGCATCCTCGAAGTCAGCGAGCTGATCTCGGCGCCCCTCGGCGTGATGATGCTGGCGGAGCAGGGCGCGGAGGTGATCAAGGTCGAGCCGCCGCGACACGGCGACGAGGCGCGCCAGCTCGCGAACTACCGCGCCGGCATGGCCGGGCTCTACCTCACGTCCAACCACGAGAAGCGCTCGATCGGGATCGACCTGAAGAAGCCCGAGGGCAAGGCGCTCTTCGACGCGCTGCTGCGGACCGCGGACGTGTTGGTCTCGAACTGGCGGCCGGGGACGGCCGAACGCCTCGGACTCGGTGAGGCGGCCGTCCGCGAGATCGCTCCGGACATCGTCTACGCGGCGGTCGTGGGCTATGGCGACGAGGGGCCCTACGCGGATCGCCGGGGCTACGACCCGATCTTCCAGGCGCTGACCGGTTACGTGGCGGCGCAGCTGAACCCCGAGGTCCCGATCCCGGATCTGGTCCGCCATGCGATCGTCGACAAGGCCACGGCCTACACCCTGGCCCAGGGGATCACCGCCGCGCTGCTCGCGCGGGAACGCGGCGCACCCGGCCAGAGCGTACGCGTCACGATGCTCGACGCGGGAATCGCCTTCTTCTGGCCCGACGGCATGCTCCGTCATTGCATGGTCGGCGACGACGTCACGAACCCGATGGTCCCCGGCGAGCGCTACACGCTCACGCCGACGAGGGACGGTCAGATCGTCTTCTGGGCGAGCACTGCCGAACAGATGCAGGGCACGCTCCGCGCCGTCGGCCGCGAAGATCTCGCGAACAGCCCGCGCCATCAGGGCAAGGCGCTGATCGAACCGGCGAACATGGAAGAGCGGGTGGGCGCCGTCGCCGAGGGGCTCGCCCGCATGCCGACCGCGGACGCGTACGCGGCGCTCGTCGCGCAACAGGTTCCGGTCGCCCCGATCCTGTCGCAGGCCGAGGTCCTCGAGGACCCGCAGGTCGTCCACAACGGGACGATCGTCGAGGCGACCCACCCGGTCTACGGGCGCTACCGCCGCGTGCGTCCCGCGGCACGCTTCTCCGAGACGAGATTCGAGATGACGAAGCCCGCGCCGATGTACTCGGAGGACGCCGACGCGATCCTCGAAGAGTTGGGCCACGACGCCGAGGCGCGGCGGGTCCTGCGGGAGAAGGGCGTGATTCCGGGCTGAGAGCCGGGCCGGCGGCGGCGTCAGCCGACCGCGTCGGCCAGTCGCGTGAAGAGGGTCTCTTCGAGGTCGGCCGCACGGCGCACGTGGTCGGCCGCATCGTTCCAGGGCGCCGGATCGTTCGGCGTGTCGCGGGCGCGCAGGATGTCGGTGCTCGCGGCGGTCCATTCGTCCGCGGCGGCGAGGCCGAGCGCCGGGGCCGACGCCGGCACCAGCTTCTCGTCGAGCGCGCGGGCCCACGAGAGAAAGCCCGCGTAGAGCCGGCGGAAGTTGCCACCGCCGTTGCCGAACTTCTCGAGGAGCGGCGCGTTGAAGCTCGCGGTCTCGAAAGCGTTCGGGAGCGCCGCGACGGAAGGCAGCGCCTCCGCGTAGGCGCGGACGGCGTCGCGTCCCACGGCGAATCCGGCGCCCGCGGTTTCCGGGCCGCTCGCGAGCATGGCCGCGCAGGCGGTTCGAAGCGCGGCTTCGGTGGCGCTCCGGAGGTCGTTCCCGACCGCGGTGTCGTGGAAACGGCCCCAGCGGTTCTGGTCGCTCATGGCGGTCGGCGCGTTCCGGCTGACCTTCACCGCCGCGAGGGAGCAGGTCTCGAACGCGTCTCGGATCCGGTCGCCGATGTAGACCTCTTCCCGCTCGTCGTCGAAGCCCATCAGCACGAAGCGGTGGGACGGAAAGTTCACCTTGTAGTCGCGATAGTCGAGATAGAAGATGTCGCCCGCGAGCATCGTCGGGCGGTCGGCGAGGATCTCTTCTCGGACGACGGCCCAGGCGTGGTCGTCGTCGTCCTCCGTCTGCTCACGATAGTCGATGCCGAGATGGCGACCGAGATCGACTTCGACGGTCGCCGTCCGGCCGAAGACGGCGACGGCATAGTGGGCGTCGGGGTTCTCGCGTTGGTCGATGAACCCGCTGCCGATCCCCGCGCCGAGCCCGAAGACGGCGTCTTCGGGCAGGCGCAGGTCACAGTAGTACTCGAGCAGGCCCCGCATCGACGCGCTGCCGCAGTGTTCGCCCGGATGGATCCGGTAGTCGTCGATCACCTTGCGCATGACGGGGCCTCTCTGGATGGAGAGCGGGATTCAGTCGAGGACGATGTCCGCGAAGCGCTTCGAATCGACGTGCTCCTCGATCTCGGCGATTCGACCGTCGCGGACGATGTACACCCAGACGTATTCGTTGGCGTAGTCGCGGCCGTTCGTGGCCTTGGCGGTCGCGGACTGGCGGATCACGACCTTGTCGCCCTCGGCGACGATCCACTTGATCTCGACCTGCATGGTCGAGAGGTCGAAGAACTTCGCGCCCGCCTCCGCCATCGTCCGCATCACGGTCTCACGGCCCGTCGGCTGGCCGATCGGGACACCGAGGGGAGGACGCCACTGCACGTCGTCCGCGAGCAGCGCGGCCATCTTCTCGCCGTCGCCCCGGCCCTGGGCCGCCAGGTAGTCGAGTACGATCTGCTTGCTGGTCTCTGCGTCCATCGTGACGTCCTCCCTCGTTTCGTGCCCCGCCTGCGACCGGCGCTAGAAGACCAGGCCCGGCACGTTCGCCGGCTCCGGCCAGTCCTCGACGGAGGCGCGGATCTTCTGCCCGATCTCGTCGGGGCTCCAGACCTTCGTGACGTCGGCGTCGTCGGCGATCTGGTACTGGGCCGGGTAGAGGAGCGACACGCGGTTGCCGCTGATCACGAACTGCTTGCCCGTGATGTCCGCCGCCTCGTCCGAGCAGAGCCAGGTGATCGCCGGCGAGACCTTGTCGGTCGTGTACTTCTCCTCGGCGCCTTCCGGGAAGATGTCGGCGGTCATGCGCGAGTAGGCGTTCGGGGCGAGGACGTTCACGGTGATGTTCGCCTTCTTGGCTTCGATCGCGAGGCAGCGCATGAAGCCAGCGATGCCCGCCTTCGCCGCGCCATAGTTCGTCTGGCCGAAGTTGCCGATCAGGCCCGACGTCGAGCTGGTCATGATGATCCGTCCGCCCTCGCCCTGCTCGAGCATTCGGGTATAGGCCGCGTGGGTCGGGTGGTAGGTGCCCTTCAGGTGGACCGCGATCACCGGATCCCAGAGGTCCTCGGACATCTTCTTGAAGGACTTGTCCCGGAGGATTCCGGCGTTGTTGATCAGGATGTCGAGACGACCGAACTCACCGAAGGCGGTGTCGACCATCTTGGCCGCGTCTTCGGCGCTCGTGACCGAGCCGTAGTCCGCCGCGGCGCGTCCGCCGGCCGCTTCGATCTCCTTCACGACCTCGTCCGCCACCCGCGAGCCCTCGCCCGACCCGTCCACGGCACCGCCGAGGTCGTTCACGACGACCGCCGCGCCTTCCCGCGCGAGGGACATCGCGTGGGACTTGCCCAGGCCTCCGCCCGCTCCAGTCACGATCGCCACCTTGCCGTCCAGCAGTCCCATGTCTCTTCTCCTGATTCGTCGTCGTTCGGGGCTGGGCGCCCCATTGGGGATCCCGACAGGTAACGCGCGGAAGCGGGGCCGACCAGCGACGGGGAGTCCGATTCGGGGGCCTCCGCGCGGCGTTGCCGGCGCCGTTCTCGAGGCCGACCATCGCGTCGGAACCCACAGGGAGGACGCCATGCCTGAATCGAACGAAGTCGCCGTCATCGTCGGCGGCGGCCCGGGAGTGAGCGCCAGCTGCGCGCGTCTCTTCGCCGCAGAAGGAATGCAGGTCGCGATCGCCGCGCGGACCCCGGACAAGCCCGAGCTCGAGAAGCTCCGGGCCGACCACGGCGTCCATCCCTTCGCGTGCGATGCCGCCGAGGCCGCGTCCGTCGACGCGCTCTTCGCGTCGGTGGAGCGGGCGCTCGGTCCGCCGACCCTCGTCGTGCACAACATCGACGGCCGCTCTCGCGGCATCTTCCGCAAGAGCATCACCGAGGCCGATCCCGAACTCGCGAAGGGCACGATGATCAACTCGGCCTTCAGCGCCTTCCTCGTCGGGCAGGCCGCCGCGAAGTCGATGCTCGCGCGCGACCTGCCGGCGGACGGCCAGCGGGGAACGATCCTCTTCACGAACGCGAGCGCCGCCTTCAAGGGCTATCCGAAGTCGGGCGCCTTCGCGATCGCGAGTCACGGCAAGGCCGGCCTCGCGGAGAGCATGGCGCGGGAGCTGGGCCCGCAAGGAATCCACGTCGCCCACTGCCCGATCGACGCGGCGATCGGGAACGCCCGCGAAGACGGGCAGCGCGCCCACTGGCTCGCGGGCGAGTCGACGGAGGACGACATGGCGGACCCGGAGCGGATCGCGGAGACCTACCTTCATCTCCACCGCCAGCACCGTTCGACCTGGACCTTCGAGGCGGTCATGCGGCCCTGGGTCGAGAAGTGGTAGCCGCCGCTCGCGGTTGAGGAACCGCGCGCGATCCACGAAGCTCGGGGTCCGGGTCCGTCTTCGGGTGGGCCGTTCGGAAACGACAGGGAGCGAGCGCGCATGCACGGAGAAGCAGTCGTCGTCGGTGTCGGCGAATCGGCGTACTACAAGCACGGGGGATCCCCCGACACCGAGTTCCAGCTCGCGTGCACCGCGATCAAGAACGCGGTCGCGGACGCCGGGCTCGAGCTCTCGGACGTCGACGGTCTGATCTCCTACATGGACTACCGCAACAGCCCGCTCCGGCTCGCCGACGCGCTCGGCCTCGGCGACCTCAAGTGGTCCGCCACGCCCTGGGCCGGCGGCGGCAACAACTCCTCCGCGACCATGCATCTCGCCGACGCGGCCGTCTCGTCCGGGCACGCGGAGGTCGTCGTCTGCTTCCGCGCGCTCGCGCAGGGACAATTCCAACGCCTCGGATCCGGTGCCGGCCTGATGGGGGGCTCCGCACCGGAGGGACTGGCCTGGGGGCTTCCCTATGGGCTGATGACGCCCGCCCAGGAGTGCGCGCTGCAGACGGCGCGCTGGATGCACGACCACGGGGTCTCGCAGGAGGCGCTCGCCAGCGTCTCCCTCGCCTGTTACGCGAATGCCCAGCTGAACCCGCGCGCGGTTCGACACGGTCGGCCGCTCACGCGGGAGGACTATCACGACTCGCGTTGGATCGTGGAGCCGTTCCATCTCTTCGATTGCTGCATGGAGAACGACGGGGCCGCCGCGATCGTCGTGACGACGCCCGAACGTGCGAAGGACCTGCCGGGCAAGGCGGTGCCGATCCTGGCGACGGCCCAGGCGAAGGGCCCCGAGATCGGGATCTACGCCTTCCAGGAGCGCTGGTTCCCGAGCATGTACTACGAGGGCGTCGCCGAGCAGATCTGGAACCGCTCGGGTCACAAGCCCGCGGACGTCGACGTCGTCCAGATGTACGAGAACTTCACGGGCCCCGTGCTCATGGCGCTCTGCGAAATGGGGTACTGCGAGCCTGCGGACGTGGAAGCGTTCGTGGGGGACGGGCGCCTCGAAGGGCCCGACGCCGCGGTGCCGTTCAACACCAGCGGCGGCAACATCGCCGAGGCCTATATCCACGGCCTCGAAATGGTGGTCGAGGCGGTCCGTCAGGTCCGCGGCGACTCGACCTGTCAGGTGAGGGACGTCGAGTTGTCCCTCGCCGTCGGCGGCCCGGGCTACGCCCCGGGGAGCGCCGTCCTCTTCGGTCCGGCGCTCTAGGCGCGGCCCTTCTCCGGAGATCAACGATGCCCCGCTATCTCGGTGACGACTTCCTGCTCCCGCAGCTCACGCCCAACAACACGCCCTGGTACACCTCGGGCGAGATCACGATCCAGTTCTGTGACGACTGCGGTCACGCGCAACATCCTCCGGACGAGATCTGTTATGCCTGCCACGGCGACGCCCTCTCGTTCCGAGCCGTGGAGGGCACCGGAACGGTCGAGAGCTTCGCGCGCGTCCATCATCCGCTCCATCCGGCGCTCAAGGAGCACGTGCCCTACGTGATCGCGATCATCTCGATCGACGGCGCGACGGGCTGCAACGCCCAGGGCAACGTCGTGAACTGCGACCCGAACGACGTCGCGATCGGGCAGAAGGTCCGGGCGGTCTTCGAAGAGGCGGTCGATCCCCAGACGGACACCCGGCTGCTGATCCCGCAGTGGGAGCCGATCGGCTAGAGGCCCGTTTCGGAGCTTCAGTCGATTCCGAACGTCCTCTGGGATTCGCGCGAGCGCGAGCTCACCGCGACCTGGCGGGACTCATCGACCGATCTGGGAGTTCGTGAGGCGCCGGGTTCGGTGCGACGCGATCTGCGTCTGCGATTCCAGGTCGCAATCGTGAGAACGATGACGACCGACTGTTTCGTTTCCTCGACGGCCGTGCGTCGTCGACGTTCGGCGCGCTGGACGCAGGTGAGCTCGCTCGCTGACATGCCTGAAGGCACTCGCCGGCCTCCGTCTGGA
>JBCCZJ010000117.1:0-11967 GCA_039187915.1 Myxococcota bacterium
GCGGCTGCAGCGCGGTCGTGGCGAGCGTGCCGATGTTGACGATCGAGCCGCCGCCGCGCTCCGCCATCGCTCGGGCCGCGTCGGCGCAGAGCTTCATCGTCCCGACCACGTTCATCTGGACCGAGTCGGCGTAGGTCGACCAGTCGTGGTCGACCAGCCGGCCGCGGAAGAAGCTCGCCGTCGCCACGTTGACCAGCACGTCGAGGCGGCCGAACTCGGCGATCGTCCGCTCCACGAGGGCACCGCTCGCCGCGAGATCCGTGACGTCCGAGGGAACCGCCAGCGTCCGCCGGCCGGTGTCGTCGGCGATCTCCTTCGCGAGGGCCGCGAGGGGCTCGGGCCTCCGGGCCGCGACCACGACGTCGGCGCCGTCCCGCGCGAAGGCGAGTGCGGTCGAGCGACCGATCCCGGGGCCCGCGCCCGTCACGAGCGCCACCTTGCCTGCGAGCGTGCGATCCATGTCTCCCTCGTCCTGGGCGCCGCCGAGCGGGCGTCGGGCCAGCCTAGCTCAGCGCGCCGCGCCCGCCGGAGCCGTCGGGCGCGTTAGACTCCGCTCCCGCGCCCCGCCCCATCTGGACGAGTCCTTGAGCACCCCTGCCTCGCCGTCGGATGCGATCCCGCCGTCCGGCCTCGAAACCGAAACCGCACCGCCGCCGCGCCCGCACGACCCCGTCACCGCGTCCGACGAGGCGACGGCGACGCGGCGTCCGAAGGGACGCGACCTGCGCCCGCTGCGCGGGCTCCTGCCCTTCGTGGCGCGCTACAAGGGGACCGTGCTGCTCGCGTTCCTCGCGCTCGTGGCCTCGACTTCCGTGACGCTTCTCTTCCCCATGGCCTTCGGCGCCGTGGTCGAGAGCGGATTCGGCGAAACCGACGCCGCGACGCTCGACCGTACCTTTGGATGGATGATCCTCGTCGCCGTCCTCTGGGGCGTGACCAGCTCGATCCGCTTCTATCTGGTCTCGTGGATCGGCGAACGGGTCGTGACGGATCTCCGAGCGGCCGTCTTCGATCACGTCGTGGGACAGAGCCCCGCCTTCTTCGAGCGCAACCACACGGGCGAGATCCAGACGCGCCTCACGACGGACACGACGCTGATCAAGACGGTCGTCGGCGCCACGGTCTCGATCACGCTACGCAACGTGTTCACGCTGATCGGCGCGATCGGGCTGCTCGTCCTGACCAACCCGCAGCTCGCTGCCTTCGTGCTGATCGTCCTGCCTGCGATCGTCGTGCCCCTGATCTTCTTCGGCCGCTGGATCCGTGACCTCAGCCGCCGCAGTCAGGACACCCTCGCCGACACGAACGTCTTCGCGAGCGAGGCGCTCTCGTTCATCCTGACCGTCCAGGCCTTCAACCACGAGGACGCCGATCGCGCACGCTACCGGCAGGTGGTCGAGGTCGCGTTCGGCGCGGCGCGACGCCAGATGCTGGCGCGTGCGACGCTCACGGCGATCGCCATGTGCCTCGCCCTCGCCTTCGTGATCGGCGTCGTCCGCCTGGGCGCCCAGGGCGTACTCGACGGCACCCTCGACGCGGGCGAGCTCGGCCAGTTCGTGGGCTACGCGCTCTTGTGCGCGATGTCGCTCGGCGCGCTCTCCGAGGTCTGGGGCGAAGTCCAGCTCGCCGCCGGCGCCGCAGAGCGTCTCTTCGAGCTGCTGGCGATCGAGCCCGAGATCGAAGCGCCCGCGGCGCCGATCCCGTTCCCGACGCCGTTCCGCGGCCGCGTCGAATTCGAAGACGTCGCCTTCCGCTATCCGACGAGACCGGAGGTCTCCGCGCTCGACGGCTTCGCGTTCAGCGCGGCGCCGGGCGAGACCATCGCGCTCGTGGGGCCGTCGGGCGCGGGCAAGAGCACGGTGTTGCGCCTCCTCCTGCGCTTCTACGACCCGGAGGCGGGCGCGATCCGGATCGACGGCGTCGACGTGCGCGACGCCGATCCGGGCGCGGTCCGCGCCGCCCTGTCGATCGTGCCTCAGGAGACCGCGATCTTCACCGCCAGTCTGCGCGAGAACATCCGTTTCGGGCGTCTCGACGCTTCGGACCGGGACCTCGAGGAAGCCGCCGCGGTCGCCCTGGTCGACGAGTTCGCCGACACCCTGCCCCAGGGCTTCGACACGAGACTCGGCGAGAACGGAATGACCCTGTCGGGCGGCCAGCGCCAGCGGGTCGCCATCGCGCGCGCCGTGCTGAAGGACGCGCCGATCCTGCTGCTCGACGAAGCCACCAGCAGCCTCGACTCCCACAGCGAACGCCTCGTCCACCTCGCCCTCGAGCGCTTGATGGAAGGACGCACGACGCTCGTCATCGCCCACCGCCTCGCGACGGTCCGCAACGCCGACCGGATCCTGGTGGTCGACGGCGGACGCGTCGTCGCCAATGGACGTCACGACGCGCTCGTGGCCGAGAACGGCCTGTACGCCGAGCTCGCCCGCATGCAGCTCGACGGGAAGGCCGAATGCGGCGATGGCGACGGACGCTGATCGATCCGGTACGCTCGTTTTCCGATCAGGGGGGATCGAGATGAGCGAAGACGCGAGCCGGTACGTCTGTCCGAACTGCACGGGGCCCATGGATGGCCTCAAATGCAAGATCCGCTGCCCGCGCTGCGGCTACTTCGAGTCCTGCTCGGACCTCGAGCCCGCCCCGCCGCTCTCTCCCGTCCGGCCCTCGCGGCCCGGTCGCTGAACGTCGCGCGCCCTGCGGCGCGCGCAGCGCGTCCTCGACGGTCAGAAGATCCAACCCGGCGTCCCGTCCTCCGGGACCTCGTGGACGAAGTGGAACTCGAAGCCGTGCTTCGTCGCGTAGAGCGCGTCCGCCTCGCCGTCCCCGATGTGGATCCAGCGCGTCGCCTCCGGGAAGCGGGCCTTCACCTCGTCGAGCTTGTGCTTGTGGTCGATGAAGTCGAGCTCGATCCCATGGCGCGCCCAGAGCTGGCGCTGGTCCGTCTTCGTCCGGTCGGAGGCCGAGCCGACGAGATAGCCCAGCGCCCGGGCGCGATGGATCCACGCGAGGGGGATCCAGCCGGGCGGATCACCGACCTCCATCGTGCCGTCGATGTCGAGACTGAGCAGGACCATGAAGAAGCGCCGCCTAACGCCGGAGATCGATCAGCTCGTCGTCGTCCCGGAACGCCCGGTCGAGGAACTCGGCGTCTTCGCAGAGTCGCGCGAAGCGCGCGGGACCGAGCCGCTCGGCGAGGAGCCGGGTGAAGCGCTCGTCGATCCGGTCGATGTCGGCGAGGAGCGCGCGCCCGCGATCGGTGAACACGACGCGCCGGGCGCGACCGTCTTCGGGCTCCGGGATCCGCTCGACGTAGCCGAAGGATTCGAGGTTCTGGACGAGCTGCCCCGTCCGCTGGGGCGTGAGTCGGAGACGATCGGCCAGCTCGGACATGCCGAGCCCCTCCGCCGGGAGGTTCACGATCAGGTGCGAGGCCGCCGGGGCGTACTCGTGTCCGAGACCTTCGATCTCCGTACCGATCTCGGCGCGAATCGCGTTCGCGGCCCCGATCAGGTGCCGCAGCATCCCGTTCGCGGTCGGCGTCGTCTCGCCGGATCGGCCGCTGCCCACGTCTTTCGCCTCCGTTCCGCCGCCTTTCGGGCGTCGCGGTCATCCTACGGCGTCTCCGGAAAATACGAAAGGCCCTTGTCTATTTTCCCTCGGCCGGGTATCAAGACGGGGCGAACCCGAACCGGATCGCCGCCGCGCGCGGCGCTTTGCCGCAGGAGGGCCTCACCCATGGCCGATGCCGAACGCCTGATCTCCTCGGACGACCACGTCGATCTCGCCCATGACGCCATCAAGGCCAACCTCGCCACGAAGTTCCACGGCGCCTACGACGACGCCCTGATGGAGTTCGGCATGGGCATGGC
The DNA here is from genome assembly GCA_039187915.1 of Myxococcota bacterium. Classification (GTDB taxonomy): domain Bacteria; phylum Myxococcota_A; class UBA9160; order UBA9160; family UBA4427; genus UBA4427. The sequence goes on from JBCCZJ010000117.1 coordinate 3,876, forward strand.
GAAGGCCATGAGCTCCGAGGCGAACGCGCTCTGGCGCAAGCAGCAGGACCTGCCCGACGCCGAGGTGCGGCGGATGGATTCCCTCGCTGGACGCAACTACGCCGCCGCGGGCCGGCCCGGGCACACGAATGCCAAGGCGCGACTCGAGGACCTCGACGCGGACGGCATCGAGAAGTCGGTGATGTACTGCGAGGTGAGCGCCTTCCGGTATCTCTACCTGCTGAAGGAAGGCAATCGCGAGGCGACCCGCGCGTTCAATACGACCATGCACCAGTTCGCCGAGGTCGACCGCGAGCGGATGATCGTCTCCTACCAGATCCCGATCCACGACATCGACGCTGCGGTCGCCGAAGTCCGCTGGGTCGCGGAGGTGGGCGGCAAGTCGCTCCAGCTGCCCGTCTACCCGGCGGAACTCGGCCTGCCGGACTACTGGGACACCCGCTACGACCCGCTCTGGGAGGTGATCACCGAGACGGGCCTGCCCGTCTGCCTGCACATCGGCCTCAACACCCAGCTCGAGAGCCTGGCGCAGCGCGACCCGACCCCGCAGAAGGGCATCTTCGTCGGCGCCGTCGCCCTCACGACCGCCGAGCCCCTCGGCATGTTCATCATGGGCGGCGTCTTCGAGCGCTTCCCCTCGCTCAAGGTCGTGTTCGTCGAGCCGGGCCTCGGCTGGGTCGACTGGTGGCTCTACATCGTCGACGACCTGCAGGCCCGGCAGGGCTACGAGTTCCCCGCGATCACGAAGCCGCCGTCGCACTATTTCAAGCAGAACGTCTTCCTGACCTTCATCGACGAGCCGAACGCCTATCGCCTCGCGACCGAGCGCCTCGGCGTCGACAACATCATGTGGTCGTCGGACTACCCGCACCCCGTCACGAGCTGGCCCCGCTCCCGGGAGATCGTGCGCGACATGTTCGACGGAATCCCGGCGGACGATCGCGCCAAGATCCTGCACGGCAACGCCACGCGGGTGTGGAACCTCTAGTCGTGTCCGACGCGAAGCCGAGCGTGATCGCGCCGACACCCGACGGCGTCGACCAGTTCTTCTGGGACGGCGTCGCGCGCAAGCGCTTCCTGCTCCAGAGGTGCAGCGCCTGCGGCGCGCTCCGCCAGCCGCCGGCACCCATGTGCGCGGCGTGCAACGCCCTCGAATGGGAGACGCTCGAAGCGAGCGGGCGCGGCACGGTCTACAGCTGGCTCGCGTCGCAGCACCCAACGGAGCCGGAGGCGGCGCCGCGGATCATCGTGCTCCTCGAGCTCGAGGAAGGCGTACGCTTCGTATCGAACCTCGTCGACTGCCCGCTCGCGGAAGTCCACTTCGGTCTGCCCGTCGAGCTCACGTGGATCGAATTCCCGAGCCTGAACCAGGAGGCTCCCCAGCTCCTCCCGCAGTTCCGGCCCGCGGCCGACGCGGCGTGACGGCGCGCTCCCTCGCCGGCCAGGCTTCGATCGTCGGGATCGGCCAGACCGAGTTCTCGAAGAACTCGGGACGCAGCGAGCTCCAGCTCGCCGCCGAGGCGAGCCTCGCCGCGATTCGTGACGCCGGACTCTCGCCCACCGAGATCGACGGCATGGCCACGTTCACGTTGGACTCGAGCGACGAGCTCCTGCTGATGCGCGCGCTGGGAGTGCAGGAGGTCAACTACTGGTCCCGCGCGCCCTTCGGCGGCGCCGGGGCCAATACGACGATCCTGCAGGCCGCCGCCGCCGTGGCCTCCGGTGCCGCCAAGCACGTGCTGGTCTGGCGCGCCTTCAACGAGCGCTCCGGCCACCGCTTCGGCCAGCCCCAGGATCCCGGGACGACCGTCGGCTGGAACTGGTACCTGCCCTTCGGCCTCGACACGCCGGCCAAGATCTACGCCCTCCAGTTCCAGCGCTACATGGATCGTCACGGCTTCACCAACGAGGACATGGGCCACTACCCGGTCGTGGCGCGCAAGCACGCGGCGACCAACCCCGCGGCGTGGTTCCACGCGCGTCCGATCACGCTCGAGGACCACCAGCGCTCGCGCTGGATCGTCGAGCCGATCCTCCGCCTGCTCGACTGCTGCCAGGAGAGCGACGGCGGGGTCGCCCTCGTGATCACGACACCGGAGCGCGCGCGCGACCTCGCGAAGCCGCCGGTCACGATCCGTGGGATCGTCGACGCGCAGCTGATCCACGGCCACGTGATGTTCAACTATTACCAGGACGACCTCTCGCGCTACGAAGAGAACTACCGCGCCGCGAGCCGACTCTGGGAAATGACGGGGCTCGGCCCCTCGGACATGCAGGTCGCGACGATCTACGAGAACTTCAGTCCGATCGTCTTCATGCAGCTCGAGGGCTACGGCTTCTGCGAGGCCGGCGAGAGCGTCGACTTCGTGAAGGAGGGCCACATCGACCTCGGCGGCACGATCCCGGTGAACCCCCACGGCGGTCTCCTCGGCGAGGCCTACATCCACGGCGTGAACAACATCCTGGAGGGCGTACGCCAGATCCGCGGCGAGGCCGCGAACCAGATCGCGGGCGCCGAGCACGCTCTCGTCGCGGGGGGCCGCGGCGGCATGGTGCTGGGCGCGGAGTAGCCTGCGCTCGCCGGCGGCGCCGCGCTGCGCCGATCCCGGAACGGAGCCCTGAGCGCGATCCGCGCCCCGTGGAGAGAAGGCGCCGGTCGATCAGTCGCCGGACGAGAGCAGCCCGTCCGAGCCCTGGTTGTTCTCGAAGAAGTCGAAGTCGATCGAGATCGCGGCTGCGAAGAGGACCCAGCGTTCGGGACCGGTCCAGGTGCCGCTTTCGATCGCGACGCGGAAGGTGTCGGCGTCGGCGAAGATCTCCCGAAGCGCCCCGCCCCATTTCTTCGAGACTGTCGCCTCCCCACTCTCGCGCTCGTGCTTCGCCGGGAAGGTCCACAGGCGCCAGAACGGACTCGCGATCTGCGCGAAGCAGTGGCCATGCGCGTCGAGCAGGTCGTATTTCTTTCGCAGGAGACCGAAGCGTCGCTCGACGCAGCCGAGCTTCGCGCCTCCCTCCGCGAGGACCTCGAGAGACGAGAAGAAAAAGAAGAAGGGACGTTCGAGGCGTAGCACCGGCGAACCGTCCGCGTCGTGCACGCGGATGTCGAGGGAGCGGTGGGATCCCATCAGGTTCCGCTTCACGAAGCCCCCGATCCCGCTCGAGACCTCCGAGATCGTCCCGACCTCCGCCTGCGACTCGGAGAGGACCTGGTACTGGTTGCGGGTCTCGAAGTCGACCAGGATCTCCGTCCACTCCTTCTTCTGGCGGATGAAGTACTGATTGGCGTTCTCGACGAGATCACGGAGCATGCGGCCCTCCCGACCCGGGCGCGGGACGCGCGCACGGCCTCGCCCCGAGGATACCGGTTCCCGGTACGGAACCGCGCCGGATCTTCGCTCGGCGCACGGGAACGCCCGCGGTAGCATTCCGAGATGGCTCCCGACTCGACGAACGCGGCCCGAGGTGCCCTCTCCGATCTCCGGGTGATCGAATTCGCCCAGGCGCTGGCGATCCCGTATTGCGGCAGCGTCCTGGCGGACATGGGCGCCGACGTGATCAAGGTCGAGCCTCCCCGCGGAGACACCTACCGCCTCCAGAACCGCACGCACGTGAAGCACGAGGGGCGGGACTTCGCGATGTGCAATCGCGGCAAGCGGAGCCTCTGCCTGGACCTGACCCATCCGCAGAGCCGCGAGGTCATCGATCGGCTGGTGAGCGACGCGGACGTCGTCCTGGTCTCCATGAAAGGATCGGACCTGGCACGCTACGGGATCGACTACGCGCGGCTGCGCGCTCGGAAGCCCGACCTGGTCTACCTGCAGAACTCGCCCTACGGCACGCAAGGCCCGCTCGCGATGGACGGCGGCTACGACGTGGTCGCCATGGGCCTCTCGGGCATGTCGGCGATCCTGTGCTCGTCGGACGACGACGGCGGCACGCCCCGCTTCGTCCGCCCCGCCCTCGCCGACATCGTGACGGGCATGCTCTCCTCCCTGGCCGTCGTGACCGCCGTCCGCCACCGGGACGTGACCGGCGAAGGCCAGCGCGTCGAGACCTCCCTCTTCCACACCGCCCTGGGCCTGATCTCGAACATGATCTTTCGCTACGAGGAGTTCGACGGCGCGCACATGGACGCCTTCGCCGCGCGCCTCGCGAAGCTCCGGACCGGCGGCGCCGGCTTCGCGGACCAACAGGACGCATTCCGGGATCACTTCGGCGGCTGGCCGGTCGGCAACGTCTACTTTCGCCACTACCGGACCCGCGACGGATTCCTCTCGGTCGGCTGTCTCTCGCCCCGCCTGAACGAGAAGTTCCGGAACGCGACCGGGCTGGTCGACCCGCGCGGCCTGCCGGGCTTCGACCCCGAGGACGAAGCGGGCGAACGCGCGATGGCACTGCTCAAGCAGGAGGCCGAGGCGCTCTTCCTGACGCGCGACACCGACGACTGGCTGGTCCATCTGCGCGACCACGGCGTGCCCTGCGCCCAGATGAATTTTCCGCACGAGATCTTCGACGACGCGCAAGCCGTCGCGAACGGCTACGTGGAGACCTACGAGCATCACGCCCTCGGCCGCTACCGCGCGACGACGACGCCCGTCAAGATGGACGGTACGCCCCTCGGCGCGGAGCTTCCCTCGCCACCGCTCGGCGCGCACACCGACGAGGCTCTCGCCGAGACGGGGCTCGACGCCGAGGCGATCGCTCGACTCCGCGCGCAGGGCGTCATCGGCCGCTTCGACGAACATCCGTGAGGAGGACCCCACCCATGGTCTACGCCCCCGACACCCGTCCCTACTACGACGCCGACAGCCACATCATGGAGCTGCCCGACTTCCTGCGCGTGCACGCGGACCCCGACCTGCGCGACGAGCTCCCGCTGATCGACTACACGGCGTCGATGAACGCGCAGGAAGACGTCGACGCCTACCTGGCGAACGGCGGACACAGCGCCGAGCACGTCGCCGAACATCTCGCCTACGGCGACGCGCTGATCGCGAAGTCCAAGGAGATCCACGCCCTCGGCGCCTTCGACGGGACCCAGCGGACCCAGGCGATGGATCTGCTCGGATTCAAGAAGCAGCTCGTCTTCGCGACCCACTCCGTCGTCTCCCCCTTCCACCCGAGCTCGAAGAAGTCGAGCCGCTGGAAGTACGGCGCGGCGCGCGCGCACAACCGGCACATGGCCGAGTTCTGCGGCGGCGACGATCGTCTGATGGGCGTCGGCGTCTGTGCCCTCGACGATCCGGCGGCCGCGGTCCGCGAGCTCGACTACGTGATCGAAGCCGGGCTCGAAGCGGTCTGGGTCCCACATCGTGCCCCGATCGACATCTCGCCGGGCCACGTCCACCTCGAACCCTTCTGGGCGAAGCTCGCCGAGGCCGGCGTCCCCTTCGTCCTCCACGTCGGCGGCTCGCCGCTGCACTCGCTGAAGGCCTGGAGCAACAACGGGCGCGGCAAGGTCCGAGACTTCTTCGGGGGCGGAGAGAACGTCCGGACGAAGGACGCGGCGCTCATGCACCAGACGCCGGAGGCCTTCCTCTCCGTGCTGCTGCTCGACGGTGTCTTCGAGCGCCATCCGGATCTCCGGGGCGCAGCGGTCGAGCTCGGTGCAGGTTGGGTGCCCGAGATGCTGCGCCGTCTCGACTGGGTCACGAGCATCTACGGCCGCGTCGACCGGAGTGTCCGCTTCGACCGCAAGCCTTCCGAACAGCTCACCCAGCAGATGGGCTTCACGCCCTTCCCGCACGAAGACGTCGCCCAGCTCATCGCCGACTCGAACGAGGACCTCTACCTGTTCTCGAGCGACTACCCGCACGTCGAAGGCGGACGGGATCCGATCGGGAAGTTCGAGCGCGCGGTGGCGAGTGTCTCGCCCGAAGCCCAGACGAAGTTCTTCAGCGAGAACTTCCTGCGGCTCTGGCCGGACGCCCGGGTCTAGTCGCCGGAAGGCATGGGTTCGGAGCCGCCCGGCCCGCCGAGCAGGATGGCGGGATCGCGCATGCGCGCGTCGAGGTCGATGCCGCGACGAGCCAGGACGCGCTTCCGGATCGGATACCAGCCGAAGGCGAGGACGGCGGCCGCCGCCAACCCGAGCGCGACGCCCGCCGGAAGATCGCGCCCGAGCAAGATGACCCCGAGCGTCGCCATCAGCTCGGAGAAGACGAAGAGCACGCCCATCCCGATCGGGCTCGGACGCAGGATCGACCGCGCGTACCGTTCGGGATGAGCGGCCGGGATCCGCGTGACCGCCCAGTAGACGAAGAAGGCGGGTAGCGTCGCCGCGATCGACGTGGCCCGGGCGATCGCGCTGATGTCGAGTCCAAGCACGAGCGGCACGAGGCCGATCGTCGCCATGATCGTGAGGATCACCCAGGGCGCGCCGAAGCGATTCAGGCGGCCGATCGATTCCGGGAGGAGCCCGTCCCAGGCGGCCACCATGAAGTTGCGCGGGAGCTGGATGAACTGCGCGTTCAGCGTGGTGCCGATCGCGATTCCGGCGCCCCCGACCAGGAAATAGGTCAGGGCCCAACCGGGTAGGAAGGCCCGACCCGCGAGGGTGAGGGGCTGGTCGATCATCTCGCGCCACGGAACGACGCCGACGGCGGCCAGGGCGATCGCGGCGTAGAAGGCCGAGACGATGACCGTCGCCCAGATCATCACGCGCGGCAGCGTCCGCTCCGCGTCCTCGACTTCCCCGCCGAGGCCCACGACGAGATGCGCACCGCCCGTCGCGAACTTCAACAGGAAGACGGCGGACAAGAACCCGAAGGCCCCCTTCGGCAGCAGCGGATCGAGCCGAGCGAGTTCCACCCGCGGCATCGCGAATCCGGCATACAGTGCGAGCGCGGACAGCAGGACGAGCACGAGGGCGGACTGGACGCCCGCGGCCATGCGTAGGCCGAAGAGGTTCGCGCCGAAGAGCGCGAGCAGCACGACGACTCCCCATCCGTTCGGCGACAGGACGGGGAAGATCGGGCTCAGATAGAGCCCGAAGGACGAGCCGTAGAGTCCGAGGCTGATGCTCGCGAGCAGAATCAGCATCAGCACGCCCGAGCCCATCCAGGCGCTGCCGAGGCGCGCGCACCATACGTAGTACCCTCCGATGGTGGGCAGGGCGCCGCCAGCGATCACGATCGGCAATGCGACCGCGATCGAGAGGAGCGCCGCCGCGGGATAGGCGAGGACGACGGCGGGCCCGGTCATGCCGATCGCGACGCCGGTCAGCGCGACGACGCCCGCGCCGATGATCTGCCCCATCGCGATGAAGAGCAGATCCCGGAAGCCGAGCACCCGGGCGAGCTCCTGCGCGGGGCCCGCCTCGCCCCCTTCCTCGTGCGCTCCGCCCACTCAGTTCTCCGACGGCCCACCGCTCGCGACGATGGGCACGCCCTCGAGCGCCGCGAGTCCGCGCGCCTCGAGATCCGCGAGATCGACCTCCTGGATCGAGACGGCTGGTGCGCCTGCCGTCTGGATGAGACGCAGGCTGAACACGCCCGTCTCGTGCTCGAAGGTGTCGATCCAGTTGCCGCCGATCCCGGGATCGCGGTCCGCCATCACGGCGAGCACGCCGCCGTCTCCCTCGAAAGTGGCGGTGAACTTCGTGACGTAGCCCTGTCCGTCCTCGTAGACGTCGAGGTTCTCCTGCCATCGGTTGCAGACCTGCAGGATCCAGTGCTCGCACTCGGCCGGAACGAATCGCACGACGAGCGCCTTGTCCGACGACTTCTGCCAGCACCCGAAACCGTGGAGCCGATCGAGGACGCCGCCGTTGCTCAGATACGTCGCCTCCGAGAAGTCGATCGTGTTCGGTCGCTGCGAGAGATTGTCGAACCACCAGGCGCGGACGAGCTCTGCGTAGCCGAGGACGATCTGCGCGGTCTTCGCGAGTCCTTCGCTCATCTCCGCCGCGCGGATCGGCCGAGGCTTCGGGCGGTCGACGCGCTCGATCTCGAAGGTCGGCGGCGTCACGGCGGCGCGGTCCGCATAGACGGTCCGGATCAGGAGACCCGTCGTCGCCGGCTGGATCGCGAGACCGTTCTTCGGAGGAGGATCCTGGGAGAGGATCAGCTCGAAGTTCCCGTCCGCGTCGAAC
>JBCCZJ010000118.1:0-11961 GCA_039187915.1 Myxococcota bacterium
CCCGGAACGGCAGCAGACACTGCACCCAGGTGCTGCCAAATCGCCTCAGGTCCAGGCTTTCGTGGACGCCCCGCACCGGCTCGCCCTCGAGCCGGGTCTCGACGATCGATCGCGCGTAGAAGGGCGTGTCCTCGAGGGTCCGGACGACCCGCGCCGTCCCCTCGCTTCGCACGGTCCGCGCGACGCGCCAGCCGGTCCCGTCGAGACCTGCCGTTTTCGGCGCAATCGCCGGCGTGGCCGAGCCCGCGGCCGCGAAGTCGAGCGCGATCGTGCGCGGGTCGGCCCCGCGCTCGCGGAGGTCGTAGAAGACCCGCGTGCCGCCCCCGGGCCCGTCCAGGCGACACCAGTCCCAGCCGTCGAAGTCGGTTTCGAGAGCGCGATCGCCCCGATTCCCGTCGACGTAGGCATGACCGCGCCATCGACAGTCGGGCCGATCGAAATCGACGGCGACCCGCGCGCAGGGGTCGATCGGGCGCCAGTGGTGGCGTCCGGCCGCGTCCAGCGGATAGTCGATCGCCCGCGTCGAAGCGAGCTCCACGCGGATCTGGCCGCGGACGCGGCTCGGGACCGGACACGCCCTCTCGACGAGATCGACGGTGAGCGTGTGCCCGTCCCAGGACGCGCGGCTCGGTCCGACGCGCAGACCGTCCTCCGATCGCTCGACGTGACGCGCGCCGCGCTCCGTGAAGGTCCAGATGCGACCGCGTTCGCGATACAGGACGCAGTTGAACGCGGCGTGCTCCTCCGCGGGCGGCGGGTCCGGCCTTCGCCGCGCGCGGAAGTAGTACGGAGAGAACACGCTCCCCAGGAACAAGATCAGGGTGAGGGCTTCGCGTCCGTCGTCGCTGACCCCATCGACGTACCACCACTGGTAGCCGCCGACACGAATCGCCCGGTCGAACTCGAATCCGCGAGCATCGCCGCCGCCGCCTGACGCCCCGAGAGCGCCGCCATCGGCACCCCCGCGCCCGGATGCGTGCTCCCCCCCGCCAGGTAGAGCCCCGGAAGCGCCGTCTTCGCGCCCGCTCGCGTGAAGGAGGACCGCCAGCCGTGGGTCGCCGGGCCGTAGAGCGCCCCGCCCGTCGCCGGAAAGCGCCGCGCCCAGTCGACCGGCGTCGTTCGGCGCGTGTCGCCGGTGTGCCGCTCGATCGCGAGTCCCATCTTCTCCAGTCGCGCGAACACCTGCGCTTCCCATCGATCCACCTCGTCGCGTTCGCGCGCGTCGGCCGGCGTCGCTCCCGAAGCCGGTGCGTTCGCGAGACAGAGCAGCCGCTCGGGACCGGACGGCGGCGCCCCGTCCTCGGCATCGCGATCCTGCGCGCAAACATAGACGGTCGGCTCCGCGGGACGCCGCCGGCGATCGAAGATCGCGTCGAACTCCGCCGCGTAGTCGGACGAGAAGAACACGTTGTGGTGGACGAGCGGGAAGCCCGACGTGCGCGCGACGCAGTTCCAGGTCACGGCGGACAACGAAGGCGGCCCGGGACGCCGCACGCGGGCCACGCGACCGAGGTCCTGCCCGAATTCGCCCGACGCCACCGCCGCCACGTCGCCGGTCACGAGTACCTGGCGCGCCGAGAACGAACGCCCGTCGGTACAGCGCACGCCCGCGACGCCGGAAGCGTCGCGCTCGACCGTCTCCACCTCGGCTCCGTACTCGAAGCGGGCGCCGCAGGCCTCCGCGAGCGCCGCGAGTGCCCGCGCGAGGGCCGTCATGCCGCCGCCGACGCGCCACACGCCGCGCTGTTCGACGTGCGCGATCAGCATGAGCGTCGCGGGCGCGCGGTAGGGCGACGACCCGACGTAGGTCGCGTACCGCCCGAAGAGCTGCCGGAGGCGCGGATCTTCGAAGTAGTCCCCGATCGCGCCCCAGAGCGTCGAGAAGGGCCGGATGCGCATCAGGCCCGGCAGGCCGCGCAGCCCGACGCCCGTGATCAGATCGAGCAGGCTCGGGCGATTCGCGCGCAGGAAGACGCCGTCGAGCGTCTCGAAGATCGCGGCGGCGTCGCGCGCGAAGCGCCCGAAGCCCTCCGCTTCGCGCGCCCCGAAGGCCGCGGCGATCGCCGCACGGGAGGCGTCGACCTCCGCGTGCAGATCGAGCTGCGCACCATCCGGCCAGGCGTGCCGCGCCAGGATCTCCGCACGCGCGAGGTCGACGTGGTCGGCGAACGTCTCACCGGCCGAAGCGAAGAGCTCGTCGAAGACCCAGCGCATGGTCAGGACGGTCGGGCCGCCGTCGAGGACGTGCTCGCTCACCCGCACGCCTTCCATCTTTCCGCCCGGCGAAGCCGCGCGCTCCAGCACCGTCACCTCGCGCCCCTGCGCCGCGAGCTCGACCGCCGCCGCGAGGCCGGCCACGCCTGCTCCGACCACGAGGCTCTCGCGCCGCTGCATCCCGAACTCCTCCGACCGGGCCGCGCGATTGCCGTCGCGCGGCCCTTCTCCTAGCGTGCCGCATCGAGGCCGGAGTGTCGTGCGCCGATCGCCGCACTGCGGAGCCAGACGAGTCGTCATCGCGTGCCCACGAATCGATACAGCGGATCCGGACTCGGCCGCGCGTTCCACGCGCTCACCGATCGCCTGCGCGACGCGAGAGGGGCGGTCCGGGATCGCGTCACGACGCGCCCGGACTTCGTCCGCTTCGCCGCCCGTGTTCCCGGCCTGCGATCGATCGCGCGAGGCCGTGCCCGCGACGTGTTCGACCTCTGCGCCGGGTTCGTCTACTCGCAGACCCTGCTCGCATGCATCGAGACCGATCTGCTCTCCGCCCTCGCCGAGGCACCCTGCGAACGCACGGCGCTCGAAGCCCGTCTCCGCATGTCCCCCGAACGCGCGGCGCGCCTTCTCGGCGCCGCGCGTGCTCTCGGACTCGTCGAAACGCGATCGGGAGACCGCTACGGACTCGGTCCGCTCGGCGCGGCCGTGCTCGCGAACCCGGGCGTGATCGCGATGATCCACCACCACCGCATGCTCTACACCGATCTCGCCGATCCGGTCGGGCTCCTCCGCAGCGATCGGATCGACACGCAGATGTCGACGTACTGGTCCTATGCGACGTCGGACACGCCCGGCGGACTGCCGGCAGAGGACGTAGCGGACTACAGCGCGCTCATGGCGGCCTCCCAGTCGCTGGTCGCCGCGCAGGTCCTCGACGCCTATCCGATCGGCCGTCACGCGGCGCTCCTCGACGTCGGCGGCGGCCTCGGCGCCTTCGTCACGGCGGCCGCCGCCCGTGCCCCCGACCTGCGACTGGCCGTGTTCGACCTGCCGGGCGTTCTGGAAGGCACGCGGGCGCGACTGCGCGCGCACGCACTCGAGGACCGGGTCGAGCTCGCGCCGGGCGACTTCTTCGCCGATCCCCTTCCGGAAGGCTTCGACGTGGTCTCGCTCGTGCGCATCGTCCACGACCACGACGACGAGCCGGTCCGTCGTCTGCTCGCCCGGGTGCGGGCGGCGATGGCGCCGGGCGCCACGCTGCTGGTCGCCGAGCCGATGGCGGAGACCCCGAGCGCGCCGACGGTCGGCGAGGTCTACTTCGCGTTCTATCTCCTCGCGATGGGCAGCGGCCGCGCACGCTCGCCGCGGGCGTTGACGCGAATGCTCGAGGAGAGCGGCTTCGGCGACGTCCGCCTGCTCCCGACCGACCTGCCGCTCCAGGCGCGGGTCCTGATCGCGACCGCCGTCTAGCGCGCCGGGCCCGGGCTAACGCTCCGGAATTGCCGAGGCCACCGCCGGCACCGGCCGTCCCCACTTCTCGAGCAGCCCGCGCACGTCGAGCTCGTGCATCGCCTTCCGGAACCAGGGCGTGAAGCGATCGGGCGAGTCGAGGATCTCGCGCAGGAGCGCCTGGGGCGAGCGGAGCGCGACGGCGCTCACTTCCGACTCGCACGGGTTCGGCTCCGCGTCGCAGCGGGCCGCCAGCACGTGGTCGTACTCCCGCTCCACGAGCCCGGATTCGGGATCCTCTGCCTCGTAGATGAGCTCGAAGAGCGGTTCGATCGCTTCGGTCCCGAGCCCCAGCTCCTCGTGGATGCGGCGGCGCGCGGCTTCGAGCACGCCTTCGCCGGGCCGCGGGTGGCTGCAGCACGCGTTCGTCCAGAGCGAAGCGAAGTGGTACTTCCCGACGGCGCGCTGCTGGACCAGCATCCGCCCGTGCGAATCGAACAGGAAGACGGAGAAGGCGCGGTGGAGCTGGCCCTCGCCACGATGGGCCGCGAGCTTTTCGGCGGTTCCGACCGCCTCGTCGCGCTCGTTCACCAGGACGACGGTCTCGGCGGTTCGTTCCACGTCTCGCTCTCCTTCGTCCCCTGGCCTGCCCGGTCTGCGCGGTCCGTCCGACCGCCGGCGGTCCCCCCGGCCCCGCTCCGTGCGGTCATGCCCGCATGCCCTCAGCCTAGCCCGCGAGGCGCGGCGCGCATCGGCGCCGCCGAAACCGCGGTCGCCGAGACGGCCGCGAGACCGTAGGTCGGCCGACGCCGGAAAGGGGTGCTGGTCAAGCGCGCGGGGAAAGGGGACACTCCGAACGACGTTCTTCACACACGCGAGGCCCCATGCCCGACTCCCTGACCGACCGCCGCATCCTGATCACCGGCATCGCCGACGAGAATTCGCTCGCCCTGGCGATCGCCCGCGGGCTGAAAGAAGAAGGCGCCGAGCTCGTCTGCGCCGGCCTCGGACCGACCGACCACCACGAAGGACTCTCGGAAGCCGGCGCGAAATACCTCGCCTCGACGCAGGCGCAGTTCCAGGAGACCGTCCGGAAGGAGCTCGGTCCCGATACGCCGACGGTCGTCATGGACGCCTCGATCGACGCGACGGTCGAGGACGCGGCGGCCCACCTGCGCGACCAGGCGCTTCCCCTCGACGGCTTCCTGCACGCGATCGCGATGGACAAGACGATCCGGCGAGGCGTCGCGCCGCCGATCATGGAGGTGGGACGCGACGACTTCCTCGGATGCCTCGACGTGTCCGCCTACTCGCTCCTCTCGATTCCGCGCGCGTTCCTGGCCCACGACGTCCTCAATCGGGGCGCATCGATCGTCGCGCTGTCCTACCTCGGCGGCGAGCGCACGATGTCGCACGCCTATCGCAACATCGGGATCGCGAAGGCGGCCCTCGAGCGCCTCTCGCGCGAGATGGCCATGGAGCTCGGACGCTCCCACGCGATCCGCGTGAACTGCGTTCGCTTCTCGCCCTTCTCGGCGAGTCGCGCCGGCGGCGCGATCCCGGACCTGGTCGCGGCCATGGAGAAGGCGGAAGCGGCCGCGCCGCTCGGCAACGCGTCGGCCCAGTCCCTCGCCTACGAAGTCGCCCACCTGATGCGTCCGGACCTCGAAGTGACGGGCGAAGTCCGGCACGTCGACGGGGGCTACCACGGTGTGGCGTGACGCTTCGGGAAGCCGCGGACGGGACGGCGAGGTCGTCCATGGCTGACGCCTGGGCCGCGTGTCGCGAGATCCTCGCTACCCATTCGAAGAGCTTCGATTGGGCGGCGCGCCTCCTGCCGCGGACCCAGCGCGACGAGATCGCCGCGCTCTACGCCTGGTGCCGTCTGTGCGACGATGCGATCGACCTGACCGAGCGCGACCGCCACGAAGCGGAGCTCGCGCGACTCCGCAAGGAACTCGCGTCCGTCTACGCCGGGGAGCCCCAGCACGAACCCGTGTTGTCCTGCTTCGCGCAGGTCGTCGCGAGGCGTGGCGTGCCGATCGAATACCCGACCGCGCTCCTCGACGGCATGGAGATGGACGCGCGCGCGGCCTGCTACGAGACCCTCGACGATCTGCTCGTCTACTGCTGGCGCGTGGCGGGCTCGGTCGGGCTGATGCTCTGCCACGTCCTCGGGATCTCGGAGGCGAGCGCTTCGCGCAATGCCGCCCATCTGGGGATCGCCATGCAGCTCACGAACATCGCGCGCGACGTGGCCGAGGACTGGCAGCGGGGCCGCGTCTACCTCCCGCTCGCCTCGCTCGGGCCGGAGCTGCGGGCTTGGATCGAAGCCAATCGCTCCGAGGCCCCGGCGCCCTTCCCGGCGAACCACGGACCGGATCTCGCGCGAGCCACGCGCTCGCTCCTCCAATCGGCCGAGTCGTATTATGCCTCGGCCGACGTCGGACTCGCGGCGCTCGAGCCGCGCGCCGCGCTCGCCATCCGGGCCGCGCGACTGATCTACGCCGAGATCGGCCGCGTCCTCGAAGCCCGGAAGTGCGACGTGCTCCCCGGACGCGTCGCCGTCAAGCGACGCCGCAAGGCCAGTCTCACGGCCAAGGCCGTCTTCCAGTTCGCGGGCGACCGGACGCGCTGGCACGATCGACTCGTCTCCGCTCCCTGCGGCGTGCTCGACGAACGGGAAGCGATCCGCCTGCCATGACGCCGACACACGCCCCGACGCGACCCGGGCCGGACGCCCCCGCGCTCCGCGCGGCGCTCGACGCCGAATGGCGAGAGATCGACTCGGACACCTGCGGGCGGATCGGCTACTACGCCGAGACGGCGCCGAGCGGAACACCGCTCCTGCTCGTGCACAGCCTGAACGCGGCGCCGAGCGCGATGGAGATGCGGCCGCTCTTCGATCACTATCGCGGCAAGCGGCCGGTCGTCGCGCTCGACCAGCCGGGCTTCGGCCGTTCGGAGCGCGGCGAACGACCCGATACGCCGGAGCTCCTGGCGCGCGCCGTCGAGGAAGTCGCCGCGGCGGCGTTCGACGCCGCGCCCGACGTGATCGCGCTCTCGCTCGGCGCGGAGATCGCCGCGCGGGCGATGCTGACGCGACCGGAGGCCTGGAAGAGCCTCGCCATGATTTCGCCGACGGGCTTCGCGCTCCGACAGCCGCCCGGCGATCTCGTCGCCGACGGCGTGGAATGGGCGCTCGGTGGACGACTGGTGCGGGATCGTCTCTTCCGTGCGCTGACCCGCCCCGGCACCGTCCGCTTCTTCCTGGCCCGGAATTGCGTCGACGCACCGGATCCCGACCTCGTCGACTACGCGGTCGAGACGGCCCGGCAGCCCGGCGCCGCGTTCGGACCGATCCGCTTCCTCTCGGGGCGACTGTTCACGCGTGAAGCGCGAACGCGGCTCTACGACCGTCTCTCCGTGCCGATCCTCGTCCTCTTCGACGAAGATCCGAACGTCGGATTCGAGACCCTCGAACGCTGGATCGCGCGGCGCGCCACCCGGCGTGCGGAGCGGATCGCGCCGTCGAAGGGCCTGCCGCACTGGGAGCGTCTCGCGCCCTGCGTGGAGGCGCTCGAGCGCTTCTGGACGGAGACCGACGGAGGCGACTGACCTCGCGGCTTCGCCGCGCGCGGCGCCGCGCCCAGGACCGGCGCGGGATTGCTCCTCGCCTCGCCAGGCGCGATGCTCGTCGTTCCCAGCCCACGAGCCCGGAGAACGTGATGTCCCGCCCCACCCTGCGCACCGAGTTCTGTGACCGCGTCGGAATCGAGTACCCCATCCTGCTGGCGGGCATGGGTCCGGTCGCCGGCACGGGCGAACCCGTCGCGACCGGCGAGCTCGTCGCCGCGGTGTCGAACGCCGGCGGACTCGGCGTCCTCGGCGGCGTCGCCTATTCGCCCGACGATCTCCGCGCGGAGATCCGCAAGATCAAGTCGCTGACCGACAAGCCCTTCGGCGTCGACCTGCTCCTCTCGCCGAACTTCCTCATGCCGAAGCCGAAGGACGCGGTCGTGCCGGCGGCGCCGAAGCGGGACCAGCTGCCGCAGTCGCATCGCGACGCGATCGCGCGCATCGCCGCCTCCCTCGACATCGAGCTGATCCCCGCGCCGCCGGAGACCGAGGTGATGGGGCGCTGGATCGAGCCCGGCAAGAGCTGGGCGGGCTCCCAGGTCGAGGTGCTGATCGAAGAGGGTGTACCCGTCTTCGCCTCGGGCCTGGGCACGCCCGCGGTCTTCGCCGAAGAACTGAAGGCGAACGGCGTGACGATCCTCTCGCTCGTCGGGACCGTGAAGGCCGCGCGGCAGGTGGCCGCGGACGGCGCAGACTACGTCGTCGCGCAGGGCACCGAAGCCGGCGGCCACACCGGCCGGATCGGCACCCTCGCCCTGCTCCCGCAGGTCATGGACGCGGTCGCGCCGAAGCCCGTGATCGCGGCCGGCGGCATCGCCTCGGGCCGCGCCCTCGCCGGCGTGCTCGCCCTGGGCGCCGAAGCGGCCTGGTGCGGCTCCGCCTTCCTCGTCTCGGACGAGGCCAACCAGCCCGACCTGCAGAAGGATCGGATCCTCGCCGCGGCCGCCGAGGACACGATCGTGACGCGGCTCTACAGCGGGAAGACGATGCGCAACGTGTCGAACCCGCTGATCGAAGCCTGGGAGCGTAAAGGCCTCCAGGCGCTTCCGATGGGCGCTCAGGGCGTCCTGATCCGGGACCTTCAGTACTCCATCGAACAGGCCGGACGCCACGAGCTCCTGATGAACGCCGCCGGCCAGACCTCGGGCATGCTGAAAACGCGACGGCCGGCCGCGGTGATCCTCGAGGAGATGGTGGCGGAGGCGGCGGAAGCGCTCGACACGCGCCTCGCCGCGCGGATCCAGGTCGCGGTCGCCTAGCCACGAGCGCCCGATCGCGCGGTGGCCGACGACGCGGCGCTGGAGGAGCCGGAACCGTCCCGCCAGAGGAGCCGGAACCGTCCCGCCAGAGGAGCCGGAACCGTCTCGCTGGCGCAGCCGGATCCGTCGCCGGCGCGGCGCGGGAGGAGGGTCGCGCGGGCCGTCGTCCCAGACCCGGCTGGCCGACGTGCGTTGCCAGAAAGCGCGGTCGGCGATCGTTCAGTCCGCGTCGCCTTCGGCGCCGGGAATGCGCCGCGTGAGCCCGGCGTAGGCGTCCTCCGCGGTCCGCCCCTCGTAGAGGACGCCGTGTACCTCCTGCGCGATCGGCATCTCGACGTCGTAGCGCTCGGCCAGCTCCATCACGACGGCGCTGGTCTTCACGCCTTCCGCGACCTGATTCATGTCCGCGATGATCTCGTCGATCGTCTTGCCGAGCCCGAGCTGTTCGCCGACGAAGCGGTTGCGACTCTTCTGGCTCGTGCAGGTCGCGACCAGGTCGCCCACGCCGGCGAGCCCCGCGAAGGTCGTGCTCTCGCCGCCCATCGCGACGCCGAGCCGGGTCAGCTCCGCCAGGCCGCGGGTGATCACGGCGCTGCGCGTGTTGTCGCCGACGCCGAGCCCGTCCCCCATTCCGGTCGCGATCGCGATCACGTTCTTGAGCGCGCCGCCGAGTTCGCAGCCCACGACGTCGGTGTTCGTATAGACCCGGAAGACGCCGCTGTGGAGCACCGACTGCACCTGACGCGACAGCTCGACGTCCTCGAAGGCCACGACGCTCGCGGCGGCGAAGCCCGCCATGATCTCGCGGGCGAGGTTCGGCCCGGTGAGCGCGCCGGCCCGGTGGTCGGGCAGGACGTCGCGGATCACTTCGGTCATGCGCAGATGGGAGCCGGGCTCGAGCCCCTTGGCGAGGCTGATCACCGGGACCCAGGGACGGATGTGCTTCGCCACCTCGTCGAGCGTCGATCGCATGCCGTGGGAGGGCACGCCCATGATCACGACGTCCGCTGCAGCGACGGCTTCGCCGAGATCCGCGGTCGCGCGAAGCGACTCCGCGAGGGGCGAATCCGGGAGATAGGCCGTGTTCCGATGCTCGCGGTTGATCTCGTCCGCCATCTCCGGCCGTCGACACCAGAGCAGCGTCGGCGCGTTGCGTGAGATGACGTGGGCCATCGTGGTCCCGAAGGAGCCGGCGCCGAGTACGGAGACCTCGAGATTCATGTTGCGACTCCGCCTTGTGGGTTCCGGTGAGCGCGGGATCGGTCCTGAGGGAGGACGTCGAGAGCGCGGCGACGAACCGCCTCGAGAGCGCGCGTCCCGCAGCGCCCACCGATCCGCTCCCGCCTGCTTCGTTCGTCGAAGCGGGCCCTGCGGTCAGCATGCCCGTCCCCGCGGCGCGAGACAAGAGGCGACCGGCCCCGCCCCGCTCTGACGGCGCGACCCCGCGTCGCGCGACGTGCGGACGCCGGGACGCAGGCCGGGGACTGCTACCCTCGCGCGTCCCATGGCGAACGGTGACCCGAACTCCGGAGCGGCGGAAGACGCGCAGCTCCGTCTGCAGCGAATCGAGACGCGGATCGTCGAGGGCCTCTTCGAACACCCGGGCGTCCTGTCGCGGACGGAAGAGCACCGACTTCGTTATGCCGTCGTGCTCGCGGGTCTCGAGACCTTCCAGCCGGGCGCGGCCCGGAAGCACGGCCGCACGAAGCACCCGGAGATCCGGATCCGATCCCGCGCGACGAAGCGGCTGCGGAACGTCGTGCTCGGAGAGATCGCCGACGCGCTCTTCGGCGAACGGAAGACGCTCCGAGCGGTCGAGGCCGCGTCGGCGGCGCTCACGCGTCACCTGCCCCTCGTCGAGAAGGCGCGAAGCGAGATCCTCGACCAGCACGCAGACGACTTCTCGGCACGCCACCTCGACCAGGAGGTCGGGACCAAGACCCTCGTGAACGTGGCGGGGGGCGGAGGCGGCGCGGCCTGGGTCTACCTCGGCGCCTGGGACGTCCTCCAGCGGGCGGGCATCGTTCCCGGCTATCTGGTCGGCGCTTCCATGGGCGCGATTCTCGGCCTCTTCCGGGCCGCGGCGAGAGACGTCGACTTCGACGCGTACTCCCGCATCGCCAAGTCGATCTCGACCGAGGAGATCTTCCGCTACGTGAGCCTCAAGACGCGCTTCGGCTTCCCCGGCATGGCGCGGCTCTATCTCTCGGGGGCGATCGGCGATCCGCTGCGCGCGATGGCCGGGAGGCCCGACGACGAAGCCCTCCGCCTAGCGGACCTCGCGATCCCCTTCGACGCCGTCGTCGCCGGCATCCGACCCGACGCGCTGGGGGAGACGCCCGAGCAGTACGCCGCCTCGCATCACCTGCATGAAGACCAGCGGCCCGCCGCCCTGCAGATGCGCGCGCAGGCCGCCGTTCAGCTCGTCCGCCTGATGCAGTTCGTGAACCCGCGCGTCGCGAAAGAGATCGTGCTCGGCGCGGACGAAGCGACGCGGCGCTTCGACGCGATCGACAGCGTCGGTTTCTCCGCGGCGATTCCGGGACTGCTCCACTACGACATGACACGAGACGACCCGGAGATGGACGAAGCGCTCCAGGCCCTGATGGAACGGGAAGAGGTGGTTGCGCTCGTCGACGGCGGCGTCGCGAACAACGTCCCGACGGGCCCCGCCTGGCGTCAGGTCCGCAACGGCCGGATCGGGACCCGCAACGCCTACTATCTCGCGTTCGACAGCTTCCACCCCCAGTTCTCGCCGGGCCATCTGTGGATGCAGCCCCTCACGCGCGTGCTCGCGCTCCAGGTCGCACCGAACGATCGTTATGCGCACCGCCGGATCGAGTTCAGCCCGACGCTCTCGCCGATCGACCTGATTCCCTCGTCGAACCGCCTCGACCGGGCCTTCGCCTGGGGGCGCGGACAGATGGCCGCCGAGCTTCCCCGCATCCAGAAGTTCTTCGAACGGATCCGCTGGATCGCGCCCTAGCTGCGCACGGATTGCCGGCGCGGTCGCACGCCGCGCGACCGAACGATCGTTCGGTCCATGCGTCGCACGGGCGCTCGTCGGGGTCACCGTGCGGTGTAGAATGGCCGGCGTCCGACGTCGCCCCCGTCACGCATGCTCTCCGAGCCGGCTCCACGAAGGGCGATCCAAGCCTTTCGGAGCCGCCCATGTCGAACGGGGAAGAAGCGCGCGCGGAAGATCGCGCCGGTCGCTGGCCCGCCGGGCCGGGCCGGGAGATCGTGTTCCTGCTCGACGCCGCCTCCTCGCTCGAAGAGCGCATCCTGCGGGATTGGATCGATCTGCACCGGCCGGAAGGCACGCCCTTCGCCGACAGCGACGTCGTCCCGATCGCCTCGACCCGACGACCGGAGCGCAATCGCGAGAGCCCGGGCC
>JBCCZJ010000119.1:0-11885 GCA_039187915.1 Myxococcota bacterium
CCCGCTGACCCTCCCCCGAAGAATCGGGAACGGAGTACCAAGCCATGAAGAAGATCGAAGCGATCATCAAGCCCTTCAAGCTCGACGACGCGAAGGAAGGGCTGGCCGCTGCCGGCATCCAAGGCCTGACCGTCAGCGAAGTCAAGGGCTTCGGACGACAGAAGGGTCACACCGAGCTCTACCGCGGTGCGGAGTACGTCGTCGACTTCCTCCCCAAGCTCAAGCTCGAGATCGTCGTCGGTGACGACCAGGCGGAGAAGGTCGTCGTGGCCCTCCAGGAAGCCTGCCAGACCGGCAAGATCGGAGACGGCAAGATCTTCGTCCTCCCGGTCGAAGACGCGGTCCGGATCCGGACCGGCGAGCACGGCGACGCGGCGGTCGACGCCAGCGCCAGCTAGCCGACACCCGAAGCGAACGAACGAAGGCCGGTGCTCCGCGAGGGGCACCGGCCTTCTTCGTTTTCCGTCCGCCGCGCGGCCCCGCTCACGGGACGAGCACGATCTTGCCGACGGTCTTCCGCGAGGCCAGCGCGGTCAGCGCCTGGCCCGCCTCTTCGAGCGGATGCCGACCGCCGATCAGCGGATCGATCCCACCCGACGCCGCCATCTCGAAGAGCCCCGCCATGCAGTCGTCGATCGCCTCGGGCTCCTTGTCGGGGTAGGCGCTCCAGTGGAGCCCGACGAGCGAGATGTTCTTCAACAGGACCCGGTTCATCTTGACGCTCGGGATCTCTCCACCGGCGAAGCCGATCACGAGCAGCCGGCCGTTCCAGGCGATACACTTGAGCGAGCGATCGGTCGTGTCGCCGCCGACCGAGTCGTAGATCACGTCGGCACCGCGCCCTCCGGTCTCCTCCATCACGATCGGGACGAAGTCCTCCTCCCGGTAGTCGATCAGGACGTCCGCACCGGCCTGCCGCGCGATCTCGAGCTTCTCCGGCCCGCCGGCCGTCGCGATCACCCGAGCGCCGAGGGCCTTGCCGATCTGGACGGCCGAGAGACCGACGCCGCCGGCAGCCGCATGCACCAGGAGCGTTTCGCCGACCTTCACCGGCGCGCGCCAGACGAGCGCGGCGTACGACGTCGGGTAGACCGTCGGCAGCGCCGCCCCTGCTTCGAAGGAGAGCGCGTCGGGCAACGCGTAGGTCTGCGCGGTCGGCGCCACGACCTCTTCCGCGAAGGCGCCCAGGGCACAGCGGGAAAGCACGCGGTCGCCGACCGAAAAACCGCTCGCCCCGGGGCCGAGCTCCTTCACGACGCCACCGACTTCACCGCCCGGCACGAAGGGCAGCGCCGGCTTCACCTGGTACTCGCCCTTCAACATGAGCACGTCGGAGAAATTGCAGCCCGCCGCACGGACCTCGATCCGGAGCTCGCCCTCGCCCGGCGTGGGCGCGTCGATCTCCTTCACTTCGAGTTCCTCGGGCGTCATGAGTCGGTCGACGACGACGGCGCGCATGGCTTCGGCTCTCCTCGCACGGACGCGACGCGTGGTTCCCCGCGAAGCGCGGCCCATCGGTAGCAGAAAGCGAAGGTCGACGAGTAGACTGCCGGCCAAGGGAGATCGTCGTGACCCGAACCCGTTCCATCCTCCGCGCGCGAGGACCGCTTCGAATCCCGAAGCGGAACCGTGCTTTCCTCCTCGCCCTCGTCGCCCTCGTCGCGGGCGCCTGCGGCCGCGCCCCCGAGCCGGACGCGCCGCAGGCGGACGACGGCCTCGCCCGTCCCCCGTTCGTCCGCGTCGAATCCCCGGGCGGACCGCGCCTCTTCCTGCTCGGCACGTTGCACGCCGGGCCCGCCGACGGCTGGCGCTTCTCGCCGGAGATCGAACGCGTCATCTCGACCGCCGACACGCTCGTCATGGAGATCGATCTCGCCGCCCTCGATCCGGACACGGTCGCGAGCGCGACCGCGGAGCGCGTGATCCTGCAGGACGGGAAGCGCCTCCCGGACGTCTTGTCCCCGGAGACCAACGCGGTCCTCGACGCCCGCGACGCCGACCTCGCGGCGGTCGGGCTGACCGCGCGCGCGCGCTCCCTCTACGAGCCGTGGTTCCTCTTCGTGGGCCTGAGCGAGCTGGTCGTCCAGCGCTCGAACCTCGACCTCCGGGCCTCCGCGGAAGCCGCCATCCTCGCACGCTTCCGCGGCCAGGAGACGCTCGCCCTCGAGACCTTCCTGTTCCAGCTCGACATGCTGGACGGGATGCCGCTTTCGCTCCAGGACCTGATGCTCCGCGACGCGCTCGAGCGCCTCGACGAGGCCGACGAGGACCTGATCGAGCTCGTGGACGCCTGGCGGCGCGCGGACCGGCCGCGCCTGATCGAGGAAGCCCGCGCCGGCATCGACGAGCACCCGGGTCTCGAGCAGGTCTACGAACGCATCCTCGACGATCGCAACGCCGCATGGATCGGGAAACTCGAGGCGATCGCGCGCGACCGTACGCGCGAAGAGCAGACGGTCCTCGTCGCCGTCGGTGCGCTCCATCTCGTGGGCGAGAAGGGCGTGCCCGCTCTCCTCGAGCAGGCGGGCTACACCGTCACCCGCATCCATTAGTTCCGGACCGAGGCCCCCGCGCATGAGCGACGACCGACTCCAGCAGATCGACCCGAGCGTCTGGATCCATCCGAGCGCCCAGCTCTACGGTCGCGTCGAGATCGGCGCCGCGTCGTCGGTCTGGCCGAACGTCGTGGTCCGCTCGGAGTCTCATCACGTCGAGATCGGTCGCTACACCAACCTGCAGGATTTCGTGATGATCCACATCGGGTACGACTTCCCGACCGTGATCGGCGACTTCTGCTCGATCACCCATCACACGACGATCCATGGCTGCACGATCGAAGACGACTGCCTGATCGGCATCAACGCGGTCGTGATGGACGGCGCGGTGATCGGCCGCGGCTCGATCGTGGCCGGCGGCGCCATGGTCAAGGAAGGCGCCGTCTTCCCGCCCGGCTCGATCATCGCCGGCGTCCCCGCCAAACAGGTCGCCGAGCGTGACTGCGCACGCCCGAACCGGCAGAACGCCTGGCAGTACCACTGGAACGCCGAGGCCTACCGGCGCGGCGAACATCGCGCCTGGGACAGCCCCGAGTACAAGGCCTGGATGGCCGAGATCAACGCGAAGATCGAGACCGACGCCGACCTCGAAGGCCTCCGCGACTGACCGACGCGCGGCGCGGACTCAGACGCTCTTCGCCGCAACCCCTCGGAACAGCAGGTCCACCGCCTGGTGCATCGACTGCCGGAGCGCGTCGTCCGTGACGAGCCCGTTCGCCCAGGGGATCCGCGCGCCGTTCGAGACGTGGAAGAGCACGCGCGCGGTCTCGAGGACGTCGACGTCGCGCCCCAGATGATGCTTCTGACGACCGCGCTGAAGGATCTCCATCAGCAGGCCGATCGTGCGGTCATGGAGCTGGAGCACGCGCTTCGCGACCCGCGCCTCGGTCTTCGTCGTGGCGCGCAGTGCGATCGTCGTGAGATCCCGATCGGCGACGAGCAGCGCATGCTGGGCATCGAAGAACCCGCGCAGACGGACGTCGGTCGGTCGATCGCGATCGTCGCCGGCGCGGAAGCGGGTCCACGCCTCCTCCTGCATCTCCGCCAGCTCGTCGATCAGCAGTTCTTCCTTCGACTGGACGTGTCGATAGATCGAGCTCGCGCCCATGCCGGCGCGCTCGGCGATCGCACGGAGCGTCGCACCGTCGAAGCCGCGCTCGCGGAAGAGCGCGCGGGCGGCCTCTCGGATCCGCGCGCGACTGCGGCGCCCGCGGACCAGTCGCCCGTCGTCCGCGCGAAGCTGCGTCCGTTGACCGCTCGCGGCGCGCGGCGCGGCCGGTCGACCGGTTCGCGGCGTGCGTGCGACCGGGGGACCGGCGCCGTCCGGGGCGCGCGATCCAGGCGGACCGACGCTCTCCGGCGCTCCCGACACAGGCTGGGAAGGAGACGAAAGACTCGTGCTCATGGCGCGAATTCCGATCGTTCCGAATTCAGGGGCGAATCGGCCCCGAACGCTGTGGGGGGAGCAGCCCGATGGGCGACCTCGAACGGCCGACCCGTCTGGCTAGGCGAACAGAATCGCATAGAAGTCCCGATCCGTCAGCGGATTCGCGCCCAGCGGCGATCACGCCCGCGTCCGGCCTTCGCAACCGCGACCGAGGCACCAGCACGGAACGCCGTGCACGCGGCCCTCCGCCCGAACCTCGAACCCGTGCGCTCGATAGAATCGCACGCTCTCCGGGCGGTCGCATTCGAGACAGACCGGGCCCGGATTCAGCGCGACCCGATCCGCGAGCGCGCCGAGCAGCGCCCCGCCGAGTCCGCGACCCTGCCAGGCCGGCTCGACGCCGAGCACGGCGAGCGACCAGTGGTCGCCGGCCGGTCGATGATCGGGCAGCCCGGCGGTCACTCGAGACCAGGCGGTCATCGCCGCGATGCCCTGTAGCCATAAACACTCGATCTGGCGACGAAGGGAGGGCCGCGGGAGGGGGTGCTCGCCAGGCGGTGCGGCCACGAAGCCGCCAACGACGACCGAATCGTAGGTGATCACCCTCGTTTCGACCCGATCGGGGAAGTCGAGCACCAGCGAACGCAGGCCGGCCGCGTTCGCGCGCACTCGCCGGACGGGATCGGAACCGTGGATCCGCACGTTCATCGGGTTGTCGCGGAAGGCCCGGGCCAGCACGCCCACGAGTGCACGCCGCGCGCGGCGGCCCGGGTCGGTGATCTTCACCCGCCCGGGGTCCCACTCAGGCCGCTCGGCTCCGTCCCCTATCATGCGCGGCCATGCTACCCGCTCGTCGCCGCGTCCGCGTCCTGGCCCGCCTCTCCCTCGTGCCCTTCGCGACCGCCGCTCCGCTCGCCCTCGTCCGGTTCGCGTCCGTGGTTCCGCTCGCCCTCGTCCTCTTCGCGACCGTCGTTCCGCTCGCCCTCGCGCGCAACGAGGTTCCCGCCGGACCGCCGTACCAGGACGTCACCGTCTTCGTCGCGAAACGGATCGTGACCATGGAGCCCGGCCAGCCCGAGGCGACCGCCGTCGCCGTCGACGGCGGGACCGGCCGGATCATCGACGTCGGCAGCCTGGACACGATGGCGCCATGGCTCGAGACCGTGCCGCACACCCTCGATCGCCAGTTCCGCAAGAAAGTGCTGCTGCCGGGCTTCGTCGATCCACACGTCCATCCCTTCCTGGCCGGCAAGCTCCTGACGGTCGACATCGCGGCCCCCGAAGCCTGGAACCTGCCGCGAGGACGGATCGACGCCGTCACCCACCGCGAGGACTTCATCGCGCGACTGAAGCAGCTCTCGGCCGACTGGCCCCGCGACGACGTGCCCCAGATCGTCTGGGGATGGCACCGTCTCTGGCACGGCGACTTCGCCCGCGAGGATCTCGACGCCATCGCCCCGGACAAGCCGCTGCTGATCTGGCATCGCTCGTATCACGAGATCGTCGCCAACTCCAAGGCGATGGCGATGATCCCGATTCCCGAAGAAGCGCTCGAACGCTTCGGGAACCAGATCGACCTCGACCGTGGGCACTTCGCCGAAATGGGCATGGGCGTGGCGAACATGGCGATCGCGCCGCTGACCGAGACGCCGGAGAAGATCGAAGAGGGCCTCGAGACGTTCCGCGTGCTCATGCAGCGCGGCGGGCTCACGACCGCCGCCGACATGGTCGCTGGCAGCACGATCGGCATCGACGTCGAATGGGAGGCCGCCAAAGCCCACCTCCAGGGCGACGACGTCCCTTTCCGCACCCTCTTCATCCATGCGCCAGCGGGCTGGCAGATCGCGATCGGCGAACAGGCGGTTCCGAAATTCCAGGCGATTCGCGCCGAGGCGAACGCTCAGCTTCGCTGGCCGCAGGCGATCAAGTCGCTGGCCGACGGCGCCTTCATCTCGCAGCTCATGCGGATGGGACCGCCCGGCTATCTCGACGGACACGAAGGCGAGTGGATGATCCCGCCGGCGCTGCAGTACGGCGTCGTCGCGCCGTGGTGGCAGCAGGGCTTCGACGTCTACTACCACGTGAACGGCGACGAGGGCCTCGACGTCGTGCTCGACGTCTTCGAGAGGCTGAAGACCGAACATCCGCGCGCCGACTTCCGCTTCAGCCTCGAACACTTCGGCATGTCCCGGGACGATCAGGTCGAGCGACTCGCACGCCTGGGCGGCGGTTCGGTCTCGATCAACGGCTACTACGCCCACTACTTCGCGGACAAGTACGCGCGGCACGGGCTGGGGTACGCGCGTGCGTCGCAGATGACCCGGCTGGGCTCGTTGTCCCGCGCCGGCGTGCCCTTCACGATGCACTCGGACTGCCCGATGGGCCCGCTCGAGCCGCTCCTCGCGGTCACGACCGCCGTCACGCGGCGGACGCAGGAAGGCCAGATCATGGCCCCCGAGCAGCGCGTCAGCGTCGACGAGGCCCTGCGCGCCGTCACGATCGGGGCGGCCTGGAATCTCCGCCTCGACGACGAGATCGGATCCATCGCCCCGGGCAAGAAGGCGGATTTCGTCGTCCTCGGCCAGAATCCCTACGACGTCCGTCCCGCCCGGATCAAGGACATCGAGGTCTGGGGCACCATCTACGAGGGGCGCGTCTTCGAGGCCCCGTGACCCGCGGCGGTCGTCCGAGGACGCCGCCGTCCGCCGCTTGAGTTCGCGCGCCCTCTCGCCGATTGAGAACAGGGGGCCTGCCCCCTTCCCTTCCCTCGAACCCGGAGCCCAGCGCATGTCCACGGAGCAGGGAGATCGTGTCGTCTGCCGCTTGCGCTTCCAATACGAGGGACGCGAGCGCGTCTTCACCGTGAGCGATCGCCCGGTCGTGATCGGCCGCTCCCCGGACTCCGACCTGCTCCTCGCGCACGACAGCATTTCGCGCCAGCACGCGCGTCTCGCCTTCGACGACGAGGGCTGGACCCTCACCGACCTCGACAGCAAGAACGGCTCGCGCGTGAACACCTTCCACGTGAAGGAACAGGTGCTCCGCAACGGCGATCGGATCGACCTCGGCTCGATCCGGATGTTCGCCGAGATCGGCCCCGAGTCCGCCGCGTCCCGCGCGCGCGTGATCTTCGACGAGAACAAGGCGCCGGCGATGCACACCGAAGTGCTCGACCTCCAGGGCCTCGACCATCTCCTGCAGGCCGCGGGCGATCGCACGCTCGCGCCGCAACCCTCGCCCTTCACGGACAAGGACGTCCTCGGTGGGATGAGCGACGACCTGATGCGGACCCCCGTCCCCGAAGGCGGCACCAGCCCCGAGCTCCTCCGCCTCGTCTCCGAGTCCGCCGAGAGCCTGCTCTCCTGCACGACCCTGCCGGAGACCCTCGACCGGATCCTCTCCCTGGTCTTCGCGAACATTCCGGTCGAGCGCGGCGTGATCTGTCTCTACGACGAGCAGTCCGGCGGCGTCGAACCGATGGCGATGCGCAACCGGGAGGGCGTCCCCGACGTGCCGATCGCGATCAGCACGAACATCACCGGCGTCGCGATCGAAGAGAAGCAGGCGGTCCTGATCAAGGACACCGCGATGGACGAACGCTTCGGCGCCGCCGAGAGCGTGATCATGATGGACATCCATTCGGCGATGTGTGCCCCGCTTTTGCGGGACGACAACGTCAGCGGCTACATCTACGTCGATCGGCAGTCGAGCGCGCACCCCTTCGACATGCCCCAGCTGCAGGCCCTGTCGATCCTCGCGCTGCTCGCCGCCATCGCCGTCGAACAGGCCGGCCTGCGCGACGACGTCCGGCGCGAGCAGGAGCGTCGCGTCCGGCTCGCGCGCTATAGCTCCCCCGCCGTCGTCGAGCGCATCATCGCCGACCCCGAGGCGGGCATGGGCAGCATGGTCGCCGACGAGGGAGACGTCTCGGTCCTCTTCGCCGACCTGACCGGCTTCACGACCATGGCGGAGCGCCTCCCGCCGTCGGAGGTCGTGCTGATCCTCAACCAGGTCTTCGAACGCCTGACGAGCGCGGTCTTCGCCCTCGACGGCACCCTCGACAAGTTCCGCGGCGACGGCATGATGGCGTTCTTCGGCGCCCCCCTGCCGATGGCGGATCACGCCGAGCGCGCGGTCGAAGCCGCGCTCCAGATGCAGGAAGCCCTGTCCCGGCTCAACCAGGCCCGCGAAGGCGTGCGCCCGATCCGGATGCGGATCGGCGTGAACTCCGGATCCGTCGTCGTCGGCGACATCGGCTCTCCCGCGCGCACGGACTACACGGTGATCGGCGACGTGGTGAACGTGGCGAGCCGGCTCGAGTCGTCGGTCGCGCAGCCCGGCCAGGTCGTGATCGGCGAGTCGACCTGGGAGGCCGTCCGACACGCCTACACGGCCGAAGCCCTCGAAGAGGTGATGCTGAAGGGCAAGCGCCAGGGCGTCCGCCCCTACCGCGTGACCGGCCGGATCGGCTCGGACGTCGGACCGACCCGCGCGCTCTAGCGTCGCCCGCGCCCGCCTACGCTCCGTCGTCTTCCCTCGACCAGTAGCCGGCCATCAACGCCGAGCTCCATTCCGGCTGGCGGGTCGTGCCGCGCGGGGCGAATTCTGTCATGTAGGGCTTCAGGTCGAGGACGGGCGTCCCGTCGATCGCGTCGAGGCCGCGCACGCGCAGGGTGCGGCCGGCGACGGAGAGCAGCGCGCAGGTCGTGATCCCGATCCGGTTCGGACGCCCCTTCGCGCGCTGGGCGAAGATCCCGACCTCGGGCCAGTCCGGATTGCCGCGCGGACGGCGCCGACCGAGATTCACGTCGGCCTCGTCGACGCGATCGAAGTGGAAGACGACTTCGACGTGGGAGAACGCGTCGAGCCCCGCCAGGACGTCGGCCCCGAAGCGCTCTCCGTCGAGCTCGATCGTGGATTCGATCGCGCCCCAGTCGTCGTCGATCGCTTCCGTCCGGGGACACGCGACGTGCCCGATCGGTCGCAGGATGATTTCGTCGCGCACGTGCAGGATCCCCCGTAGTCTCTCGATCGCTCGAATCGCGGCGCGCCGGCCGCCGTCGTATAGTAGGACGGCCCGCCGGACCCTTCCGACGCCCCTCGAGGCCCGCAGCCGCCTCCCGCCGCTCCTGCCGAGAAGAATCCACCCCATGAGCACGAACGAAGCCATCGCCGACCGCGGCCGCGACGTCCTGGTCGGAAACTACGCCCCGCAGCCGATCGCCCTCGTGCGCGGCGAAGGGTGCTGGCTCTTCGACGCCGAGGGCAACCGGTTCCTGGACCTGATGGGCGGGATCGCGACGGCGACGCTCGGCCACGCGAACCCGAAGCTCCAGGCCGCGCTCGCGGCGCAGGCCGGCAAGGTCTGGCACGTCTCGAACCTCTACACGACCGAGCCACAGATCGCGCTGGCAGAGCGGCTCACGTCGCACTCGTTCGCGGAGGCGGTCTACTTCTGCAACTCGGGCGCGGAGGCGAACGAGGCCGCGCTCAAGCTCGCGCGTCGTCACCACCACGACCGCGGCGACGACCGGCACGAGATCATCGCGTTCGAGGGCGCCTTCCACGGCCGGACGCTGTTTACCGTGACCACGACCGGCACGCCCGCCTACTGGGAGGGCTTCGGTCCGATGGTCCCGGGCGTGCATCACGCGCCCTGGGGCGACCTCGACGCGGTGCGCGCGCTGCTCTCGGAGAAGACGGCGGCCATCCTGGTCGAACCGATGCAGGGCGAAGGCGGCCTCCGCACGGCGCCCGCCGGGTTCCTGAAGGGCCTGCGCGACCTCGCCGACGAGAACGGCTGCCTCTTGATGTTCGACGAGGTCCAGGTCGGCATGGGTCGCACCGGAACGCTCTTCGCTCACGAGCAGGAAGGCGTGACGCCGGACGTGATGACCCTGGCGAAGGCGCTCGGCGGCGGGATCCCGATCGGCGCGATGGCGACGACCCGCGAGCTCGCCCAGGCGCTCGTGCCGGGGACGCATGCCTCGACGTTCGGCGGCAACCCGCTCGCGTGCGCGGTCGCGTGCACCGTCTTCGACGAGCTCATGGGCGGCGTCCTCGATCACGCGAAGGCGATGGGCGGGCGACTCGGCGAAGGACTCGAGGCGATCGCGCGCGACGCGGGCCCCGACAAGGTCGCGGAGGCGCGCGGACGTGGTCTGCTGCGCGGTCTCGCCCTGAAGGCGGCCCCCGGCCCGGTCGTCGAGGCCTGCCGCGCGCGCGGCGTGCTCGTGATCACCGCTGGCGGCAACGTGCTGCGCCTCGCGCCGCCGCTCACGATTTCCGCCGAAGAGCTCGACCACGGACTCCGGATCCTCCGCGAAGTCGTCCTCGAGATCGCCTGACACGTCCGGCCTCGGACGCGCCCGGGCCGCGCCTTCGCGCCCGCCGATCGTGCGAGGCGAGGGTCCCCGCGGCGCCCCTCGCCCAGGACGCGAAGCATCCAGGTCGACACGAAGCGGCACGCCTACGACGCATCGCCGCTTTTCATGGCGAAGTACACGACGGCGCCGCCCCCCACCGTCGCGAGCCCGACGGCCGCTTCGACGGGCTCGCGCAGCACCAGGAAAGCACTGCTGCCGAGGGTGGCCCCGATGAAGACGAGCGGGACCCCCGGCGCGCCCCAGACCCGGGGGCCCGCGAGCGCGCGCACCGACGGCAGGAAGAGGCTCGAGACCGTCGCGGCCGCGGAGAGCCCGAGCATGAAGCCGGCGTAGTCGAGGAGCGCGCGCAGATCGGCTGCGAAGTAGGCCGCGACCGCCAGCCCGACCTGGAGCGCGATCGCCGGTTGCGGACTCCCGTCGCCGCTCGCGAGCCGCTTCGGCAGCAACCCGTCCGCAGCCATCTGCGCGTAGACGCGCGGCCCGACCATCACCATGGCCGAGATCGACGTGAAGAGCCCGAGCGCGACGATCGCCGCCTGGGGGGTGCGGGCGGGTCGGCCCCCGATCGCTTCCGCCGCGACTGCGCCGACGTCCGCGCGTCCGGCCAACGTCTCGACCGGCGCCGCCAGGACGAAGACGGCGTTGAGCGCCACGTAGAGCAGCGTCACCGCGAGTGTGCCGAACACGAGCGCGCGCGGCCCCGTGAGGCTCGGCCGGTCGAGCTCGCCCGCGACGTAGACCGCTGCGTTCCATCCCGAGTAGGCGAACGAGATCCAGACGAGGGTCACGGCGAAGACCGGCACGTGGAAGGGGAGACTCGCGTTCGGCGCGGACGCAGCGCTCGACGGGCTCCCGGCGAGGGTCCAGGCGCCGAGCCCGAGGAAGAGCGCGATCGCGACGAGCTTCGCGAGCACGGCGCCGCTCTGCAGCCGCAGACCGCCGGACCGACTCGCCGCGTGGAGCCCGCCGCAGGCGACGATCGCGACGGCACCGAGCCCGGGGACGACGAACGAGCCGCCGACGGCCGCAGCCACGTAGGCCTCGAGGCCGTGGGCCGCGACGGCGATCGGGGCGGTGAACCCCGCGAAGAGGGAGACCCAGCCGGCGAGGAACCCGACCAGCGGGTGCACCGCGCGCGAGAGGAAGAGGTACTCCCCGCCGTTGCCCGGGAGACGCGCGGCGATGCCTCCGTACGAGAGCGCTCCGCAGAGCGCGATCGCGCCCCCGACCGCCCAGGCGAGGATCACCTGGCCAGGGGAGCCGAGGTCGGCGAGCGCGAATCCGGACGTCGTGAATGCGCCCACGCCGATCATGTTGCCCGCGACCAGCAGGGTCGCGGATCCGAGGCCGATGCCGCCCGCCTCGCGCTCGCTCAAGCCAGCAGGCCTCGTACCGCGATGTCGCTCGCGTTGGCCCGAGCGCGGGCCGGCGCGTAGGTCTCGGGGGCGCGGTCCCAATGGATGTGGACAGCCCAGGTCGTGCAGATCTCGATGACCATGCGGGCGGCGAGGCGCGGATCCTCGAAGGTCCGGAGCCGACCCGAGGCCTTCCGGGCCG
>JBCCZJ010000120.1:0-11872 GCA_039187915.1 Myxococcota bacterium
CTACCGCGCCTCGGCCGCAGCGCGCGAGCAGTAGGCCCACTCGAGCGGCTCCGGCGCGTGCGTCAGGCGTGATCCGAGCTCCGATCGAGCTTGCCGCGCGCCACGTCGGACCAGGGGCCGTCGGGGTCGAGCTGCAGGTAGCGCCGCCAGTGATCTGAGGCGGGCTTCTCACGCCCGAGCTTCTCGTAGAGGAGCGCCAGATTGATGTGGAGATCCGGGTAGAGGGGGTCGGCCGCGAGTGCGCGCCGGTAGTGGGCGAGCGCCGCGCGATCGTCGCCCTCCTCCTCCAGCACGTTCGCCAGATTGAAGTTGGCCTCGACGTGATCCGCTTCGCGCGCGAGGCAGGCTTCGAAGGCGCGTCGCGCCTCCGCGCGCTGGCCCTGGTTGTATCGGACGGCGCCCAGGTTGCAGTAGGCGTCCGCGTAGTCCGGGTCGAGCTCGATCGCGCGCTCGTAGGCCTCGATCGCCTCGACGAAGCGCGCCGCTTCGGCGTCGAGCCCGCAGCCTTGCTCGAACCACTCGATCGCCTCGTCTCGCGGATCCATCTGCGCGCGCTGCTCGGCCTCGAAGGCGGCGAGAGAAGCGACTTCGCCGACGTCACCGACCTCGGAATCCGCGTCGAACTCGAAGAGGAGCTGTCCGCCGGCCTCTTCCAGACGCCCGTCGTCCCGGCGCACCACGAGCTTCTGGGAGGCGTCGTCGAGCGTTCGCAGCGCCGCGGCGGGATCGTCGAGATCCGGCAGCCGATCGCGCAGCGTCTCGAGATTGCGTCGGATCCGCTGGAGCGGGATGCCCTTGTCCACCAACGAGACGATCGCGCGCAGCACCACGAGGTCGCGGAAGGCGTAGCCTTCCTCTTCGGCACCCGGATCGGTGGCGCCCGCCGCCGACACCTCGTCGACGCTCTCCGGCATCGCGTCGCCGCCCCTGCCCTCGGACGGGAGGAGCCGGGTCTTCTGCCAATAGCGCAAGCGCCGAGGCGAGACCTTCAGGATCCGAGCGACGTCACCGAGCGAGTAGTCGGGCACGCCGCCAAGCATCGCACGAACCGCGTCGGGAGAAAACCGTTCGCCGCCCTCCGCGACGTCTTTGCACCGCGTCACGCACACGTGAACGCACGCTAGTATCCGCCGCGGCGGACGTCCGGTCTGCCCGCGGCGAGGTTTCCGAGGCTGGTGCCCGGCCTCGACTTCAAATCGAGTGTGGAGCGCGTCGCCGCGTTCCAGGCGGGTTCGATTCCCGTCCCTCGCCGCCACCGGAGCCGAAGAGCGCGGTAGGCTCTGCGCATGCCCACACGACGTCCGCAAGTCGCGATGGTCACCGCGTTCGCGCTGCTCGCGTGCGAGGCCCCCGCCCCGCCGCCGGCCGACCTCGACGCGGCCTGGAGCGAATACCATCGTGTCCTCGAGGAAACGCGCGCGCTCCTCGAAACGAGCGATCAGGCGGACACGCCGACCACCCAGGCCGAGGCGACGCGATACCTGACCGGCCTGATCGCGTTGCACAACCAGGCCCACCTCCACTTCAGCGATCCCGATCACCCGATCCTCCATCGAAGCGTCGCCATCGGCAACAAATGGGGCTTCTCGAATCCCGACAACCTCTACCTCTCGGCCCGCGTCGAAGCCGGCGCGGCCTACCGGATCTCCGGACGACTCGGGACCGCGAACCAGACGACGATCGGGAGCTACGCGGGCGACACCCAGGACGCGCGCGCGGGCGACCGGATCCGCGGCGAAGACCTCGTGATCGAGGCGGACGGCTCTTTCACGCTGGTGCTCAGTGCCGAGCGGACGCCGGGCAACTGGCTCCCCCTCGACCCGGAAGCCACCAGCATCTCGATCTACCAGATCTTCGGCGACTGGGAGCAGGAGACCAAGGGCGTGTTCCGGATCGAGCGGATCGGCACGGAAGGCCGTCCGAGCCCGCCGCTCGAGCCCGACGAGACGGCCGCGAGGCTCGTCGCCGCCGCCGAGAACGTGCGGCACACGGTTCGGACGTGGCTCGCGGTGACCGACCAGCTGTCGTGGATCCCCAAGAACACGTTGGCCCGGCCACGCGAGATCCAGGTGGCCTCCCTCGGCGCGTGGTTCGTGCCGGGTCGCTTCGACCTCGCGCCCCGAGAAGCGCTGATCGTCGAATTCCCCGTTCCCGAACGCGCGCGCTACTGGGGCTTCACGCTCTACAACGGCTGGTCGGAGACCCTCGACTACGCGAACCGGCAAACGAGCCTGAACGCGCGCCAGACCCGGATCGATCCGGACGGCATGATCCGGCTGGTCCTCGCCGCGGAGGATCCGGGCGTGCCGAACTGGCTGGACATCACCGGGCACCCGCGTGGCTTCCTGACGTGGCGCGTGACTTCGGACGTCCAGCCGCCGCAACCCGAGACACGCGTCGTCGCTCTCGAAGCGCTTCGGGAGTCGCTGCCACCCGAAACGCCGCGGATCGATCCTGAAGCGCGGAGACGCGCGATCGAAGCCCGTCAGACCCACGTCGCCCAGCGCTATGCGGACTGACCTGGAAGCGAGCGCCCCGTACGCGCGGGCGCTCGACTAGCGCGCGCGGCGAAGCGGAGCGGCGCGACCGAAGAGGTAGCCCTGTCCGTAGGGAATGCCGAGGCGCTGGAGCGTCTCGAGCTCCTCGCTCGTCTCGATCCCCTCGGCGATGATCTGGCCGCCGAGCTTGCCGGCGACCGCATGCAGGGCGCGGAGCAGCTCCTGCCGGGGCGGATCCGTGTCGATCCCGCGGACGAGGGACATGTCGACCTTGATGAAGTCGGGGGCGAGCTCCATGACGGCCTCGAGGCTGCCGTAGGCGACGCCCGTATCGTCGAGCGCGATCTGGAAGCCCAGCTCCTTGTAGTAGTCGCGGGCTTCCCGGAAGATCGAGAAGTTGTCGATCGACTCGCGCTCGGAGATCTCGAAGACGAGGTCCTCCGGCCGGAGATAGAGATCCTGCAGCGTCTGCTGGAGCACGTCGCCGCGGAAGGCCGGATCGTGGATCGCGGTCGGTAGGCAGTTGAGGAAGAGCTTGCGACCGGCCTCGAGCCCGCGCGCCCCGCGCAGGGCCGTGCGCCGACAGAGGCAATCGAGCTCGAAGACGAGGCCCGTCTCCTCGGCCAGCTGGAAGAGCCGGTTGGGTGCATGGAGCTCGCTCTTCCAGGGGCCGCGCACGAGCGCCTCGTGACCGAGGACCTCCCGCGTCGTGATGTTCACGATCGGTTCGTAGAGGATCGCGACGTCCTCGGCGAGCACGAGATCCTGGAAGACCTTGTGCCGCTCGCGGCGCGCGATCGCGCCGTTCAGCGCCGCGTCGCGACGCGCATGCTCGAAGGCCTCGAGGATCTGGCGCTCCGGACCGAGGCCCGGATTGTGGAAGACCGTCGCGTGCCCGATCGGCAGGTACGGTGCGTCGCGATCGTAGGGGTAGACGATCTTCTGCCCGTTGGCGGCGAGGTGCTCGAGCAGGCGTCGCGCCAGCTCGGGGAGTCGCTCGCGATAGAAGCGATCGTCGGAGCGGGGCCGCTGGAAGAAGATGGCGAGCTCGTCCGGACTGGAGGAGCCGACGACGACGAGGTCGTGCTCCGAGAGGTCCTGTCGGCAGGCCTCGCGGACGAGCTTCCGGAGCATGGCCGCGGCCTTGCGGTGGGCCTGGACGCCGTAGGTCCGCTCGATCCGCGCCAAGGGCGCGCCGTCGATCAGGATCACGCCCAGGGCGCCGTCCCGGGCGAGCGCGTGACCGACCTGCTCCACGCACTCGGCGTAGTGCACGGGGTCCGCGCTCATCGGGTCCGCGTCTGTACCGGAATCGACCGTCACGACCTCGTCATCGGAGGACCGCGCCGGGGATTTGAGGGGAATTCTCGGTCGTGGTTTCAGCCGAGACGCTCCGCCAGCAGGCGGCCCGTCAGCGAGCCCTCGGCCCCCGCGACGGCGACCGGGGGCCCCTCGGCCACGAGCTGTCCCCCCATCGGCCCCCCGCCGGGACCGAGGTCGATCACCCAGTCCGAGGCCGCGATCACGTCGAGGTCGTGTTCGACCAGCAGGACGCTGGCCCCGGCCTCGACCACCTCGTCGAGGCATTCGAGGAGAATCGCGATGTCCGCCGGGTGGAGGCCGGTCGTCGGCTCGTCGAAGACGTAGAGCGCACCGTCCGCCCCTTCGACCAGAGCCTGCCCGAGTCGCAATCGCTGGTGCTCTCCGCCCGAAAGGGTCGAGAGCGGCTGGCCGAGCGTCAGGTAGCCGAGCCCGACGCGCACCAGCGGCGCGAGCCGGCCCGCGATCTTCGCGTCGCCCTCGAAGACGGTGCAGACCTCCTCGAGACTCATCTCGAGCACGTCGAGGATCGTTCGGCCGTCGAGCTCGATGTCGAGCACTTCGCGCCGGTAGCGACGTCCGCCGCACGCGTCGCAGGGAACGCGCAGATCGTCCAGGAATTGCATGTCGATCACGACCTCACCGGCGCCCTCGCATTCGTCGCAGCGACCGCCCGCGACGTTGAACGAGAAGGTGCCCGCCGTGAATCCGCGGGCCTTCGCTGCCCGGGTCGCGGCGAAGCGCTGGCGGATCCCGTCGAAGGCCTTCGTGACCGTCGCGGGGTTGGATCGAGCGCTGCGCGTCGAGGGCGACTGGTCGACCACGACCACGCGATCCACGCGCTCGCCGCCTTCGATCCGGGCCGGCACGCGACGCGACGGATCGAGACTCGCGTTCGGACCGAGGCCCGGGACGAGGACCTCGTGCAGGAGCGTCGACTTGCCCGCACCCGACACGCCCGAGATCGAGACGAGCGCGCGCAGCGGAACGTCGACGTCGAGACCGCGGAGGTTGTGTACGCGCGCGTCGCGGATCCGCAGTCGCGGCGCCCGCGACAGATCACGCGGCGCGCGCTGCCGGGGCCCGACTTCGCCGCGCAGCGCGGCGCCCGTCTTCGACGCGGGCAAGGCCCGGACTTCGGCGACCCGACCGGCCGCCACGATCTCGCCCCCCTTGCGTCCCGCCCCCGGACCGAGGTCGATCAGATGGTCGGCCGCTTCGATCAGCGCCAGGGCGTGTTCGACGACGACGACGGTGTTGCCCTGGTCGCGGATGGCTTCGAGCACGCGGAGGAGCCGCTCGAGGTCGGCCGCATGCAAGCCGATCGAAGGCTCGTCGAGGACGTAGAGCGACGCGGTCAGGCTGCCGCCCAGCGCCGTCGCGAGCTGGATCCGCTGCGCTTCACCGCCGGACAGCGTGCGCACCATCCGGTCGAGATGGAGATAACCGAGCCCGACCGCGTGGATCGTACGGAGCTTCGTCCGGATCAACTCGAGCAGTCGCTCGGCGCCTTCTCCGCCGACCCGGCGAAGGGCCAGGTCGTCCGCCCAGGCCAGGAGATCCGCGAGGGTCGCCCGACCCAGGTCGGCGATCGTGTGGTCCTCGATCCAGACCGAGCGCGCTTCCTCGGAGAGCCGGGTCGAGTCGCAGTCGGGACACGGGTCGTAGCGGCGGTGGCGCGCGAGCATGACCCGGGCCTGCACGCGGTAGCGGCGCCCGGCGAGCCAGTCGAAGAAGGCGCGGACCCCGCCCCAGACTTCCTCGTCGCCTTCGAAGACCCACTCGCGATCCTCCTCCGAGAGCGAGGCGAAGGGGACGTCGGTGTCGACCCCGAGCTCGGCGCAGGCGACGAGCAGTCGCCGCTTCAGGTGGCGCGAGGTCTTCGTCGCGAAGGGCGCGATGGCGTCGTCTTCGAGGCTCTTCGACGGGTCGGGGACGACCTTGTCCCAATCGATCTCGGCGATGCGACCGAATCCCTCGCAGGCCTCGCAGGCGCCGAGCGGGTTGTTGAACGAGAAGAGGCCCGGGGTCGGTTCGAGGAAGCGCCGGCCGCAGCCGTCGCAGGCGCGACCCTCGCGATGGGTCCTGCGCAGGCCGTTCGCGCCGGCGCGACGCACCTCGATCTCGCCGCCGCCCCGCGCGAATCCCTCCGCGATCGCCTCGACCAGCCGTGTCCGCTCTTCGTCCTCGCCTCGCAGGGCCAGGCGGTCGAGCAGCAACCACCAGGGCGACTTCTTCGAGGGCTTGCGGCGCGGTGTCGTCTCGAGCAGGTCGATGATCTCGCCTTCTTCGGAGAGCAGCCGCGCCTGTCCGTCGCGAACGAGCGCATCCCGTACGTCCGCGGCGCGCCCCTCTCCGCTGCGGATCGGCACGACGAGATGGATCCGTTCTCCCGCATGCTCCGAGGCGATGCGATCGGCGGTCGCGAGCACGCCACCCGCGTCGACCGTGGTCTTGCAGTCCGGGCAGCGCGTCTCGCCGGCCCGCGCGAAGAGCAGCCGCAGGTGATCGAGGACCTCGGTCGCGCTGCCGACCGTGGCCCGGGAGCCGGTCACGCCGTTGCGCTGCTCGATCGCGATCGCCGGAGGCAGATTCGAAATCGAATCGACCTCCGGCCTCGGCAGCCGCTCGAGGAACTGCCGCGCGTAGGCCGACAGCGAAGTCACGTAGCGGCGCTGCCCCTCCGCGTAGAGCGTGTCGAAGGCGAGGGTCGACTTGCCGGAGCCGGACGGGCCCGTGATCACGGTGAGCGCCCCGAGCGGGATCGTGCAGTCGACCCCGCGCAGGTTGTGCGACCGCGCGTTCCGGATGCGGATCTCGCGCTGCGCGCCGTGTCGTTCTCGCGACTCGCCTTCGGACAAGGCCGATCTCCCGCGGCTCAATCGCCGACGGTGGCGAGACGCTTCGCGGTCTCCGCATCGCGCTCGCGCCCGGCGCCGGCGGCCGTCTCCGCCAGCTGCGACCAGGTCGCCGCGTCGACGGACTCGCCCCGCGCGCCCGTGACCGCGCGGAAGAGGAAGACGTCCCCGCGCTCGAGCGCCGCGGCCCGGAGCGCGGCCAGCGCCTCGTCCGCCTCGGCGCGCGCCAGGAAATCGACCGCTTCGATCTCCCGCTCCTCGGCCAGATACGCCTCGCCGATGGCACGGGCCTTGGCGCCATCGATCGTGCCCTCGAGCAGATGTCGTCGAGCCAGCGGGTCGGGAAGCTTCACGTTCGCCAAGGGCATCTCCATTGCGCCCCGCAGCCGGGGCGCTCGGACGAGGCGCGCGGAACGCGCGCGGAATTCAGTAGCGCGGCACCGTCGGATCGACGGTCAGCGACCAGGCCTCGATTCCACCGTCGAGGTTCTCGACCCCTCGGAATCCGCGCGCGCGCAGGAGTCGGACGGCCGTTTCGCTGCGGCCCCCATGATGGCAGTGGACCACGAGCGCACCGTCCCTGTGCGGGATCAGCTCCCCGATCCGCGCCTCGAGCTCGTCGAGCGGGATCCAGTGCGCCCCTTCGATCAGCGCGGTCTCGCGCTCGTCCGCGTTGCGGACGTCGAGCAGGAACACGTCCTCCCCCGCCACACGGCGGGCGGCGAGCGCGCTCGCGGACGTCTGGACGAGCTCGTCCTCGGCGGTGCCCTCGCGCGCCGGCATGCCGCAGAAGCCCTCGTAGTCGATCAGCTCGCTGATCGAAGGCGCATCGCCGCAGAGCGGGCAGCCGGGATCCTTCGCCATCTTGAATTCGCGCCAGGACATCTCGAGTGCGTCGTAGTGGAGCAGCCGTCCGAAGAGCGGCTGCCCGAGGCCCGTCAGCAGCTTCACCGCCTCCGTCGCCTGTACGAGCGCGATCGTCCCGGGCAGGATGCCGAGGACGCCGCCTTCCGCGCAGGAGGGGACCGCTCCCGGCGGCGGCGGCTCGGGGTAGAGGCAGCGGTAACAGGGGCCGCGCTGGGCATCGAAGACGCTCGCCTGCCCCTCGAAGCGGAAGATCGAGCCGTGCACGTTCGGCTTGCCCAGCAGGACGCAGGCGTCGTTCGTCAGGTAGCGGGTCGGAAAGTTGTCGGTCCCGTCGATGACGACGTCGTACTCGGCGAAGAGATCGAGCGCATTGCTCGCGTCGAGGCGGATTGGCATGGCTTCGATCTTCACGTCCGGGTTGAGCCCGGTCAGTCGCTCCGCGGCGACCTCGACCTTGGGGCGACCGAGGTCGTGGGTCGAGTAGAGGATCTGGCGCTGTAGATTCGAGGCGCTGACGACGTCGTCGTCGACCAGCCCGATCCGCCCTACCCCGGCTGCCGCCAGGTACTGCGCCGTCGGACATCCGAGCCCACCCGCGCCGATCAGCAGCGCGCTGCTCTCGAGCAGCATCTTCTGCCCGTCGAGTCCGAACTCCGGCAGCGTCAGGTGTCGCCGATACCGATCGAACTGGTCCGGCCGAAGCGGCGTATCGGGGCTGGACATGCGGGGACTCCCCGGGCGCGGGACGACGGTGGGCGCGCGGCGCCGGCCCACGCGGCCGCGCCCACGGAGAGCGGCCCGAGGGACCGGAAGAGCACGTCCGTCCATCGCAGTATAGGAGCGCGCCCCGGACGGGCTCTCGCGCTCGCGACGATTCTGGTGCCGGAGGCGGGAATCGAACCCGCACGGCCTTGCGGCCGGGGGATTTTGAGTCCCCTGCGTCTACCAATTCCGCCACTCCGGCAGCGGGCCGGCAGCATACCACGCGCGCGCAACTGCTTGCCGCAGAGGCGCTTTCCCGATCCGACGCGTCCGCGAACCGTCGCGCCACGGGCCTTTGACACGGGGTCGCCCTGCGGTAGGATCCGCCTCCCGTTGGGGCCGTAGCTCAGTTGGGAGAGTGCTTGAATGGCATTCAAGAGGTCGCGGGTTCGATTCCCGCCGGCTCCACCATTTTCCTGCCCATCGGTTTGGACGCCTCGATCGGTCGTTCCCCGATCCACCGAGGGCGACCGTCACCGACGGACGAGTCGAGACGAGGGCCACGCCCCTAGGTCGGTTCGACGACGCGCTGCGAGATCGCCCGCGGCGCCTTCGACCCCGATTCGTGGGTCGGCGCTGAGACGACCGATCGGAGCGGCCGAGCGCGGCGCCGGCTCTCCGGAGCGAGGCGGCTACGGCTCGAGCACGAAGGTGCGGAAGATGTAGTCGTCGCTCGTGGCGCTGACGACGTAGCCCGTGCCCGTATCGGTCGCGGCGCTGCCGTCGGTGTAGGGGTCGCCGCCGCTGCCATCAATGCCGAGGAAGCGCGCGATGTGCTGGGTGTCGACGCCGGTGCGGCTGACGAACTCGACGACGATGGCGTACATCTCGCCGGTCGCGACGACGCGGCCCGGATCGGAGCCGACGTCGAACATCGTGAAGCTCTCGGTCCCGAGGGCCGGCAGCGTGCTCGTGTCGACGTCGATCGGGTTGATGATCGAGCTGGCCGGGGAAGCGTTCGGCACGCCGCCCGCGACGGGGCGGACGGTGATCCGAACGACGCCGGTATCCGGGGAGGCGCCTTGGGACAGGAGCACCCAGAACCGCTCGAACTTTCCGTTGTTGAGGACCGTGAAGGTCTGAGCGACCCCGACGGTCTCGCTGATCTGTCCGTTGGCGTTCGACGCGCCCGCCGGGTTGAACTCGGCATCGACGAGCAGGACGGCGCCTTCGGGTCCGCCGCAGCCAGCGCCCGTCAGCGCCGCGAGGAGGATGCCCACGAAGAGGAAGTGGCGAGAGCGATCGAACACGGCGTTCTCCTGGCCAGACAGCGGCCGTCCCGAGTTCCATCGGAAACTCGGGCAGATCGCTTGAGGAATGCGCACGCGTTACCGCTCCCTGAGGCCGCCCGGAGCCAACCGACCGGAAAGGCGCGCGTTTCCGACGCTCGCCGCCGAGCCGAGGGCGTGGGGCCACGCCCGCGGCATGCCCCGCCGCGCTTGTTCGGCCTCCGCCGCTCACTAGAATCGACGCCTCGGCGCAGCCGGTCGCGCCTGGAGAACCGATGCCCGACGCTGCCTCCCCGATCCGGATCGAACGCGAAGACGGCGTCGCCTCGGTCGTGATCGATCACCCGCCCCTGAATCTGCTGGGGGCCGAGCTGATGGGCGCGCTCCTCGCGACGGTCGAGCGCCTCGAGCAGGACGAGGCGAGCCGCGTCGTCGTGCTCTCGAGCGCGGATCCCGATTTCTTCATCGCCCATGGCGACGTCGAAACGATCGCGCAGGTCCCGACCGACCCGAGCGCTCCGGTCGAGACGCTGCCCTTCACGCACCAGCTGCTCGAGCGCTGGCGCAAGCTGCCGCAGATCACCCTGGCGCGCATCGAGGGCTTCGCCCGGGGTGGCGGAAGCGAGGTCGCGCTCGCCTGCGACATGCGTTTCGCGGCCACGGGACGCGCCGTGTTCGGTCAGCCCGAGGTCGCGCTGGGCATCCTGCCCGGCGCCGGCGGCACGGCGCGCCTCACGCGGCTGGTCGGCCCCGCGCGCGCCGCCGAGATCATCCTCGGCGGCGACGATTTCTCCGCGAGCGAGGCGGCGGCCTACGGCTGGATCAATCGCGCGCTGCCGCCGGAGGCGCTCGGCCCCTTCGTCGACCGGCTCGCGCGCCGGATCGCGCGCTTCCCCGCGCATACCCTTCGCGAGACCAAGCGGACGCTGCAGGCGATCGCCGACGCGGATCTCGAGCGCGATCTCCTGACCGAGCAGCACGCGTTCGACGCGCTGATGAGCGACCCACGCTCCGAACGCGTCCCACGCATGCGGCGCTTCCTCGCCCGCGGCGTGCAGACGCGCGACGGAGAGCGGGACCTGGCCGCGGCCTGCGAGACGCTCGGCGAAGACTGAACCCCGGAACGCAGGAAGTCGCGACCATGGCCCGATCGGAAGCCTACGACCGCCACCCGGAGCACGCGCTCCGCTTCGAGGACGCCCCCGCCGCGATCCGCGTCTACGTCGGCGACGCCCTCGTCGCGGAGACCCGCCGCGGGTTGACCCTGCGCGAGAGCCGCTCCCTGCCGGTCGTCTACGTCCCGCGCGAAGA
The DNA here is from genome assembly GCA_039187915.1 of Myxococcota bacterium. Classification (GTDB taxonomy): domain Bacteria; phylum Myxococcota_A; class UBA9160; order UBA9160; family UBA4427; genus UBA4427. The sequence goes on from JBCCZJ010000120.1 coordinate 10,846, forward strand.
CGTCCGGATGGACCGGCTCGACCGCGTCGCGCACACGACCCACTGCCCCTTCAAGGGGGATGCCACCTACTTCGACGTCATCGGCGACGCACGTTCCGAGAAGGTCGCCTGGAGCTACGAGGATCCCTTCGACCAGATGGAAGCGCTGCGCGACCATCTGGCTTTCTACCCCGATCGCGCGCGCGTCGAGCCCCTCGAAGGCTGACGTCCGGTCGGAGACAGGAGAACCGACATGGGTCAGTTGGATGGAAAGGTCGCGCTGGTGACCGGCGCCGGTCAGGGCGTGGGTCAAGGCATCGCCTTCGCGCTCGCCGCGGAGGGCGCGGCGGTCGCGGTCAGCGGGCGCACCGCCTCGAAGCTCGAGGACACCTGCAAGGAGATCGCCTCCCGCGGCGGGCGGTCTCTGCCCTTTGCCTGCAACGTGAAGGACGACGCCTCGCTCGCGGGCCTGGTCGACGGCGTCGTCGACGCGTTCGGCACGATCGACATCCTGGTGAACAACGCGCAGGAGGTCCCGCTCGGTCCGCTCGAAGCGGTCAGCGACGAGGGCTTCACCGCGGGCTGGGAGAGCGGCCCCCTCGCCACGTTCCGCCTGATGAAGCAGTGCAAGCCGCACCTGGAGGGCGGCGGCTCGATCGTGAACCTCGCCACCGCCGCGGCGAAGCGTTGGGACATGTCGAACTACGGTTGCTACGCCGCGGTCAAGGAGGCCATTCGCGCCCTCACCCGCGCGGCCGCCTGCGAATGGGCCGTCGACGGCATCCGGACGAACGTGATCCTGCCGCTGGCCAAGAGCCCCGGCCTCGCCGGCTGGATCGAGAACGCACCGGATGAGGCGGAAGCCTACTTCCAGACGATTCCGATGCGCCGCGTCGGCGAACTCGAAGAGGACATCGGCCGCTTCGTCGTCACCCTCTGCAGCGACGACTGCGCCTACGTGAACGGCCAGTCGATCGCGCTCGACGGCGGCCAGGCCCTGATCGGCTGACCCACCGAACCGTCGTGCCCCGGCCCGGGCCCCAGACGC
>JBCCZJ010000121.1:0-11795 GCA_039187915.1 Myxococcota bacterium
CCGAAGCGGCCGCGCCCGAAGCAGACGCCGCGCCCGCGACGGGTCCCGCGGCGGGCGACGCGCCGCCGGCGACCGCCGCGTCCGGACCCGCGCCGCCGTCGGGCGGGGGCGAGACGCCCGAGATCGAATCGCTGCGCTCGATCAGCGACACGGTCCGCGTCGACATCCGGAAGCTCGACGAGCTGATGAACCTGGTCGGCGAGCTGGTCATCCAGCGCAACGCGATCGGCACCGTCGCCCAGCGTCTGACCGAGGACGCTGCGACGGCGCGCATCGGAGCCGAGCTCGCGAAGACGCACAAGACGCTCGACCGGAAGCTCAAGGAGCTGCAGACCGGCGTGCTCGACGTGCGCATGGTCCCGCTCCGCCAGATCTTCGAGAAGCTCTCCCGGGTCGTACGCCGCCTGCGCCGCGATCTCGGCAAGGAGGTCGAGCTCGAGTTCAACGGCGCCGACACCGAACTCGACAAGCTGATCGTCGAACAGCTCGTCGATCCCCTCGTCCACATCGTGCGCAACGCGTTCGACCACGCGCTGGAGACGCCGGAGGAGCGGACCGCCGCAGGCAAGGCGCCGAGCGGCCGGATCAAGGTCTCCGCGTTCCAGCGTGGCAATCACGTCGTGATCGAGGTCCAGGACGACGGTCGCGGCATGGACCCCGCGGCGATCCGCGAGAAGGCGATCGCCCGCGGCCTGATCACGACGGCCGATGCGCTCTCCGAGAAGGAGATCCTGAACCTCGTGTTCGAGGCCGGGCTCTCGACCGCCGAGGAGGTGTCCGCCACCAGCGGCCGCGGCGTCGGCATGGACGTCGTCCGCAACAACCTCGCCGAGATGGGCGGCATGGTCGACCTGGCGTCGACCCCCGGCCGCGGCACGACCGTCACGATCACGCTGCCGATCACGCTGGCCATCATCCAGGCGCTGATCGTCGGGATCCGCGAAGAGCGCTTCGCGATTCCGTTGAACTCGGTGCTCGAGACGATGGTCGTCGAGCCCGAGCAGATCGGACGCAGCGAGGGTCGCGAAGTGCTGAACCTGCGCGGCGAGCCGCTGCTCCTGCGCCGGCTCGGCGAGGAGTTCGAGATTCCCTGCGGCGGACCGGAGGAACGCCAGTTCGTGGTCGTCCTCGGGATGGGCGAGCAGCGCCTCGGTCTCCTGGTCGACCGGCTCGAGGGCCAGCAGGACACCGTGATCAAGCCGATCAAGGGCCCCCTCCAGCAGATCCGCGGGATCGCCGGCGCGACCGAGCTCGGCGATCGCGGCGCGATCCTCGTGATCGACGTCTCCGCGATCGTGGGCGATGTGATTCGCCGAAGGGAGGCCGCGTGAGCGAATCCACGCCGACGTCCGACGCGTCCGGCGCCGATTGGGAGACCCTGGCCCGAGGCGCGGCCAGCGGCTTTCGCGGTGAAGGTCAGGAGACCGTGCAGGTCCTGCGCGAGCTGCTCGTCTTCGGTCTCGACGGCGCGGCCTACGCGGTCCCCGTGGAGCGCGTGCGCGAGATCGTCCGCATGCGCGAGCTGACGACGATTCCGCGGGCGCCGGCGTGGCTGCTGGGCGTGGTCGCCTTGCGCGGCGAAGTCGTCGAGGTCGTGGACCTGCGCCGCCGGCTCGGACTCGGCGCCTCCACCCCCGACCGCTCGAACCGGATCATCGTGCTCCATGGCGACGCGGACCGCGTGACCGGTCTGCTCGTCGATTCGGTCAGCGAGGTCTATCGCATCGGCGACGACGAGGTCCTGCCAGCGCAGGGGCTCGACGTCGCGAGCGTGTCCGAAGTCTGCCCGCGCGGCGAGGAGTTCGTCTCGATCCTCGACGTCGAGCGCGCGCTGGGAGTGACCGATGGCTAGTCGATCGCGTGCGCGAGAGGAGGGCGGCCTTGTCTAGCATGGCGCTGCCGCTCCACGAAGGCTCGACCGTGAACCTCGCCTGCTTCGAGGTGAAAGGGCAGATCTACGCCCTCGAGGTCGCGACCGTCCGGGAGATCGTACGAATCCAGGAGATCACGCCGCTGCCGAATGCGCCGGAGCTGATCGAGGGCGTCATCGACCTGCGCGGGGCGGTGATTCCGGTGATCGACCTGGCGAAGGTCCTGCGTCGCGGCACGGCCGAGGACGGTATGCATGCGCGGATCGTCGTGCTGGAGATCGACGGTCTCGTGCTCGGCCTCTGGGTCGACGCCGCGACCGACGTCCTGAGCCTCGAGGGCCATCGCCTCGAGGACGTCCCGGACCTGGCGACCCAGGCCGGCTACGACGCGGTCCGCCACGTCGTCCGACGCGAGGGCGAGGCCCCCGTGATGGTCCTGTCCCTCGAGACCCTCGTCGAGAGCGTGTATCGCTCCGCGCTGCCTCCGCAGGCGGGTCAAGGAGAGCCCCGTTGATCGAATCCCCCGAAGCACATCCCACGGAGCTCGAGCCGCTCGCGCGTGGATGGCGGCAGGTCGTCGACCTGGCCTATCCCGTGCCGATCGCGTTGGCCGTGACCGTCTTCGCGACGCTCCTCTTCGAGGCCTCCCTCGCCGAGTTCGGGGCGATGTTCGTCGGCTACGCCGCGCCGATCCTCGTCGGCTGCGCGCTGCTGCGACGCCGCGCGTCGGAGTGGGCCCTGCCCGCGATTCCTGCGCAGGTCCACCGCACGCTCCTCGTCGCAGGCCTCTCCTCGATCGTGCTGGTGCCCTCGGCGCTGTCGGTCGTCGGCGCGGCGGGCTGGTTCGCCCCGGCGCTCCTGCGCAGTCTCGCGCTCTTCGCCGTCGTGAACGCGGTCGCGAGCGCCCAGGTCTGCTTCTATCACGCGCGGATCCGGCTCGGCCGGTATCGCCGCAGCGCCGGCCCGGAAGAGGTTTCGCTGACGGACGCCTTCGGCGGTTCGCGTACCGCGTCGCGACTCCGGCTGGCCGTCGCGCTGCCTGCCGTCGCCGGCATGCTCGTCGTCTTCGACGTCGCTGGACACCTCTCGCTCCAGCGCGCCGCGAACGAACGAATCGCCTTCGCCGAAGCGGCGATCAGCGCGCTCGGCGGCGCCGAGGGAACCTTCGCCGAGCGTGTCGCGTCCGTGCTCCCGGCCGAAGCCTTCCGTCCCGGTCGGGTGGTCGCCTTCCCGCTCGACGCCGAGACGCTGGGCGGAGATGCCACCGCGCACGTGCCCGACCCGTTCCTTACGGCGGTCGACGCGGCGCTCGCGAGCGGCCGGACGGACGGCGCGATCCGGCTCCGAGACGGCAGCGGTGTCGGGCGCTTCGAGACGGGCCCGGAAGGCCGTTCCTTCGCGGTCTTCGTCGGGACCGCCGAGACGGCGAACGCCTGGACTGGCGGGCTCTGGCTGGTCTTCGCGGCGAGCGTGCTCGTATTCGCTTTCGGCATGCGCGTGGGCGGGGACGTCGAACGGTCCATCGCTCACGTCCGTGCGCATGCGGATCGGCTCGCGGCGGGCGACCTGCGTGGCGAGGGGATCAGCGTGATGGACGACGATCTCGGCGCGCTCGAGGCCAGCCTCGTCCGCGCGGCGGAGAGCTTTCGTACGACCCTCGGCGCCGCACGCTCGGCCGCGGAGGGCGTCGAGTCGACCCTCGCCGAACTCGGCGGTGCCCTCGGCGGCATCGTCGAGTCGAGCAACGTGCAAGCGGCGCAGGTCGACGAGATCCACGCCTTCGTGACCTCGATCAGCAACCGCGTCGGCGAGGCCCAGGGCAGCGCCAGCGCGCTCACGACGGCGATCGACGAATCGAGCAACTCGGTGCTCGAGCTCGGCGCCGCCGGCGACGAGCTGAACGAGACCGCGTCGGTCTTGACCTCGAAGGTCGACGCCGTGTCCGACTCCCTGGAGCAGATGGTCCGCAGCGTGAAAGAGGTCGGGGCGACGACGGATCGGCTCGCCGAAGCGTCCGAAGAGACGTCCTCGAGCATGGAAGAGATGGCCAGCGCCATGCGCGCCGTCGACACGGCGGCGGAGACGACCGCGAATCTGTCTCGCGACGTCGTCGAGAAGGCCGAGCTCGGGCAGGCGAAGGTCGTGCAGACGATCGCGGGCATGGAAGCGATCCGGGAGGCGACCGACGCCGCGGAGAGCGTGATCCGCGGGCTCGGCGCGCGGACGAACGAGATCGGCGGCATCCTCGACGTGATCGACGACGTCGCCGACGAGACGAACCTCCTCGCGCTGAACGCGGCGATCATCGCGGCGCAGGCCGGAGAACAGGGCAAGGCCTTTTCGGTCGTCGCGGACGAAATCAAGGAACTCGCCGACCGCGTGCTCGCGAGCACCAAGGAGATCGGGGGGTTGATCCGGGCCGTCCAGGAAGAGAGCGAGAACGCCATCGGTGCGATCGAAGCGGGCTCCGCCAGCGTGATGGGCGGTGTCGACCTCTCGGCCGAGGCGGGCAAGACGCTCGAGGAGATCACCGATGCGAGCCGTGAAGCGGGCACCCGCATCAGCGAGATCGTGACCTCGGTCCGCGAGCAGACGAAGGCGGCGTCCCACGTGGTCGCGCTGATGGAGAAGGTGCGCGAATCGGCCGACCAGATCGGCGAGGCGAGCAACGAGCAGAACCGCGGAAACGAGATCGTGTACCGCTCGGCCCTCACCATGCGTGAGGTGGCCCAGCAGGTGCGGCGGACGACCGAGGATCAGGCGGCCGGCTTCGGCCGGATCCGCGAGAACGTGACGGGCGTGCGCGGCGCGGTCGAGCAGATCAGCGGGTCGCTCGGCGATCAATCGGCGGTCTGCGAGCAGGTCGCGTCGGTCCTCGACAGCGTGGCCGACGGCAGTCGCTCGAACGAAGAGGCGGCTCGGCGCGTGCGCGACGCGATGACGACGCTCGTCGACCAGGCCCAGGAATTGCGCGGGAACGTCGAACGGTTCCGCTGTTAGGGACGACCTCGGAGCGCCGCTCCGGGATGGGGAGAACGAAGATGGTTGCTGGATGTCCGAAGTGCAGTGCGCGCTACCGCGTCGACCCCGAACGCATCGGGCCGGAGGGTGCGAAGCTGCGCTGCACCAAGTGCTCCGCGGTCTTCCTCGTCCGAGCGCCGAAGGCGGTCGAACCCGCGCCCGCCCCGACGCCGGTCGAGGCGCCCGTTCCGCCGGCGCCCGCCGCGGTGAGCGCGCCCGCTTCTGCTCCGCCGGCGCCCGCCGCGGTGAGCGCGCCCGCTTCTGCTCCGGCGGCGCCGGATCCGGCGCCGGAAGTCGATCGCGAACGCCTCGTGCTGATCGCGGATCCGGACGACGCGCGCGGCAAGGCCAGCGCGGCCGCCGTCGAGTCGTGGGGGCTCGTGCCCTACCTGGTACCCGACGGCGTCGAAGCGATGCTCGCGATCCAGCGGCTGCTGCCGCGGGCCGTCGTGCTCGATGCGGCCCTGCCCAAGATGTTCGGCTTCCAGGTCTGCGAAGTCGTGAAGCGCAACGAGAGCTTGCGCGACACCGTGGTCGTACTGGTCGGCGCGATCCACCATCAGTCGCGCTATCGCCGCGATCCTGCGGATCTCTACGGCGCGGACGTCTACATCGAGCAGCCGGATCTTCCGGATGGATTGCAACCGATCCTGCGCGACGGGGGGCTGTCGATCGGTGGCGCCGCGCCGCCGGCCGATCCGACGCCCGCGGCGGAGACCTCGTCGCCCGAACCCGCCTTCGAAGCGCCGTCGCCCGCGGTCGACCCGCCGGCGCTGGAACTGGACGCGCCCTCGGCGCTGGAGCTCGACGCCCCTTCGGCCGCGCCCGCGCCCGCGCTCGAGCTGGATGCCGCTTCGCCCCCGCCCGCGCTCGAGTTGGACGCTGCTTCGCCCCCGCCCGCGCTCGAGCTGGATGTGTCCTCGGGGCCGCCGGCGCTCGAGCTCGACGAGCCTTCACTCGACTTCGCTCCGGAGACGCCGTCCGCGCCGGTCGTCGCCGGGACGCCGGTCGTCGAAACGACGGCGCCCGCTGCCGACGAGGATCCGGAGACGACCGAGGAGCGGGAGCGTGCCCAGCGCCTCGCGCGGATCGCCGTCTCGGAGATGCTCCTCTATCAGCCCGAGAAGTTCGAGCAGGCGACCCGGGACGGAAACCTGGCGCAGGTGCTCGATCTGGAGATCCAGGAGGCGCGCGCGCTGCTCCGCCAGCGTATCCGTGAGGACGTGCGCGAGGAGACGGACTTCATCATGGACGAGCTCAACCGCGTCGCCGCGGAGCGAAGTGCCCAGGGATGAACGGCGACGTTTCCCAGGAAGAGCGCGCGGCGATCCTCGACGGGCTCTCGAGCACCGACGAAGAGGTGCGGCGACTCTCGGTCGAGCAGCTCCTCCTGCTGCCGACCGACGAGGCGGCGATGCGTCTGTGCGAATGCCTCGGGGATCCGGGTTGGCGCGTCCGCAAGGCCGCCGTCGATCGTCTGGTGAGCTGCCGGAACGACGCGAGCATCCAGGAGATGCTCGTCGCCTCGCTCGCGGACGGCGACAATCCCGGTCGGCGCAACGCGGCCTTCGAGGCGCTCGTCGCTTGCGGCACGGGGGTGACGGCTCGGCTCGTCGACGAGATGTCGAGTGCCGATGTCGACGTTCGCAAGCTCGTGATCGATGCCCTCGCGGCGATCGGGGATCACGCGAGTCGTCCGCCGCTGCGCGACGCGCTCGCGGACGAGGATCCGAACGTGCGCGCGGCGGCCGCGGAGGCGCTTGGGGTCGTCGGTGGCATCGACGAGATCAACCACCTCCTGTCGCTCGTGACGGAAGAAGCGGAAGACGTGCTCGTCCGTCTCTCCGCGCTGCGCGCGCTGTCTCGGATGGAGGCGAGCGTCGGCGTGGCGAGCCTCGGCGAAGCGCTCGACCAGTCGCTCCTGCGCCCGGCGGCCTTCGAGCTGCTGGGCTTCTCCGTCGATCCCGACGCGACCGAAGCGCTCGTGAAGGGGCTCGCCAGCGGCAGTCGGTCGAGCCGCGAAGGCGCAATGGGGGCGCTGCTGCGGACGCTCTCGCGCCTCGACGGCGCGGAACACGACCGACTGATCGAACGCCTGCGCGACGCGGCGGGGGCCAACGCGCGGCTGGTGGAAGTCGGCTGCGAGCGCCTCGATCACGCGGACCTCGGGAGCCGGATGGTCCTGATCCAGTTCCTCGGCCTGCTCGCAGATCCCCGGGCGATCGTTCCGATCCTCGAGTCGGGGCGCGACGAGGCCGTCGAAGAGCTCGCCGACCGGACGCTGGAGTCCTTCGGTACGGTCCTGCCGGAGACGCTCGAAGCCTGCTGGTCCTCGCTCTCCTTCGATCTGAAGCGCCGTGCCTGCGCGGTCCTCGGTCGCCTGCGCAGCGATGCCGCCGAGCGGCTGCTCGCGGACGCGCTCGCGGACACCGACGTGGAGCTTCGCTGCGTCGCCGCGACGGCACTCGGCAGGGGCGGCTTCTTCGACCGGATGCCCGAGCTCGTGCGGCGTCTCGAGAGCTCGGCGCGCGACGAAGACGTCGATGGGACGGAAGAGGTAGCGGTCGTCGTGGGTGCGATCGTCGCGCTCGCCGAGCATCCCGAGGCTTCTTCGGCCCACGTCGACGTCCAGCTCGTCGGCATGCTCTCCGGTCGACTGGCCGGTGCGCCGGAGCCGGTCCGATTGGCGATCGCCAAGGTGTTGTCGAAGCTCGGTCGCGACGCGGACGAGGAGATCATCGGCTTCCTGCTGAAGGACGCCTCGTCGGCCGTGCGTCGCGCGGCGGTCCTGGCCCTCGAACGCTTCGACTTCGATCGCGCGCAGGATGCTTTGCGCCTCGCTCTCGGTGACGAATCGAGCGCCGTGCGGATCGCGGCCGCGACCGTACTCGGTCGATCGGATCGCGAGGAGGCGGTCGAGGCTCTCGCCGGGCAGATGGGGGACGACGATTCGCGCGTGGTTTCCGTCGCGCTGCGTTCCGTCGGTCGGCTGCATCGCGGTCGCGGGCTCGCCTCCGGCGAGCTCGAGTCCCTGATCGCGCCGGCGCTCGAGCGGGAGCCGCTCGTCGCGTTCGCGGCGCTCGAAGCGCTCATGGAGGTCGGCGGAGACTCGGCGGGACGGCTCGCCCTCTCGGGCCTCGCGCGACCGGAGGGCGACGTCGTCCGTGCCGCGGTGGCCTGCGTCGGGGCGCACGGGGACGACCGTTCCCTCGCCGAACTGCTCCCGATCGTGGCCCACGAGGACTGGGCCGTTCGCGCCGAAGTCGTGCAGACCTTCTCGGATCGCGCCTACCGCAAGGGGCTGCCGGCGTTGCTGCGTCGACTCGAGATCGAGGACGACGCCTTCGTTCGCGAGGCGATCCTGCGCGCCGTCGAACGGCTCGAGGAGTAGGCCCCGCGGATGCTGGACGACGCCTCGAGCTTCACCCTCTCGGACACCGAGTTCCGCATGTTCGCGGACCTCGTCCGGCGTCGGTGTGGGCTCCACTTCGACGAGGATACGCGCTTCCTGGTCGAGAAGCGCCTCGCGCGCCGCCTCGAGGAGGCGGACGTCGGGAGCTTTCCGTCCTACCTCTACCAGCTTCGGCACGGGGCCGACGCGGAGGCGGAATTCTCGCGGCTCGTCGATCTGCTGACCACGAACGAGACGTATTTCTTCCGCGAGCGCGCTCAGCTGCAGGCACTCGTCCACGAGATCATCCCCGAGATCCGCGCCAGCGAGTCGGGGCGAAGGCGCCCGGTCTCGATCTGGTCCGCCGGTTGCTCGAGCGGAGAGGAGCCCTTCTCCATCGTGATGATGGGGCTCGAAGCGAACCTCGTGCCGGGCGTCGACTTCCGGGTCTACGCCTCGGACATCTCGAAGGCGGTCCTGTCGAAAGCGAGGCGCGGGATCTACCGCGAGGCTTCGTTCCGCGAGACCGAGTCGTCGATGCGCATGCACTACTTCGCCGAGAAGGACGGGCTCGTCCGGATCTCGGACGAGGTGAAGCGGCACGTCGACTTCGTGCACATGAATCTGCTCGATCCCACGAAGACCAGCCTGCTCGGGACGATGGACGTCGTGCTCTGCCGGAACGTGATCATCTACTTCGACCTCGACACGAAGAAGCGGGTGATGGCCACCTTCCACGACAAACTCCGGCCCGGCGGCTACCTGCTCCTCGGCCACTCCGAGTCGCTCATCAACGTGACGTCGGACTTCGAGCTGAAGCACCTGAGTCGCGATCTCGTGTATCGCCGACCCGTTCCCGGCGAGGAGAAGGAAGACGCCTGGCACGCGCTGGCGCGGGCGGGCGTCGCCGCCGCCGAGTCCGACGGGCGGGAATCGCCCTGATGGAGCGGCGCGACCCGATCAGGATCCTCGTCATCGACGACTCGGCCTTCTCGCGCCAGACCCTCACCCGCATGCTCGAGAGCTCGCCTCTGGTCGAAGTCGTCGGTTCGGCGCGGGACGGGGAGGACGCGCTCCGCAAGACCTTCGAGCTCGACCCGGACCTGATCACGCTCGACCTCGAGATGCCGCGCATGGACGGCTTCACGTTCCTGCGTCTCGTGATGGCCAAACGGCCGACGCCGGTCATCGTCGTTTCCGGCCGCGCCGGCGAGGACGACGTGTTCAAGGCGCTCGATCTCGGCGCGGTCGACTTCATCGCGAAGCCGACCGCGCGCGCGACCCTCGAGCTGCAATCGATCCAGGAGGCCCTGATCCGCAAGGTCCACGCGACCCGCGATCTGCGGATCGACAAGGTCTCGCACCGGATCCAGTCGCCGCCGCCGGTGCTCACCGATCGGACGATCCCGGCGGTGCCTGCCTGGCCGAACCTCGATCTGCCGGTCGTCGTGATCGGGTCGTCGACGGGCGGCCCTGCCGCGCTCGTGCAGACCTTCGGCGCTTTCACCGACGTCCCGCCCTGCGCCTTCTTCGTTGCGCAACACATGCCGGCGGGTTTCACCCGCGGCTTCGCGGAGCGGATGGATCGCCTGACGCCATTCCGGGTGCGAGAGGCGATCGGCGGAGAAATGCCGGAGCCCGGGGTCGTGCTGATCGCGCCCGGTGGCCGCCACATGGAGCTCGAAGCCCGCGGGAAACGCGTGGTGACGGTGCTCGAGGACGACGACGGGCGCGACAAGTACACGCCCTCGGTCGATCGCCTCTTCATCTCCGCCGCCAAGGTCTACGGCGAGCGGCTCCTGTCGGTGGTTCTCACGGGGATGGGGGACGACGGGCGGGAAGGCGCCTGTCAAGTCAAGGCGGCCGGAGGACGAGTGATAGCGGAGTCCGAGGAAACGGCGGTCATCTACGGAATGCCGAAACAGGTGGTGAACGCGGGGGCGGCCGATGCCGTCCTGCCGCTGCACGAGATTCCCACAGCCGTTCAAAGGGGGATCGGAGAGATCCGCTCCCATCAGACGAGAGACCGAGGTCGCGCATGAGCGAAAAGGAAGAGGGCCAGGGAGGAGATCGCGGCGAAGCCGTACTCGCGATCTTCCAACGCGGCGCCGAGTTCACGAAGCAGATCCTGGACGAGAACACGCGTCTCCGGCGCGAGCTCTCGGAGGTGCAGCTGCGCCACGGTCAGGCCGCTCAGAGCGACGCGGAGTGGGACAAGCTCCGCGCGGAGCTGATCTCCAAGATCGAGGAGCTCGAGAACCAGAACGAGAACATCCTCGAGCAGCTGCGCTCGGTCGAAGGCGAGAACCTGCAGTTCGCCGAGCGCTACGTCGAGGTCGAGGAAGAGAACAACAACCTCGCGAACCTCTACGTCGCCAGCTACCAGCTCCACTCGACGCTGGATCCGAGCGAAGTCGTGAAGGTCATCCTCGAGATCGTGATCAACCTGATCGGTGCCGAGATCTTCGGCGTCTACGTATCCGAGGAAGGCAGCGACGAGCTGCGCCCGGTCGCGGCCGAGGGCGAGGTCGTCGCGAATTTCCCCGTCCTGCAGGTCGGCGAGGGTCTCGTCGGCCGGAGCGTCGCGGAAGGCGAGGTCCAGCTCGGCGATCCCGCGGTCTCCGGGGGGCCCCCGAGCCGCGGAGGCGAGCCCGTCGTGTCGATCCCGCTTCGCGTCGATGATCGACCGGTCGGCGCCATCGTGATCTATAAGCTGCTCCAGCAGAAGGACGGGTTCTCCGCGCTCGACAACGAGCTCTTCACCCTGCTGGCCGGTCATGCCGCGACCGCGATCTTCGCGTCCCGGCTCTATGCGCAATCCGAGCGGAAGCTGAGCACCATCCAGGGGTTCATCGATCTGCTGACGAAGTGACGTTCCCGATGGACGGACGGGGACGAGCACGAATTTCGAGTGAGGTGTAGGACATGGCGGGTCAGAGAATCCTGATCGTCGAAGACAGTCCCACGATGCGGCAGCTGCTGGTCTTCGCGCTGAAGCGAATGAAGGGCGTCGACATCGTCGAAGCCCAGGACGGCATGGACGGCTTGCGCAAGGTGACGAGCGATCACTTCGATCTCGCGTTCGTGGACATCAACATGCCGGTCATGGACGGCCTCAAGCTGATCAGCCTCATCCGCGGCGAGCAGAACCTCGCCGACATGCCGATCTGCGTGATCACGACCGAGGGGGCGAAGGAGGATCGCGAGCGCGCGATCGGCCTCGGTGCGAACGAGTATCTGACGAAGCCCATCCAGGCGAACAAGGTCCTGGCGGTCGCGAAGGCGCTCCTCAAGCTCGACGGCTGAGCCGCCCGAGGGCTCGCCCGCCCGTCCTGCGCGCCCGACGCGACGCCGCATGCTATCCGTCTCGCATGCCGCATCCCGGGCGCTCCGTCCTGCTCGTCGCCATGGCCGCGATCCTGCTCTCGTCGCTCGCGGCGGGCTGTGGCTACCGCAGCCTCGGGGCAGCGGCGCCGACGGGCCGGGACGACGCGGCCCGGGCGACGGTGGCG